>NZ_CP188040.1:2586933-2910300 GCF_049943125.1 Alloiococcus sp. CFN-8
GATCAGAATCTCATAAGCATCAATGCAGCTGGTATGACAGTTACTAAGGATGGAGAAGAGATAATTGAGAAGCTAAGAGAGTTTTTGATAGATACTCGAGACATCTCAGGAATTGAAGAAAAGCTTAAGGTAGCTATGGGAATGGATAGAGTGATTGTTGTGCCTGGTGATAGTGATGTTGACTATTCTGTTCTCAAAGAAATTGCAAAGGAAGCAGCATCCTACCTTAAGAGTGCTTTAAAGAATGATGATATTCTTGGTATTACTGGAGGAACTATGGTTAAGGAAGTTGTAAACCATATAAGCAGCAATACTCAATACAAGAATGTCATGGTAGTTCCTTTAAGAGGAGGTATGGGCAGAAATGTAGAAACTCAAGCAAACACCCTTGCTTATGTCTTAGCAGGGAAGCTTGGAGGAAGCTACAAGATGCTTCATATACCTGATAATATAAGCCATGAGGTTATGGAATCTCTTATGAAGGAAGAGGAGATCAGCGAAACAGTTAAGGTGATTCAAAAGGCAAGTATAATGCTTTATGGCATTGGTAACGCTGAGCACATGGCTAAAAAGAGAGGGCTATCAGATAATAAGATTCAAAAGATAAATAGCTTAGGTGCTGTAGGCGAAGCTTATGGCTGTTATTTTAACGAAAAAGGTGAATTGGTATATTCATCACCCACTTTGGCCATGAGTATAAAAGATGTTAAAAAGGATATACTGCATTTAGCCGTTGCCGGTGGTAAAAAGAAGGCTAAAGCTATTTTGTCAGCCTGTAGAGGTAATGGTAATGGAATTCTTTTTATCGATGAAGCTGCAGCAGAAGAAATACTTAAGCTTTTAAGTTTTGAGAATGTGGAATAGATGTATAAATAATATTCTTTGCCACATTCTAATAATATAATATGATAAATATTTTTTTAAAATATTAAATATGTTTTTAATAGGAGGTAATTATATTATGGCAGTAAAAGTTGCGATTAATGGTTTTGGACGTATAGGACGTCTTGCTTTCAGACAGATGTTTGGTGCAGAAGGTTATGAGATAGTAGCTATAAATGACCTAACTTCTCCAAAGATGTTAGCTCACTTATTAAAGTATGATTCAGCACAAGGTAGATATGCATTAGGTGATAAAGTTTCCTACGGAGATGATTCCATAACAGTTGATGGTAAGGAAATAAAAATCTATGCAAAACCAAATCCTGAAGAATTACCATGGGGAGATTTAGATGTAGATGTAGTATTAGAGTGCACAGGCTTCTTTACTTCTAAAGCTAAAGCAGAAGCTCACATCAAAGCTGGTGCTAAGAAGGTTGTTATCTCCGCACCTGCAGGAAATGATCTTCCAACAGTAGTATTCGGAGTAAATGAAGATGTGTTAAAGGCTGAGGATACAGTTATATCTGCAGCATCCTGCACAACTAACTGCTTAGCTCCTATGGCAAAGGCTTTAAATGATTTAAAACCAATTAAATCTGGTATAATGTCAACAATCCATGCTTACACTGGAGATCAGATGACTCTTGATGGTCCTCAAAGAAAGGGCGATTTAAGAAGAGCTCGTGCAGCAGCTGTTAATATAGTACCTAACTCCACAGGAGCTGCTAAGGCTATAGGCTTAGTTATACCTGAATTAAACGGCAAGCTTATAGGATCAGCACAAAGAGTACCAGTTCCAACAGGCTCCACTACAATATTAACTGCAGTTGTAGAAGGAAGCGTAACAGTTGAGGAAATAAATGCAGCAATGAAGGCTGCTTCCAGTGCATCCTTCGGATACACTGAAGAAGAATTAGTATCCTCAGATATAATAGGAATTAGTTATGGTTCCTTATTTGATGCTACTCAAACAATGGTTCTTCCTCTTGATAATGGAACAACTCAGGTTCAGGTAGTTGCTTGGTATGACAATGAAAATTCATACACTAGCCAGATGGTTAGAACAATAAAATACTTTGCTGAATTAGCATAATATATAAATTTGACAATAAATCAAGATCCTAGGATGGGTCCGATCTTAAGGGTCGGACCTGTTTTTCTTTTTTATTAATTCACCTCTAAAAATAGAGGATATTATAATCAGGAGGCAATGGTATGTATAACAAGAAATCAATTGATGACATAAATGTAAATGGACTTAAGGTTTTGGTTAGATGTGATTTCAATGTTCCTTTAAAGGATGGAAAGATTACTGATGAAAATCGTATAGTAGCAGCCCTACCTACTATAAAGAAGCTTATAGCTGATGGTGGTAAGGTTATACTATGCTCTCACTTAGGAAAGCCTAAGGGAGAAGCTAAGCCTGAATTATCCTTAAAGCCTGTAGCTGATAGATTATCAGAGCACTTAGGACAGGAAGTTAAATTTGCTGCCGATGATGAGGTTGTTGGTGCTAATGCTAAAAAAGCTGTAGAGGAAATGAAGAATGGTGAGGTTGTGCTTCTTCAAAATACTCGATACAGAAAAGAAGAAACAAAAAATGGTGAGGAGTTTAGTAAGGAATTAGCTTCCTTAGCAGATGTATATGTTAATGATGCCTTTGGAACAGCTCATAGAGCTCACTGCTCCACCGTTGGCGTAACTGAGTATTTAGATACAGCTGTATGTGGATATCTTATTGAGAAGGAGCTTAGGTTCTTAGGCTCAGCTGTAGAAAATCCTGTTAGACCTTTCGTAGCAATCTTAGGAGGAGCTAAGGTTTCCGATAAGATTAATGTTATAAATAACCTTCTAGAAAAGGTTGATACATTAATAATTGGTGGAGGAATGGCATATACCTTCTTAAAAGCTCAAGGCTTTACCATAGGAAGCTCCTTAGTAGAGGAAGATAAGGTAGAATACGCTAAGGAAATGATGAAGAAGGCTGAGGATAAAGGTGTTAAGCTTTTACTTCCAGTAGATAATGTGGTAGCTGATAAGTTTGCTGCAGATAGCGAGCCAGTAGTTACTGAGGATGCAAATATTTCTGATGGCTACATGGGCTTAGATATAGGACCAAAGACTTCAAAGGCTTATGCTGATGCTGTAAAGGAAGCTAAAACAGTTATATGGAATGGACCTATGGGAGTTTTTGAATTTGAAAACTTCGCTGCTGGTACAAAGGCAGTGGCTGCTGCTCTTGCAGAAACTGATGCAACAACAATAATTGGTGGTGGAGACAGTGCTGCAGCAGTTAATATTTTAGGCTATGGGGACAAGATGACTCATATATCCACTGGTGGTGGAGCTTCCTTAGAATTCTTAGAAGGAAAAGAGCTTCCAGGAATAGCTGCATTAAATAATAAGTAAAATTATTAAGTATATATTTTATAAAAGCGGGGTGTAAGGATGAGAAAAGCAATAATAGCAGGAAACTGGAAAATGCATTACACAGTAGAGGAAGCAGTTAAGCTTATAGAGGAATTAAAACCACAGGTAGCAGCTGCTAGCTGTGAGGTAGTTGTTTGTCCTCCCTTTATAGCTTTAGATGCTGCAGTTAAGGCCGCTGCTGGTTCAAACATAAAGGTTGGTGCTCAAAACATGCACTTTGAAGAAAATGGAGCCTTTACTGGAGAGGTAGCACCAGGAATGCTGGAAGCCCTAAAGGTAGATTATGTTATAATTGGTCACAGTGAAAGAAGACAATACTTCAATGAAACTGATGAAACAGTTAACAAGAAGCTTAAGAAAGCTTTTGACCATAATCTAATTCCTATACTATGCGTAGGAGAGTCTCTTGAAGAAAGAGAAGCTAACAAAACAGAAGAAATAATCGGCGCACAGATAGAAAAAGATCTAGAAGGATTAACATCAGAGCAGGTAGAAGCTCTTGTTATAGCCTATGAGCCTATATGGGCTATAGGTACAGGTAAGACTGCTACCTCCGAGCAGGCTAACGACACTATCAAGTCCATAAGAGCCATGGTGGCAAGAGCTTATGGAGATGCGGTTGCTCTCAAGGTAAGAATACAGTACGGTGGTTCTGTTAAGCCTTCCACTATAAAAGAGCAAATGGAACAAACTGATATAGATGGAGCTCTAGTTGGAGGAGCAAGTCTTAAAGCATCAGATTTTTCCGCCATCGTTAACTTCTAATCCTTCAAAAATATTAACTATTAACAGATAGGTAATATTTGCTATATTGTAATTGAGCTATCTAATATAGTATAATTTTAGATGGAAAATTACAAAGTGTCGCTATATAAAGTTAATTTGGAGGTAACTATGGCAAAAAAACCAGTAATGTTAATGATATTAGACGGCTTCGGTATTGCTCCTAAATCAGAAGGTAATGCTGTTGAGGCCGCAAATAAGCCTAATTATGATAAGCTTTTTGCTTCCTATCCTCATACTCAGCTTTTAGCTAGTGGTATGGAGGTTGGACTTCCAAAAGGTCAGATGGGTAACTCAGAGGTTGGTCATTTAAATATTGGAGCAGGAAGAGTAGTTTATCAAGAGCTTACAAGAATAACTAAAGCAATAGAAGATGGTGACTTTTACGATAACGAAGCCTTAATCTTAGCCATGGATAAGGCTAAAGAAAACAATTCTGCTCTTCACCTATTAGGCTTATTATCCGATGGTGGTGTTCATTCTCACATTGATCATGTGAAGGGTCTTCTAAGAATGGCAAAGGCTAGAGGTTTAAGCAAGGTATATCTCCATGCCTTTATGGATGGAAGAGATGTACCACCTACCTCAGGTAGAGATTTCATAGTTGAAATAGAAGATGCTATGAAGGAAATAGGTGTAGGTAAGGTTGCAACAATCAGTGGTAGATATTATGCCATGGATAGAGATAATAGATGGGAGAGAGTTGAGCTTGCATATAATGCCCTGGTATTAGGTAAGGGTGAAACTGCAAACAGTGCAGTAGAATGCATGGACAATTCCTATCATGACAATAAAACAGATGAGTTTGTACTTCCTTGTGTAATACTAGAGGATGGCAAACCAACTGCAAAAATTAAGGATAAGGATTCTATAATATTCTTCAATTTCAGACCTGATAGAGCAAGAGAAATTACTAGAGCTATTAATGATAAGGTGTTTACAGGCTTTGAAAGAAATAATTTAGATTTAACCTATGTAACCCTTACTCAGTATGATAAAACCTTAGAAAATGTTCATGTTGCTTATTCACCACAAAGCTATACTAATACCTTAGGTGAATATATAAGCTCTAAGGGCTTACAGCAGCTGAGAATTGCTGAAACTGAAAAGTATGCACATGTAACCTTCTTCTTTAATGGTGGTGTTGAGCTTCCTAATGAAGGAGAGGATAGAGTGTTAATACCTTCTCCAAAGGTAGCTACCTATGACCTTAAGCCAGAAATGAGTGCCTATGAGATGACTCAAGAGGTTCTACAGAGATTAGATACAGGACATTATGACCTTATCATAATGAACTACGCTAACCCAGACATGGTTGGTCATACTGGTGTTTTTGAAGCAGCTAAAAAGGCTGTGGAAGCAGTGGATGATTGCTTAGGTAAGGTTGTGGATAAGGTTCTCTCCATGTACGGATCCGTATTCATTACAGCTGACCATGGTAATGCTGAGATTATGGTGGATTACTCCACAGGAGATCCATTCACCTCCCATACTACAGATCCTGTACCATTCTTATATGTTTCTAAGAATGCTGAAGGAAGAAGCCTTAGAGATGGTGGAAAGCTTGCTGATATAGCACCTACTCTTTTAGATGAAATGGGAGTAGAGGTGCCTACTGAGATGACTGGTAAGTCACTAATAGTAAAATAACCTAACTGAAGTTAGGTGTTAATTTGGTTTAAAATAGCACATACAGAGGAATATTATTTCCTCTGTATGGAAAAAACTAATATAGATTTATATTTCATTAAATATAAATATTTAATCACAAGGAGGATTTTATAATGCTACAAAAACAATATGTAGAAATAGTAGATGTATATGCAAGACAAATTCTTGATTCAAGAAGCTTCCCAACTGTTGAGGTTGAAGTTGTACTTGAAGATGGTACTATGGGAAGAGCTGCTGTTCCTTCAGGAGCATCTACTGGTATCTACGAAGCAGTAGAACTTAGAGATGGAGACAAGTCTCAATATAACGGTAAGGGCGTTCTAAAAGCTGTAGAAAATGTAAATGACTTAGTAGCTTCTGAGCTTATAGGATTAAATGTTTTTGATCAGCCATTAATAGACAAAACTTTAATAGAATTAGATGGAACTGAAAACAAAGGTAAGCTTGGTGCTAATGCAACTTTAGGAGTATCCTTAGCTGTTGCTCAGGCTGCTGCTAACTGCTTAGGTCTTCCTCTATACAAATATATCGGTGGAGTAAATGCTAAGGTTCTTCCAGTTCCAATGATGAACATCATCAATGGTGGAAAGCATGCTGACAACTCCGTAGATCTTCAAGAATTCATGGTTATGCCTGCAGGTGCATCAAGCTTCAGCGAAGCTTTAAGAATGTCCTCAGAAGTATATCATGCTCTTAAGAGCTACCTTAAAGAACAAGGACATGAAACTGGTGTAGGTGATGAAGGTGGTTTCGCTCCTAACCTTAAGTCCAATGAAGAAGCTATACAGGTTATAGTTGAAGCTATAAAGAAGGCTGGCTATGTTCCTGGTAAGGATATATTCATAGCATTAGACCCTGCTTCCTCAGAAATTTTCGAGGATGGAAAATACAACCTTGCTAGCGAAGGAAAGCTTCTTTCCCCAGAAGAAATGGTTAACTACTATGCTGACCTAGTAGAAAAATATCCAATCATCTCCATCGAAGATGGTATGGCAGAAGAGGATTGGGAAGGCTGGAAGCTTATGACTGAAAAGCTTGGAAACAAGATTCAGTTAGTAGGTGACGACCTATTCGTTACAAACTCCAAGAGATTAAAGATGGGTATAGACAGAGACACTGCTAACTCTATACTTATAAAGCTTAACCAAATTGGTACTTTAACTGAAACTCTTAATGCTATAGAAATGGCTAACAGAGCAGGCTACACTGCAGTAGTTTCCCACAGATCCGGTGAAACTGAAGATACTACTATAGCTGATTTAGTTGTTGCTATGAATGCTGGTCAAATAAAGACTGGTGCTCCAGCAAGATCTGAAAGAGTTGCTAAGTACAACCAGCTTCTTAGAATAGAAGATGAGCTAGGAGAGGTTGCTGAATACAGAGGCCTTGATGCTTTCTTCAACGTTAAGAATATAAAGAACATGAATAAATAGTTTTAAAAGAGCCTTGGGACTTGGTCCTGGGGCTTTTTTTAACTAAGAGGTAAAAACTAAGAGGTAAGAGTTGAAGAGCAGAAGAGCAGAAGAGCAGAGAAGAGATAATAGAGAATAGAGAAGAGAGAAGAGAGGAGAAGAGAGGGAAATTATTAGCTTCGCTAATAGGGAGATTATTAGCTGCGCTAATAGGTAAGAGCAAGAGCAAGGGAAAGAGCAAAGATAAAAGATAAGAGCAGTTAAGAGGTAAGAGCTATAAAGATAAAAGATAAGAGCAGAAGGGCAGAGAATAGAGAATAGAGAATAGAGAATAGAGAAGAGTGAAAGAGCAAAAGATAGGAGCATGTGCATAGAATATAGATTATTGAGAATATTTGGGGGGGAATTGGGATTTGGGGAAAGTAAATGGTTGTATTAGGTGATTAAGTGTGATAAACTAATAGAGTAATTTTCAAAATCTGTGGAGGTGAAACTCGTGAAATTAGGTTTATTTATAGTAGAGGTTATCTTGGCAATAATTCTTATGGTATCGGTTCTTATGCAGCCTTCAAAGTCTGATGGATTTAAAGGTCTTGTGCAGGGAGCTTCTGACACATTCTTCTCAAAAAACAAAAAGAGAACAAAGGAAGCTTTGCTTTATAAGATAACAATATTCTCCGCAGTAGCGTTTGCAATAAATACTTTAATACTAAATTTAGTTTAGAAATGACAGGCCATTCTTTAATAAGGATGGCTTTTTATTTTGCCCAAATTTTACTGTAATTATCTCCTGGAGGAATGAATAATAATTTTAAATACTATTGTATTTAGACATATATAGATATATTAACCATATAAAAGCTATATTATGAGTAATTGATATGCACAATATTAAGAAAATTTGTTAAAAAGTATACACTATTTAATAAAATTATGGTATATTTTGAAATATAGAGTATATTTTTAAGGCGGGGGTAATTATATGATTAGTTCTATTTTACTGGCTGCAAGTGGAGTTGCGGCACTTTTATTTGCTTATTTTCTTACTAATAGCATTGATAAAGAATCTGACGGAAATGATAGAATGAGAGAAATTGCTGGATATATCCAGCAGGGAGCCATGGCCTTCTTGCAGAGAGAATATAAGTATTTAGCTTTCTTTATTGTCTTTGTGGCTATTGTAATTGGATTTTTTATTAGTATTCCTACAGCTATCTGCTTTGTTGTGGGAGCTGTATTTTCAATACTGGCAGGCTTCTTTGGAATGAAGGTAGCAGTGAAGTCCAATGTTAGGACCGCTGAAGCTGCTAAGAAGGGTCAGCAAAAGGCTTTGAACATTGCCTTTTCCGGTGGTGCTGTAATGGGGATGTCTGTGGTAGGCCTCGGAGTTATTGGTATTGGAGTATTGGCAATAATATTTAATTTTGATAGTGATATTCTTACGGGCTTTGGCCTTGGAGCAAGCTCCATAGCCCTGTTTGCTAGAGTAGGGGGAGGTATTTATACAAAAGCTGCAGATGTGGGAGCAGACCTGGTTGGAAAGCTTGAAGCAGGGATACCTGAGGATGATCCGAGAAACCCTGCGGTAATTGCAGATAATGTTGGAGATAATGTGGGAGATGTTGCTGGTATGGGAGCAGATCTCTTTGAATCCTATGTTGGTGCTATTATATCAGCAATAACTCTAGGCGCAATTGCTTTTGAAGGGTCAGAGGGAGTAGGCTTTCCAATGCTCCTTGCTGCGGCTGGAGTTATCGCCTCTATTATTGGAGCTTTAATAGTTAGGAGCAGCAAGGCTGAGAATCCTCAGAGAGCGCTGGATGCAGGGACCTATGTCTCTGGAGTTATCTTAGTAATCTGTGCAGCTGTATTGGGCTACATAACCTTTGGCGATTTTAAGGCCTTTGCAGCGGTGGCTATTGGTCTTATTGTTGGATTAGCTATTGGTAAGATTACAGAAGTTTATACCTCTGCTGATTATGAAAGTGTAAAAGAGGTTGCAAGACAGTCAGAAACTGGTTCAGCTACTACTATTATTTCTGGACTGGCAGTAGGAATGAAATCTACAATGTTTCCTATTCTTTTAATTTCAGTGGGAATACTAATGTCGTATTTTATTTTAGGTGGAGCTTCTAATGCAACTATGGGGCTCTATGGTATATCCTTGGCTGCTGTGGGAATGCTCTCCACTACTGGTATAGTGGTTTCTGTTGATGCTTATGGGCCTATAGCAGATAATGCTGGAGGAATAGCTGAAATGGCAGGTCTTCCTCATGAGGTTAGAAATATCACCGATAAGCTTGACTCTGTTGGAAACACTACTGCTGCTATAGGCAAGGGCTTTGCCATAGGCTCTGCTGCTTTAACAGCACTGGCTCTCTTTGCCTCTTATGCACAGGCTGTAAATCTATCGGTAATAGATATTTTATCACCTACAACTCTTGTAGGAGTGCTCATAGGTGCAATGCTTCCTTTCCTCTATGGTGCCTTGACCATGGAGTCTGTGGGTAGGGCTGCAAATCAGATGGTTAATGAGGTTAGAAGACAGTTTAAAGAAATACCTGGAATTATGGAAGGAGAAACGGTACCGGATTATGGAACATGCATTGATATCTCTACTACCGCAGCTCTAAAAGAAATGATACTTCCAGGAATTCTAGCTATAGCCATACCCTTAGGGGTAGGAGTGCTTTTAGGTGCTGAGGCCCTGGGAGGTCTAATAGGAGGTGCTATTTCTTCTGGAGTACTGCTAGCTATATTAATGTCCAATGCAGGAGCAGCTTGGGATAACTCTAAAAAGTATATAGAATCGGGAGTTCATGGAGGTAAAAATAGTCCTGCTCATAAGGCCGGAATAGTAGGAGATACTGTAGGAGATCCCTTTAAGGATACTGCAGGACCGGCACTTAATATACTAATAAAGCTCATGACTATAGTAGCTGTTGTATTTGCACCAATGATAGTTGAATTTGGTGGTCTATTACTAAAAATATTAAATTAATGAAGGAATAACCTTGCTGCTGAAAGTAATTTCAGCAGTTTTTTCTCTAAAAATAACCATAAAAATTATAGAATTTACAATTTTTTATGGTGAGAATTATTAAGGTATAATTATGAAAAATATTTATAATAATGCATAAGTATTGTAAATTTTCTATAAAGGCCATACAATTAGGGTGGGAATGTGGTTATATATAATTATAGGATTATTTGTTGCTTTTACGGTAAAAATAAAATAATAATAGTCTCTTAATCTTAGAGATAAGGAGGTAAGGAATGAATATAAAAGCTACTATACTAGATTTTATGAAGGAGCAGGCCTACAGGCCTATGGACATACAGGAGCTAGCAGAGGTTTTTTCCATTGAAAGAAATGAATATAAGAGCTTTAAAAAGGTGCTTAAGACCATGGAAAGAGAAGGGCTGATTGTTAGGACAAAGGCAGAAAAGTACGCCCTTACGGAAAAGCTTGGAATGGTACCTGGTAAGCTTTCAGCTCACCCTAGAGGCTTTGGCTTTGTTATACCAGATGAAGAAGGTGTTACTGATGTCTTTATACCAAGTCCCATGATCAATGGTGCAATGAATGGTGATAGGGTCATAGCTTCTATAACTAAGGCTGATTCTGAAGGGAAGAGAAGAGAAGGAGAAATTGTTAAGATTGTTGAAAGAGCCATAAAGACAGTGGTTGGAGTCTATGAGGATAGCAAGGCCTTCGGCTTTGTTGTTCCGGAGGATAAGAAGCTACAAAATGATATTTTCATTCCTAAGACTCAAAAGGGTAAGGCAAAAACCGGTGATATTGTTCAAGTAGAGATTACTAAGTACCCCGAAGGTAGAAGAAATCCAGAGGGTAGGATAATTGATGTTCTTGGTAAAAAAGGCGACAAGGGAATTGATATTCTCACTATCATCAAAAAGTACGGTCTTCCAGAGGAATTTCCAGATAAGGTTGTAACCTATGTGGAGGCTATCCCTGAAGAAATACCTGAAAATGAATATAAGAGAAGAAAAGATCTTAGAGAAGTGAAAATGGTAACAATAGATGGTGAAGATGCTAAGGACTTAGATGATGCTGTTTCCATTGAAAGGTTATCTAAAGGAAGATTTAAGCTGGGAGTACATATAGCTGATGTTACTCACTATGTTAAAGAAAAGAGTCCACTAGATAAGGAAGCCTTAGAAAGGGGAACTTCTGTATATCTTATTGATAGAGTAATTCCAATGCTTCCCAAAAAGCTTTCCAATGGATTATGCTCCTTGAATCCAAAGGTTGATAGGTTGGCTCTAAGCTGTATAATGACTATTGACCAAAAGGGAAAGGTATTAGAGCATGAGATTGTTGAAAGTGTTATAAGAACTGACGAAAGAATGACCTATACCGATGTGACTAAGATATTAAAGGATAAGAATCCGGAGCTTATAGAGAGATATAAGTCTCTTTATGACGATTTTCTGGCCATGGAGGAGCTCTGTACTATTTTGAATAAAAAGAGAATACAGAGGGGAGCCATAGATTTTGATTTTGATGAGTCTAAGATTACTCTTGATGAAAAGGGCGTTCCTATTAGTGTTAAGCCTTATGAAAGGGAAATAGCCAACAGGATAATTGAAGAATTTATGCTTGTATGTAATGAAACTATAGCAGAGCATATGTATTGGACTAATATACCTTTTGTTTATAGAGTCCATGAAAATCCTGATGAAGAAAAGCTTCAGAGATTCTCTACCTTTGTCCATAACCTTGGTTACACCTTAAAAATGGGCAAGGAGGTTCATCCAAGACTGCTTCAAGAAATCCTGGATAAGGTTAAGGGAAATAAGGAAGAAACAGTAGTCAGCACCCTGCTTCTAAGATCTATGATGCAGGCAAGATACTCTCCTGAAAGTCTTGGCCACTTTGGGCTTGCGGCCAGGTACTATAGTCATTTTACCTCTCCTATAAGAAGATATCCAGATCTCCAGATTCACAGGATAATCAAGGATTTCATCAATGGCAGGATCAGCGATGAAAAGGCAAAGAAGCTGGAAAAGACTGTGGAAAGAGCTTCAAAGCAATCCTCTGAGATGGAGAGACTTGCTCAGGAGGCTGAGAGAGAGGTAGAAGACTTAAAGAAAGCTGAATACATGAAGGAAAGGATAGGCGAGGAATTTACTGGCCTCATATCCTCCGTGACCAGCTTTGGTATGTTTGTTCAGCTTCCAAATACTATAGAGGGCTTGGTGCATATTACTGATTTAGATGATGATTTTTATGTTTATGATGAAAATCATCTGACATTAACAGGAGAGAGAACCAAGAAGCTTTATAGGCTTGGTGATTTTGTTAAGGTAATATGTACTAGAGTGGATATAGATAACCGTGAAATCTATTTTGAATTAGCTCCTGAAGAGGGAGAAGAAGTGGAAGAATAAGATAGCTAATAAAAGAGCGGATAAATTTCCTGCTCTTTTATTTTATGTTAAGATTATGAATGTTTTGTTAATAATACCATAAAAGTAACTTTTATAATGACCTATAAACTAAAATGGAATTATAGTGAAAAAGATACATTGAAAGGCAAGTGATTTTTGTATGGGTACTACCTTAAAGGAAGTAACAGAAATAATTATTAACATAGCTAAGGCTATTGAATTAAATAAGCAATACCTAACAGACCTTGATGCGGCTATTGGTGATGCTGACCATGGAAGTAACATGAATAAAGGCTTTATGGCTGTTAGAGGAAAAATGGAGGGTGGAAGCTTCAAGGATATAGGTGAGGTTTTAAAGGTAACAGGTATGACTCTAGTATCAATTGTCGGTGGAGCCTCAGGACCACTTTATGGGACAGCCTTTATGAAGGCAGGAATGAAAGGTGCAGGCAAGGAAAGTATTGACTTACAGGATTTCCTGGAGATGCTTAAGGAAGCTATAGATGGAGTAAAGCTTCGAGGTAAGGCTGAATTGGGAGATAAGACCATGCTGGATGTTCTTATACCAGCTTACGAGACTCTTAAGGAAAGCAATGAAGTAGGAGAAACCTCTATAGAAGCCTTTAGAAAGGCAGCAGAAAAGGCTATGAAGGCCATGGAAGGAACTAAGAACATACCGGCAAGAAAAGGTAGAGCAAGTTATTTAGGAGAAAGAAGTATTGGACATCAGGATCCAGGAGCAACCTCCTCTTATCTAATGATTAATACAATATACGAATATCTTCTAGAGAAGGGAGTATCATAAATGGTTGGATTGGTTGTATTATCCCACAGCAGCAAGGTGATAGAAGGGCTAATAGAGCTTATTGAGGAAATGGCACAGGATGTTAAGGTTCATGGCGTTGGAGGTACTCAAGACGGAGCCTTAGGTTCAGATTTTGAAAAAACCCAGCAGGCCATAGAAGCTGCCTTTACTGATGAAGGTGTTATTGTGCTCTTTGACCTGGGAAGCACTTATATGACTGCAGAAATGGTTATTGAGGGATTATCGGAAGAGAAGAAGGGCAAAGTTAAGCTTGTAGATGCGCCTCTTATAGAAGGTGGAATTACTGCGGCGGTTTCAATAAGTGCAGGCATGTCCTTAGAAGATGTAATTTTAAGCCTGGAGCCTTTAAAGATAGGCAAGCTTTAAAAAACGTATAAATAAAATTTGATGAAATTGCGAATCCCGAAGGATAACTCCATTTCATTGATTGTTTAATAGTTAACAAGGAAAAATTTTGAAAATATATTGTAAACTATTACAAGTTGTAGTAAACTATTAATAGATTTCAATAAACTATTAATAATATTTGGTATTTCGGCAGAGATTTGGAGATGTCGCAATTAAAATGGTGTTTTTTTAATTGCGACCTTTTTTATTCCCCTTAGGTACTTAGCTCATTTTATAAAATTTATTTATATGGGATAGTTGGTATAATAGCTTAAGTATAGATATATAATTTAATAGATTTGAATAATTTGAATTCTATTATTATATCGCTCTTTAATGAACTAAAAGAAAGGAGGTAGCCTTATGATTGATATAGAGGGGCTACTCATAGAAAATCCCATAGTTGCAGCTGTTAGAAATGATGGTGATCTTGAAGAAGTAAAGACAAGCAGTGTGAAAATTGTTTTCATTTTATATGGTTCCATATCAAATATAGTACATATATGCAGAACACTAATGGATAATAATAAGATTGTATTTGTACATGTAGACCTCATTGATGGTCTGAAATCCGATCAAAAAGGAATAGAATTCATTAGGAATGCTGCAAATCCTTTCGGGATAATTACAACTAAACAGGGTAATATTAAACATGCCAAAAATTTAGGCTTGTATACGATTCAAAGAATATTCGGCATAGACTCTTTATCCTTAGAGACTGCTATAAAAAGCATTCATACATCTATGCCTAGTGCAGTGGAGGTGATGCCTGGAGTTGCCAGTAAAGTAATTAACTCCTTAGAAAAGGAGGTAGGCCTTCCTATAATCGCGGGAGGACTTATAAATACAAAAAAAGAGGTGATGGAAGCTTTAGCCGCAGGTGCTATGGCTATATCCACTACTGAAAAGAAGTTATGGGAATAATAGTTTTTATTAATTTTGATGAAGTAAGAGATTATGTGCTGAAATATGCACGTGATTTCCTTTTCATATAGATATTATATATTTTAATTAAAGGGAGGAAGATTATGGCAAAGTTTGTAATGGCCTTAGACCAAGGTACAACTAGTTCAAGATGTATCATCTTCAATGAGAAGGGACTTATTGTAAGCGTATCCCAGAAAGAGTTTACTCAGATTTATCCAAAGGCTGGTTGGGTTGAGCATGATCCAATAGAAATTTGGTCTACACAGCTCGGCGTAGCTACAGAAGCTATGGCTAAAATAGGTATAAGCTCTGAGGATATCGCTGCTATAGGTATTACTAATCAGAGAGAGACAACAGTGGTTTGGGACAAGAATACTGGTAAGCCAGTATATAATGCAATAGTATGGCAGTGCAGAAGAACCTCAGACATTATTGATGGACTTAAAGCAAAAGGCCTTGCAGATACCTTTAGATCAAAAACAGGTCTTATCCTTGATGCTTATTTCTCAGGAACCAAGGTTAAATGGATCCTTGATAATGTAGAAGGAGCTAGAGAAGAAGCTGAAAAGGGTAACCTTTTATTCGGTACTATAGATAGCTGGCTAATCTGGAATCTTACAAAGGGTGAAGTTCATGTAACTGATTACTCCAATGCTTCCAGAACACTTCTTTACAATATTCATGAGCTTAAGTGGGATGAAGAGATTCTTGCAGAGCTTAATATCCCTGCTTCTATGCTTCCTGACGTTAAGCCATCCAGCCATGTATACGGTCACACTACCTATGGCTTATTTGGAAAAGAAATTCCAATAGCTGGTATAGCTGGTGACCAACAAGCAGCTCTATTTGGACAATGCTGCTATGAGCCAGGTACTGCTAAGAATACTTATGGTACAGGCTGCTTCCTTCTTATGAATACAGGAGAAAAGGCTGTTGAATCAAAGAATGGTCTTTTAACTACTATAGCTTGGGGATTAGACGGTAAGGTTCATTATGCCCTTGAAGGTAGTATATTTGTAGCTGGAGCTGCTATTCAGTGGCTTAGAGACGAATTAAGAATTCTTAAGCATGCTGCTGATTCAGAAGAATATGCTGAAGCTGTAGAAGATACTAACGGTGTATACGTTGTACCTGCTTTCACAGGTCTTGGAGCACCTCACTGGGATCAATATGCAAGAGGAGCTATTGTAGGCTTAACTAGAGGAGCTAAAAAAGAGCATTTAGTTAGAGCAACACTAGAATCCTTAGCATATCAGACCTATGATGTATTAAAGGCAATGGAAGAGGATTCAGGAATTAAGCTTCAGGCTCTTAAGGTTGATGGTGGAGCTTGTGCTAATAACTTCTTAATGCAGTTCCAATCTGATATCCTTGGAACACAGGTGGACAGGCCTGAAGTAATAGAAACAACAGCTCTTGGAGCAGCTTATCTTGTTGGCTTGGCTGTAGGCTACTGGGAGAATAAAGAAGATGTTTGCGAGAACTGGGCAGTTTCAAGAAACTTTGAGCCTAACATGGCTGATGAAAAGAGAGAAGAGCTTCTTGCTGGCTGGCACAAGGCTGTAGGCAGATCTCTTGATTGGGCAGAAAAATAGAAGGCTTTAATTTACTGGAAGAATTATAATGATTTAGATTAAATGGATTAATTGTAGTGACTATTTTTACTTCATACATTAAATAATGTTATTACAATTAATCCTTTAATATTTTGCAATCATAATTAAAAAATTGTTGAGGGGGAATTATTAATGGAACAGTATATTGGCGAGTTTTTTGGAACAATGCTTCTTATCCTTTTAGGTGACGGTGTAGTTGCTAACGTAGTTTTAAACAAAACTAAGGGTAACAATGCTGGTTGGATAGTTATCACCACTGGTTGGGCTCTAGCTGTTGCAGTACCTGTATTCATATTTGGACCACTTACAGGAGCTCATTTTAATCCAGTTGTTTCTATAGTTGCAGTTATTAGTGGTGGTATGGAAGTAGGCACAGCAATAGGATATATAGCAGTACAAATGCTGGGAGCTATCGTTGGTGCAGTTCTTGTATATCTTGCTTACAAGCCTCACTTTGATGAAACTGAGGACAAGGGAGCTAAGCTTGGCGTGTTTGCAACTGCTCCTGGAATAAGAAATACTGCATTTAACTTTGTAGGTGAGTTTGTTGGTACTTTTGTTCTTATATTTGCATTACAGGGAATTGGAAATTCTTCCTTAACTCCTGAAATGACTCCTGTAGCAGTTGGTATGGTTATCTGGGTAATTGGTCTCTGCTTAGGTGGTAACACTGGTTATGCTATTAACCCTGCTAGAGATTTAGGACCTAGAATAGCTCATTTCCTACTTCCTATAAAGGGTAAGGGAGATTCAGACTGGGGTTATTCCTGGATACCAGTTATAGCACCTATCCTTGGTGGTATCTGTGGATATTTAGTTTCTACTATAGCATTTTAAATCATAACTCCCGATTTATTTAAATCGGGAGTTTATTACAAAGATTATTGTGGAGGTGTTTAATATGAAGAAAATAATAAATAATGTTGATAATATAGTTGATGAAATGCTTGCTGGTATGGTGGCGGCCCATCCTGAACATTTAAGAAAAGTAGACAATGCTACAGTGGTTGTGAGAAAGAATTCTCCTCAGGATAAGGTTGTGCTTATTAGCGGAGGTGGAAGTGGACATGAGCCTTCCCATGGTGGCTTTGTAGGAAAAGGAATGCTTGATGCTGCGGTGGCAGGAGCTGTGTTTACTTCTCCTACACCAGACCAGGTTTATGAAGGAATAAAGGCTGTAGCTGGAGAGAAGGGAGCTCTTCTTATAGTGAAGAACTATACAGGAGATGTTATGAACTTTGAGATGGCTAAGGAAATGGCTGAGATGGAAGGCATAAAGGTTGACCACGTAGTTATTGCTGATGACGTTGCCGTGGAAAACAGTACTTGGACAATAGGTAGAAGAGGTATAGCTGGAACAGTTCTTCTTCATAAGATAGCAGGAGCAAAGGCTGAAACAGGAGCTTCCTTAGAAGAGGTTAAGGCCGTGGCTGAAAAAGTTATTGATAATGTAAGAAGTATGGGAATGGCTATAAGCCCTTGTATAGTACCTGCAGCTGGTAAGCCTAATTTTGTTTTAGGTGAAAAGGAAATGGAAATAGGTATGGGTATCCATGGTGAGCCTGGAACTCATAAGGAAGAGCTTAAGGAAGCTGATGAGATAGTTCTTCATCTTCTTGAAAAGATCCTTAAGGATATAGACTACTCCGGTAGCGAGGTTGCAGTACTAGTTAACGGACTGGGAGCAACTCCACTTATGGAGCTTTATATAGTAAACAATAGAGTTAAAAAGGTTTTAGAAGAAAAGGGAATAAAGATATACAAAACTCTCGTTGGGGAATATATGACTTCCTTAGAGATGGCAGGCTTCTCCATCAGCTTATTAAAGCTCGATGAAGAGCTTAAGGAGCTTTTAGAAGCTCCAGCAGATACTCCTGCTTTTAAATGCTTATAATAGCTTAAATTAATAATAGCAGCAGAGAAATTTTCTCTGCTGCTATAAGCTTTTTAAGGCTTAAAATTTCATAGCTCTTTCTAGGATTAATACCCCATCAGCAAGCTCTGGTGATTCTGGAATAGTCCCTGCTATATTTTCACTACCGGGAAGTATCTTTACAAGCTTCCAGCCTTCTTTGCCGAAGGCATTTAGTTGAAGCTCTAAATCCTCTGGGGTATTAGAGTATTCACTCCATTTTATAACCTTATATTCATACATAGTTAAAACCTCCTTACAGAAAATTATGGTTTAAGTTTATCAATATCTTAAAGTTGGTCTTTCTACTGAAGTTGAAACATAATACAATTGTTATCTTTATTATAGATATAATAAAGCTGTAATTCAATTTTATGGGAATTATTTAATGGTTAATTTGCTTTTTGTTCATTAACCTAGGAATAAGCTGTGATTACTAGCATTACCTTAGGAAGTGTGCTATCATAATAGATACTAGGTTAAAATAGTAAAATTACTGTAGGTGAAGAATATATGGCAAAAGTAAAAGGAACTAAGTCATTAGCAGAAAATAGAAAAGCATGGCATGATTATTTCGTAGAGGAAACCTTAGAGGCGGGTATAGCTTTAGTTGGAACTGAGGTTAAATCCATTCGTAACGGCAGAGCTAATCTTAAGGATAGCTATGGGGACATAAAAAATGGAGAGGTATTCATAAGAAATATGCATGTAAGTCCCTACGACTTTGGAAACATATTTAATGTGGATCCTTTAAGGGAAAGAAAGCTCCTCCTTCATAAAAGCGAAATAAGAAGGCTTATAGGCTATACATCTCAGGATGGCTATACCCTGGTACCCTTGTCCTTATATCTTAAGGATGGTAAGGTAAAGGTAGCTCTTGGAGTATGCAAGGGTAAAAAGAACTACGACAAGAGGGACGCTATGCTGGAAAAGGCGCATAAGCGTGACATAGAAAGAGAATTTAAAGAAAGAATGAGATAAAACTCCGGAGACCCGGAGTTTTTTTATTTTAAAGAATGTTGACTCCATTTACTGTGAATCTAAACCTGCAGCCCAAGAGCTCAGAGGCCCTTCTGCACATGATCATTCTCTGAAGAAATATCTCAAAATAGTCCATGATGGAGCTTATTGAATTATCAATTTCTAATACTAGATTGATTTCCTTCCCTTCATTATTTATATCTAGCTGTGAAGAGGTTACTGCGTAGTTTACCCTGTCATGGATATCAAAGGTGGAGAAATCTCTATTTCTCACCCTGTTTCTCCTAACATCAGATTTATCTGCAAGGATTACCGCTGCCGACACAGGATTGATTGCAGTTCCTGTATTTTCATCATGATGACCTATGGCTGTGACTATGGTTAAGATATCATCAGGCTCCATTTCAAGATTTTTGAGTATGTCAAAGGCTAGTATTGCTCCGCTGTGGGCATGGTCCGTCCTGTTCACCACATTACCTATATCATGGATATAGCCTGCTATTCTTGCCAGCTCAATTTCCTCCTTGGAGTAGCCCAGGGTGGATAATATACTCGCTGCAGTAGTAGATATCTTCATGGCATGAGCCCGAGAATGTTCTGTATAGCCAATGGCTTTTAATACAGTATCGCCTCTTTCTATGAGAGTGTTTATAAGCTTATTCTCCTTAATATCTTCAAAGGTAACATTAGCCATATTATAAAACATCCTTTCCTAGTACTTCCTTCGATAGTTGTATAATCAAAAGTAACTAGTTTTATATTTGTCAAATTGTCATAGAAATTATTCATATAAATTAATACAGAACACTTTTATTCAGGGTGAATATCTTATACTATAAAACACTGAAACTTCAGGAGGCATAATGGAGGTTGCTTTAACGTCGCTGCACTATGTATATATCTTGTTTATAGTATTGGTTATTCTTTTTATGATTATGAAAAAGGATACCACCCTTGTTGCTATAGTAGGGATATTTGTCCTGGGTATCCTGGGAACAGAATCTGTTTATAAGGCTCTTATGGGCATTTTTAATAGTTTGATATATGCCACTAAGGAGCTAATGCCAACAATTTTTATAATTTCAGTAATTACTGCCATGAGCAAGGTGCTTTTGGCCACGGGAATTAATGAGGAGATGATTTCGCCTTTTAAAAAGATAGTCAAGAATTACACCCTGGCCTACTGGGTAATAGGTATAGTGATGATGATTATTTCTTGGTTCTTCTGGCCCTCTCCAGCAGTAGCTTTAATCGGTGCAATCTTCCTTCCTATAGGGAGAAAAGCTGGACTTCCGGCAATAGGAGTTGCCATTGCAATGAATCTATTCGGCCATGGAATAGCTCTTTCTAGCGATTATATTATCCAGGCTGCTCCTAAATTAACGGCAGATGCTGCAGGACTTCAGGTTTCAGAGGTCATGTCTGCCAGCATACCCCTTGCTATAATCATGGGGTTATCAACCACCATAGCTGCTTTTTTATTTCTCCGTAAGGAAATAAAAGGTGGAATATATAAGGAGGAGCTTTTAAAGGATAGCTATGTAGAAGAAAATAAGCTTGAGGCGACTCTTTCTAAGAGAGCTAAGAGGCTCTTTGCCCTTATGATGCTGGTGCTTTTTGGTGCTGATATAGTAATAATGTTCATGTTTAACCTTCAGGGAGGGGATGCCACAGCTCTCATTGGAGGTACTGCTATTGTTATCTTAGCCGTAATAGGCACTGCTGCTTATAAGGCAGGAATCTTTGAAAAGATAACCTTCCACATGGTTGAAGGACTTCAATTTGGTTTTAAAATCTTTGGAGTAGTTATCCCCATAGCAGCCTTCTTTTATTTAGGAGACAGTGCTATAGCTGAAATATTTGGCAAAGTATTACCTGAGGCTTCTCAGGGGATAGTAAATGATTTAGGACTAGCCCTTGCTAATATTGTCCCGGTTAATGGTGCTGTATCCGCAGCAACTCTTACCACTGTTGGAGCAATAACGGGACTAGATGGCTCTGGTTTTTCAGGAATACCTCTAGTAGGCTCCATAGCAAGGCTATTCAGTACAGGACTTGGCACAGGTACTGCAACACTGACAGCCCTAGGACAGCTGGCAGGTATCTGGGTAGGCGGCGGAACCTTGATCCCCTGGGCAGTTATACCAGCAGCAGCCATGTGTGGGGTGGATCCTTTTGAGCTTGCTAGAAAAAATCTAAAGCCTGTGGTTATAGGTCTTTTAATAACTACCATAGCAGCCATATTTTTGCTATAATAAATAGCAGAGAAAAAACCTGTAGAGAGAGCTCTGCAGGTTTTTTATTTAACCTGTCATAACCATGAGAGTGATAATATAGATATATAGAAATAAGAGGTATAAAGAAATGGAACAGCAATTGACCATGGTGATATTTAAAGAGAATTTAGAAAGAATAAAGGATAGGTGGCTAGGCTCTCAGGATGAATTTCTACCAGAGCTTAAGAGTATTACAGATAATGAGAAAAAAAGAGGGCAGAAATCACTAAATTCCTTACTAAAGCAGATTGATAAGGAATTTAAAAACAATAAACAAATAAATAAGGTAACCGGATTAAATGAAGTTGATGAGGCTTTTAAAAATAGGCTTGAAGGATATATAAGAGGCTTTATAAGTGAGGACAATATTTTTGGACTTAAAAACTTAAGTGAGGAACGAAAGAAGGATTTTTTCAGAAGTACTGAGGAATTCTTAGAAAGGTCTAAGACTTTTGATCAAAGCTTATCTATGGAGGATATAGGTCAAGCTCTTAGGAATGTTTGGATTATAAATATACTTCAGGCTGTCATGGGAGAAAGGGTTCGTCTTACCTCAGCAATATTAGGCTATAGTCTTCTTTATCCTTATACGGATAATTTTCTTGATGATAGTAATATAAATCGGGAAAAGAAGGACGAGTTTAATGATAGACTGATGCGTAGACTAAAGGGTGAGAGGCTTGTTCCTTTAAACCTTCATGAGGAGAAGGTCTATGCCTTGGTAGAATTAATAGAAAAGGATTTTGACAGGGAAGAGTATAGTGAGCTATATCAGGCTCTGCAGTATATAAATTTAGGGCAGATAGAAAGTGTAAAGCAGCAGTATTCCCCGGGGAATATAGCCTCTATTGGAAGAGAAGAGCTGCTGGATATTTCTCTGTTAAAAGGGGGTGCTTCTGTCCTCGTGGATGGATATCTAGTAAGGGGAAGACTAACCCCGGAGGAAATAGATTTTTCCCTAGGCTATGGCTTTATGCTGCAGCTGGGAGATGATCTTCAGGATGTGGAAGAGGATTATAAGCTTAAACATGAAACTCTTATGACTTCAGATATATCAAAGACCAGCTTAGACTCCATCTCTACTAAACTGATTAATTTTACAGTAAACCTTATTGATGGTTTGAGCTGTGCTGATAAGAAAGAAGAGTTATATCTTAAAGAGCTCATAAAGGTTAATTGTATAATGCTTGTACTATTTTCTGTTGTAAAAGCAAAAGGATATTTTTCTTCAGAATATATTAATAGCCTCAAGCCTTATCTCCCATATTCTATAGACTATATTGAAGGGTTAAGAGAAAAAATATCTAAATGGTACAAAAGGAGCGATAGCAGCTTGTTATAATAAAAGCTCTCCTTCATAGGGAGGTTTTTCCCTCAGAAGGTAATCCTGCCTCCCTTGAGCTAAGTATCCTATTGAATTATCCTTGAAATTAGTGTATCATAATAATTACCGCATAGAGGTGCTCTATTAGGAGTACTCCCTATGGATACAATTTAATAGGATTCACGAATGCTTAACCCTTCTGCCAAACAAACCTAATATGGGGGTGTCTTGGTTTCGACGGGGGTGGTAGTGTTTGAGGAAGCGAGTGGAGGGAACTCTGGGCCCGCCTCAAAAAACTAGGGACTTAAACACAAACGCAGAAGATAATTTAGCGTTAGCAGCTTAATATAGCTGTTCGTCCTACCCGGGAGGCCTACGACCTGGGATAGGGCGTCGATTAGTAGGGAACCGAGCCTTAGAAAGCTTTGACTAAGGAACGGAAAAAATGAAGCTACTAAAGGAGGCAGCCTGTTCATGGGCGTCCTCTGGAGGGAATGTTAAAACATGAACTGCACTCGGAGATGCTTCAGGCGCATTACCTTCGGACACGGGTTCAATTCCCGTCACCTCCACCATGAAAAAAGTCACTTTTGTCTACGGACAAAAGTGGCTTTTTTCAATGATATCCCTTCCTTGCGAAACGGATGATATACTTTCAGTATGATATCTTACTTCGTGCGATGATATATGCCTTCGGCAAATGAAGGAACGGATATTATATCATGCTTGCGAAGCAAGTATATCATACGCCTAAGCCGTATATCATATCGCGTCAGCGATATATCACTGAAAATCAGGTTTAATTCATGTTGCTTTTTCCAGTTAGGTGTTCCTGACAGCACCTGAAGAGCACTTCGTGCGTGAAGAGATGCTTCGCATCGTGAAGTGCCCCCTGGCATGGCTTACATACTTAACTTCGTATTGTGTGAAATACAATACTTCACTAAATCTTGCAGTTCAATTCCCGACACCTCCACCACGGAGATTTTTTATTGTCTTACATAAAGCTTTAACCCCTGTATAGGTTGACTCGTGTATCTCAAAAAAAGTATAATGTATTAAATCGAAATCGAAAAAGGAGTCATCGTTATGTCAGATAATCTTTCTAAACAAATCAAAGCAATGATTGAGGAATTCGGTGAGAAAGCTGGTTTAAAAGCCGGGGAAATCATGGTTGTCGGGTGCTCTACAAGTGAAGTTATTGGTTCCAAAATCGGTAGCAATTCAAGTCCTGAAACAGCAAAGCTGCTCTTTGAAGGTATCTACGAATATACACAGAAACATGGTATATATCTTGCCGCACAGTGCTGCGAACATCTTAATCGTGCAATCATCATTGAGCGTGAAGCTGTTCCAAATGCTGAGATTGTTAATGTTGTTCCTAAACCCAAAGCAGGAGGCTCTTTTGCTACACAGGCATATGCACATTTTAAAGATCCTGTAGCCCTGGAGGAAATCAAAGCAGATGCTGGAATTGACATTGGCTTTACACTGATTGGAATGCATCTGAAAAAGGTTGCAGTTCCTTTAAGGCTTGAAAACAATTCTGTTGGAGAAGCGTTGGTCATCGCTGCCCGTACCCGTCCGAAGTTTATCGGAGGTTCCAGAGCAGTATATGATGAAAACCTTCAGTAACCATTTTGTGTATTTTTTGTACAAGCTATAGCAAACCTTTGAAAAGTACATAAAATGGTGAGGTAATGTATTCGGAATTATAATAATTCAAACTGTTGTGATGAAATTATTTTCGCGGTTTTAGTGGTGTTAGGACTAGAGGTCCATTACCGTCGCCTCTACCATAATAAGTATTAGAAGGTCCCATAAACCTGATTTGTCAGGGGTTATGGGGCTTTTTTATTTTTAATTTTCCACTTGCATTTATTTATGCATGATATACTATGTCGAAATATTTGTATAAATAATAGTTGTATATTACAACAGTTTTATAATACAATTATTACAGAGGTGATAGGATGGAAAATAAAGAGAGTCACTATTTAAGAGAACTAATAAGAGTTCTTGTTAGAAATTTAGGGTTATTAGAGGAAAGTGAAGCTACATGCTGCGGAACAACAGTATCTCAATGTCATGCTATTGTTGAGATAGGAAGAGCAAAAGAAATATCTCTAAATGAACTTGCTGAACTATTAGGACTAGATAAAAGTACAATGAGCAGAACAATTAATAAACTAGTAGATTCAGGCCTAGCTATTAGAGAACTACATCCTGATGATAGAAGGTATGTCGCAATTAAGCTAACCAATGAAGGGATAAAAATATTCAATAGTATTGAAGGTACCATGGAGCAATATTATCAGAGTATATTTTCATCTATACCAGAAGAAAAGAGAGATCAGGTATTAGAAAGTTTACAGTTAATAATTAAAGCTGCAAAGGAAAATAAATATAGATGATGAATATGAATTATAAAATAAGAGAAGCAACACTTCATGATATTCCATATATAACAAAAATATATAACCAAGGTATTGAGGACAGGATCGCTACTCTAGAGACGAGGCTTAGAGAGGACACTGAGATGGAGAGCTGGTTTACTACTAGGGAAGAGCGTTATAAAGTTATAGTTATAGAGGATCAAGAAAGCATGGTAAGAGGCTGGGCTTCTATAAATATATTTAACTCAAGATGCTGTTATAGCGGAGTTGGTGATCTTTCAATCTATATAGAAAGAGACATGCGAGGGAAAGGCTTAGGAAGTACTTTGCTTAGAGGTTTACTAGATGTTGCAAATGAGCAAGAGTTTCATAAGTTAGTTCTAAGTACCTTTGAGTTTAATGAAGCAGGTAAAAGACTTTATAAAGCCCTAGGCTTCAGAGAGGTTGGAACTTACGTAGATCAAGGGATTCTTGACGGAAGCTTTGTAAATATAACAATTATGGAAAAATTAATATAAATAATAACGAAGATATTAAAGGTAGTAAGTAATAATAGTCCTTTAGTATCTTTATTTTTATGGTGAATGGTTAATTAAATACAAGCAAAGAATCACAAAAAGCAGTGGTAGGAATATATTGCATATATAATTATCTATATAATAAGAATTATTTTTTATATAAATTCCTAATATTGACACTGTAATGGTAAAGTATTAATCTATATATAGATGAATATCTATATATAGAAAAGTGAAAAATAATAAGATGAGGAGATTTTATAATGAAAAAAATGGTTATTTTTGATCCTGCTATGTGCTGTTCAACAGGGGTTTGTGGACCATCTGTTGATAAAAATCTATTGAGAGTATCTACAGTCTTGAATAGATTAGAGAAAAAAGGTGTTAAGGTAGAAAGACACAACCTTTCTAATAATCCTAAAATATTTGTTGATAATAAGGTGGTTAATAAGCTTTTAGTTGATGAAGGTATTGATGTACTCCCTATTACTATCGTAGATGGAGAAGTAGTTAAGACTAAAGAATATCCTACCAATGAAGAATTTATAAAGTTTCTTGAGGTACCAAAAGAATATGTTATTTCTCAGTTAAGTGCTAAAAAAACAATAGAAATAAAATAAAAGCAGCTGATTATTAAGGGCGGCTACTAAAAGGAGAAGTATTATGTATAAAAACTTCCATATAAACGATATTAATTTAACTAAATACTTATTTTTTACTGGCAAAGGAGGGGTTGGTAAAACATCCACTGCTTGTGCTATGGCTGTTGCCTTGGCGGATAATGGAAAAAAGATAATGCTTGTAAGTACAGATCCTGCTTCAAACCTTCAGGATGTATTTGACACTGAATTAAATAATAAGGGAGTAAAAATAGAAGACGTACCTAATCTTACAGTTGCAAATTTTGAACCTGAAGCTGCAGCTAGTGAATATAAAGAAAGTGTCATAGCACCATATAGAGGAAAGCTTCCTGATGTTGTTATACAGAATATGGAGGAGCAATTATCCGGTTCATGTACAGTTGAAATAGCTGCCTTCAATGAATTCTCAGGCTTTATCACTGATAAAAAGGCAGCGGAAGAATATGACCATATAATATTTGATACAGCGCCAACAGGGCATACCTTAAGGATGTTACAATTACCATCAGCATGGACTAATTTCATAAGTGAAAGTACTCACGGTGCATCTTGTTTAGGTCAGCTTTCAGGCCTAGAGGATAAAAAAGATATTTATAAAAATGCAGTAGAAAATTTGGCAGACGGAGAAAAGACTACTTTAATCTTAATATCACGACCAGATACATCAGCACTAATAGAGGCTGAAAGAGCCTCCGTTGAACTTCAAGAGATTGGAGTGGAAAATCAGCTTTTAGTTGTTAATGGAGTTCTACAAAGTCATGATGATGATTTATCTAATGAAATCTACAATAAACAGCAAGGCACATTAAGAAATATTCCAGAAGGCTTAAAAAGTCTAGAAATCTTTGAAATTCCTTTAAGACCTTATAATATTGCAGGAATAGAAAATGTCAGATCATTTTTTAGCAGTGGGGATATTAAATATATAGATGAAAATATAGATATTAAAAAAACTGTAAGCCTAGGCAAAGTAGTAGATGACCTTTACAATTCAGATAAAAAAGTAATATTTACAATGGGTAAGGGTGGAGTAGGTAAGACAACTATTGCTGCTACAGTAGCCATGGAGCTTGCAAAAAAAGGGAAAAGGGTTCATCTAACTACCACAGATCCTGCAGCTCATTTAAGCTTTGTTATAGATGAAAGCTTTGGGATTACTATAAGTAATATAGATGAAAAGAAGGAATTAGAAAGATATCAGGAAGAAGTACTCCGTAAGGCAAGGGAGACTATGAGTGATGATGATATTGCATATATTGAAGAGGATTTAAGAAGTCCTTGCACTCAGGAAATTGCAGTTTTTAGAGCCTTTGCAGAAATTGTTGAGCGCTCCAATGATGAAGTAGTAGTAATAGATACTGCACCTACAGGTCATACCCTATTATTACTTGAATCAACACAAAGCTATAATAAGGAAATAGCACGTACACAGGGCGATACACCAGAATCAGTTAAAAATCTATTACCTAAACTTAAGGATGATAAATTAACTGAAGTATTAATAATTACATTACCTGAAGCTACTCCTTATTATGAAGCTAAAAGGCTTCAGGAGGACTTAGAAAGAGCGGGCATATTCAGTAAATGGTGGATAATTAACTCAAGCTTCTATGCTACAAGTACAACCAATGAGATATTAAAGGCCAAAGCAGCTAATGAGGTTCAATGGATAAATAAAATATCTGAGGTAGCAGAAGGAAAGGCAGCTTTGATTAAATGGACAGCTGAGGATTTAAAGGGTGAAAATTTAAGTGAATTACTAAACTAGATTGCTACGGTTATGGAGGTTTTTGAATGAAAAAGAAGGTAGCTTTTATATGCGTTCACAACTCATGTCGATCACAAATGGCAGAGGGATGGGCGAAAAAACTAGGAAGTGATGTTTTAGAAGTATATTCAGCAGGTACGGAAAATTATCATGAAGTAAAACCACTGGCAGCTATGGTAATGGAGGAAGCTGGAGTTGATATGAGTGGGCATACTCCAAAATTGTTAGCTGATATTCCCGAAGAAGTAGATATATTAATTACTATGGGTTGTAATGTAGTTTGTCCATTTTTGCCAAATAGCCATAGTGAGGATTGGGGCTTAGATGATCCATCGGGAGGTCCAGTAGAAGACTATATAAAAACTCGTGATGTAATTAAGGAAAAGGTAGAAGATTTGATAGAAAGAGTAAAAAATAACGAGGTTTAATAAAAAGCAGGAAGAGGGTATCATACTCTCTTCTAAGTTTTAGAGTAATTTATAATGGAGGGTAATATAATGCTAGAAAGGATTAAAATTCAGATCTTTGGTCGAAAATATCAACTAGTTTCATCTTCCTGTGGGTGAGGCCCAGGCACTAGCTGCGGTCCTAGTGAGGATCCAACAACTATTGAAATGTTTAAGGAACTAAAAACATTTCTAAAAGATACGGATGTAAATGATAAGTTTGATATAGAATTTATTGATATAGATAAGGATGATTTAAGTAGATATCCAAAGGAAAGAAAGATTATTAGTACTAGTTATAAACTTCCAATAACTTTTATATCAGGGAAAGCCGTATTTTCAGGTGAAGTCGATAAGATGAAAACTTATTTGATGCTTAAAATGTTAAGTAGATAATCAGGATTTATTTAATAATAGCTCCAAACTTTTGATTGTTCAAAGGTTTGGAGCTATTTATTCTTAATTTATGGGTACCTTTTCTTGACAGGATAATTGTTACCAAATACACTTATACAAAGAATTAAAATATAGGTAATTTAAGTAAGTTCAGAGGGAAATTATTATATATGAAAATCAAGAGACTTTTTAAAGATATAATTAAAAAAGAATATTTTAACCTGCCTAATCTTATGGGATACCTTCGAATTTTGATAATCCCGTTTTTTTTGTTTGCATATTTAAATGCAGAAACCAATAGGGAGTATCTAATAGCCTTCCTTATCCTTGCCGTTTCTTACCTGACAGATTTTTTTGATGGTATCATTGCAAGAAGGTTCAATATGGTTACTGATTTAGGTAAGGTTCTAGATCCAGTAGCAGATAAGCTTACCCATGGAGCATTAGCATTAATCCTTCTTCTGAGCTATCCACTGATGCTATATGTTTTGCTAGTATTTCTATGTAAAGAATTGTACATGGCAGTTATGGGGATTTATCTGATCAAAAAGGGGAAAGCTGTCCATGGAGCACAGTGGCACGGGAAAATCTGTATAGCTGCTTTAGACTTAGGGATGCTTATTTTATTATTGTTTCCTAAGCTTCCATACCTTAGAGCCAATATACTGATTATAATTATGTTGTTAATTATGTGCTTTTCCTTTATAAAGTACTTTTTATTTCATATTGCAGTTATCAGAGGTAAAAGCACCGTAAAGAGAAGGAAACCCATTAGATTTATAATTTTGGTTTTAATATTTATTTTTTATTCTATCATTGGTGCTGCGGTACCATACTTAAAAGTGCCAGAGGTTAGCGAGACTTATAAGAAGGATTTTAACATAGATAAATTCTATTCTAATACTGCTTCCTCTGACAGGGCTACCATAATAGAAGATAATGGAGAAGCCTTAGCTGAAAGAATTCGAGGTATAGAGCATGCAAAGAAAAGCATAATTCTATCTACCTTTGATATTCGCAGCGATTCCTCCGGTAAAAAGGTTATAGCAGCCTTAAAAGCAGCAGCAGAACGTGGTGTTTCGGTGCAGATAATGGTGGATGCCTTTAATTCCTACATACAAATGGAAGGGAATCCTTGCTTTTTAGCTCTTGTAGCTGAAGAGAATGTGGAAATTAGAGTTTATAATACAATGAATCTCCTTACCCCATGGAAGTGGATGAGCAGGATGCATGATAAGTATTTGATTGTTGACGAAAGCTTATATATCTTGGGTGGTAGAAATACTTTTAATTATTTTTTAGGAGATCAGGATAGCCATAAAAACATCGATAGAGATGTTCTTGTATATAATACTGGAGGTAAGGATAGCTCTATATACCAGCTTATAGATTATTTTGAAGGAATATGGGATATGGACTATTGCAAATCGTGGCACAAGGGAAGCTTGATTACTAAGATGCCTAGTGTTGAAAAAGCTAGTAAGGAATTAAAAAAAATATATGCTCAAATGAAGGAAGAGAATGAGGAATGGTTTAGGAAGGTTGATTATGCTGAAGAAACTCTTCCTGTAAATAATATAACCTTATTATCTAATCCTACAACTCTTTATGCAAAAGAGCCTTGGGTATTTTATGGTCTAAGCAGGCTTATGGAAAATGCTCGTAAGGAGGCTATTATTCATACACCTTATATCATATGTAATGACATGATGTATCAAACCTTCAAAGAAATAGTTGATAAGGATATTCCATTAACCTTAATGACTAATTCAGCTTTAAATAATGGAAATCCTTTTGGAGCTGTGGACTATGTATTGAATAAAGCAGATATACTTGATACTGGTATGGAGGTACTGGAATATGAAGGTGGAGTTTCTTACCATGGGAAAAGTATTGTGATTGATGATGATATCTCAATTGTAGGTTCTTTTAATATGGATATGAAGAGCGTGTATCAGAGCACAGAAATGATGCTAGTGATAGATAGCGAAGAAGTAAATGAACAGTTAAAGGATAAATTTAGCACCTATCAGCAGGAGGCTAAGGAAGCTATATTAGATGAAAGTGAAATGGATAGGTTACTTGCTGATGAGGTTCCAATGAAAAAGAAAATTCAGAGGTTCTTTATAGCTCTTATGGATCCTTGGATAAGATTTTTGCTTTAAAAGTCAACACGCTTTTTTGTTTCCTTGATATATTAGTGAAGTCTTTTGTTCTTTTGTTATCAAATAATAATAGAATGATAATATTAAGTTATTTTGGAAATATCACACATTGACAAAAAAGCTGTCTATATTATAGAATACAAAGCGGTGCTAAATTGCAATAATAAATTGAATTAATCTCAATTGATAGAATAATATCTTAATGTATAGGATTTTATCATGAGTAAAACTACCACTAATCAGAGCTTAAAATGAGGAGGCATCCAAAGACCACTTGCTGTATTTATTCTTTTACCAGCATAGGTGGTGTTATCCCATTATTAGTATAATCCATAGTGATATTATTTCTGTTATGTTTGTTTTGTGGTGATTCAAGCTTAACATAGAGATATCCCTATGGATTTTTCTATTAGTTCAGTTTATTTTTCGTTTAGTAAATAATTTTTAGGGGGATATGCTAATGACAAAAGCGAAGTTTAAAAAGAACCAGCGCTTAAAAAACGTTGGAACTGCTACTGCATTAACAATTACATTAGTAACATCTAATGTGTCTACCTTAGTCAATGCAGCAACATTAGATGCTGAAGTAAATATAGTTACTAGCAGCGTTGAAGCAGAGGCGATTAAGCAAGAAGCAGTAATTGAAGAGCAAGCCACAGAGAGTCAAGAAGAAGCAACAATAATCCAAGAAGAAACAGGTGTTCAAGAGCAAGAAGCAGAAGTTCAAGAAGTCGCTGAAAAATCAACAGTAGGTAGCTTTGATTTAAGCAAATGGGATTACGACGAATATAGTTCTAGTCAGTTTATAGTATTGAATAAATATAATGGCTCAGCTACCGATATTGTTATACCCGGAGAAATCAATGGTTTAAGCGTAAAAATGAGAACGTTGGAATGTTTATCAGACATAAAATCTACAGTGACTAGCATAACATTTAAAGAAGAGAATGGTAAAAAGGTATTAGCAGCTGATTACATAACAGAAGGTAATTTTAAAGATTATACAGCGCTTAAATCTGTAGATTTTAGTGGATTAGATACTTCTTATTCATCAGGAATCAATATGAATCACATGTTTAGTGGCTGTACCTCTTTAGAAAGTGTAAATTTTAGTGGAGTGGATACTTCAAAAGTAATTTACATGTCTAATATGTTTTTAGGATGTAGCAATTTAACAGATATAAAATTTGGTGATAAGTTTATTACTTCTAATGTAACCACTATGAGTGGTATGTTTAGAGGCTGTAGTTCTATGAAGAGTTTGGATTTATATAATTTTAATACAGAACAAGTGAAAAATATGTCTTATATGTTTAAAGACTGCAGCTCCTTAACAACCATAGATTTAAGTAGCTTTAATACAGACCAAGTAACTAATATGTCTTATATGTTTGATGGCTGCAGATCTTTTACAGATTTAGATGTAAGTATGTTTAATGCAGCAAAGGTTCAGAATATGAGATATATGTTTAATGACTGCGAGTCTTTAACTACTTTGGATTTAAGTAATTTTAATGCCAAAGAAGTAACCAATATGGATAATGTGTTTAAAGGATGCAGATCTTTAACAAACTTGGACCTAAGCAGCTTCCACACATCAAAAGTAACTACTATGATAAATCTATTTTTAGGCTGTAGCTCTTTAACAGATATATATTTCGGTGATAATTTTAATACCGCTGAAGTAACTAAGATGAACAATATGTTTAAAGATTGCGCCTCTTTAAATAGTCTAGATTTAAGTGGATTTGATACTTCAAAAGTTGAAGTTATGTCCTATATGTTTTCTAATAGTGGTGTAGCTAATTTAGACCTAAGCAGCTTCGACACTTCACAAGTAACAGATATGCAAAGAATGTTTTATAACGCCGAGAACTTAAAGAACATAAATTTTGGTGACAAATTTACAGCTTCAGCAGCAACAAATATGGCCTATATGTTTTGTGATAGTGCTTTAGAGAGCCTAGATTTAAGCAAATTTAATACATCACAAGTAACAAATATGTCATATATGTTTGCAGGAATGGGAAATATTCATATCTTAGATTTATCTAGCTTTAATTTAGATAATGTAACAGCTGATAATATGAAGAATATGTTTAAAAAGAATATTACAGGTGATTCAGCGGGAAATATTACCGAAACTGATTCATCAGTAGCTGAAAAACAATTATTGGTTATTTCAGCGAATCCTAAGCTTCTTGCTTATAATTATGAAGCAGATTCCTGCTTGCCATTAACTATTACTCTAGATGCTAATGGTGGAGAATTTGAGAACGGTGACCAAGTTTATACACCTTATACCTTCAATGTAGTTGATTATCTTGATGAGTCTCTATTAGAACAAGAAATACTTGATGCTATATCCGCCTTACCAGCGCCTACAAGAGAAGGCTACACATTTGTTTCATGGGAAGCTAATAAGGGAACAACAAGAAATAATGCTTCTATCTTAGATAAATTAAACGGGGTTTATTATGCTAACTGGAAAGCTGAAAGCACAGGAAACCCAGATGGAGATACATCAACACCAGGAGGAGATGCAGGAAACCTAGGTGGAGATACATCAACGCCAGGTGGAGATGCAGGAAATCCAGGTGGAGATACATCAACGCCAGGAGGAGATGAAGGAAATCCAGGTGGAGATACATCAACGCCAGGAGGAGATGAAGGAAATCCAGGTGGAGATACATCAACACCAGGAGGAGATGCAGGAAATCCAGGTGGAGATACATCAACACCAGGAGGAAGTGCAGGAAGTCCAGGTGGTGATACATCAACACCAGGAGGAGAAGAAGAAACTCCTGAGGAAGACGCAGTACTTCCAGAAGGGGATTCTGAAAATCCAGATGGAAGTATAGTAGTACCAGAGGCTAATGTAAACCCAAGCACAGGCGATGCAGGGGTATTAGGATACCTTGGCCTAGGGGTAACATCCGTGTTAGGTATGCTTTTAACTAGCAAAAAGAAAAAGAAATAAAATATAAAAGGTCTCAGAAGTCTTAACTTATTAAGGCTCCTGAGACCTTTTGCTTAATTACTTGGTAAAAATGCTAATCCGATGAAGGCTACAATAATAAATATTACTGCTGTTAATAATAATATTTTAATCATCGGACTTTTAACAAATCTTAAAACATAGCTTTTTTTCGGATTTTCTGGATTATAGTAAACATCTAATTCACTGCCAATAGGAAATTTATCCATTAACGGGTTAGTGGCTATGTGAGCGTTTCTGCTAATCCTTAAATTAGTATCTTCAACATTATTATTAATGTCTGTATTAACATTTTTTAGCGAGGATGATTTGCTATATATCCAGCCATATTTTAATCGTTGAGTATAGCTGACATTGTTAACTACATATTCTACTATGGGAAAGCTTACGCCATTATTGTTCCAGGTAGTATACTTAACCACTTTTCCTTTTACAGCTTTATTGCAGCTTTTTATGGTAGTACTGTCTTTATATTTAAATATTAATGAAATTAATAATAAGATTAATCCTACGACAAAAAATATTATAAAGAATAATAAATTGATTTTCATAAAAATATACCACCTTTCTTTCATTTATTTTATCACAGAAATGGTATATTTTATATTTTTTATATAAAAATTTCTGGAGGCTACTGGTCTCTGTCTATGATCAGGTTGTTAAAATAATTGTCCAGATGTATCTTATGTGCAATGGTTATAATGATGTTTCTAAGGAGTATTTTTTCTTCAGAATCTTTAAGCTCTTTGTTATCTTCAGCAGCTTTAAAGCCGAATATCTGCTGTATTATGCTTTCAAATTCTGAACAGAAATAGTTATAAGCTACCTTGCTTTCATAAGTAGCCTTTTGCTTTTCTAACAGAAGGCCAATATGCTCTAGGGATAAAACTGTCTTTGCAATGGCTATGAATATTAAATATGCTATTTGCTCTCTGTAATACTGCTTTTTAATAGGATTAGAAATGAGCTTCTTTTTAACATAATTGCTTATCATAGAGCTAGTTATGCTTATATCCTGGAGAGGCTCTAAATATTCTCCTATGTATTTTGTTGTCTGCTCTAAATAAAGGCCTACATTAGGAATTTCATCATATCTAGGTAATCGAAAATCCTCTATGGAGGCTTCAAGCTTTTCTTCCATTCTTTTCTTCATAGGGCTATTTACCTTTCTTTATAAATCTTTTCTTCCTATAATTTTATACATATCAAATGTTAAAGTCAACAAAAGCTCAACTAAAGGTATATAATAATTCTTGACAGGTTATTTAAAAACTTATACTATATTATTATATAGGTTTTTCAAAAACCGATAATAAGATATTGAGAAATTCTTTTCTTTAAATATAGCTTTGATAGGAGGAAAATATATGAGTAAGATTTATGAGGTGGATAAAAAAACTAGAAGCTTTGAGGTTAAGGATCCGGGGAGTGCACTGACACATTTTATTGCTTTTATAGCAGCAGTTTTGGGTACCCCTCTTTTGTTAATTCACAGCTTAGCTCTAGGTGCTAGCAATATGTCCTTAATAAGCTTTAGCATATTTATGCTCAGTATGATTTTACTGTATGGGGCTAGTACTACTTATCACACCTTTGATGTGTCAGAACAGATTAACAAGCTTCTAAGAAAAATTGATCATATGATGATTTTTATCCTTATTGCAGGCTCTTATACCCCAGTTTGTCTTATTGGAATAGGCGGTAAAACTGGAAGGCTTCTGCTGATTTTAGTTTGGTCAATAGCTTTAGCAGGTATTATTCTAAAGGGCTTCTGGATTACCTGCCCTAAATGGTTTTCCTCCGTGATATATATAGGAATGGGATGGGTTTGCTTATTGGCTTTCCCTGAATTAATTCAGAAGCTGCCAACAGAAGCTTTTCTATGGCTGCTGGCTGGAGGGGTTATTTATTCAATCGGTGGTATAATTTACGCATTAAAGCTCCCTTTGTTTAATAAAAGGTTTCGTCATTTCGGCTCCCATGAGATATTTCACTTGTTTGTTATGGGTGGCAGCTTATGTCATTTTATTATGATGTATGAATATCTTGCAGTAATGTAAAAAATATGTCAAAAGTCGCCTGAATCCTTAATAAATTGCATTTTTATGAATAAAATTAACTAAATTATCTGTTTATTATTCAAAAAAATATACTATAATATAATTTAGTTAAGATTCAAAATATTGAAAAGGGTGATGGTGTGAAAATTAGAATTGGAATCGCTGGTTATGGTAATTTAGGGCGAGGAGTAGAACTGGCAGCAGCAATAAATGAGGATATGGAGCTTGTAGGGATATTTACGAGAAGAGAACCATCTACTATAGAAGCATACACAAATGTCCCTGTATATCCTATGTCCAAGGCACAAAATATGAAATCTCAGATTGATGTAATGATTCTTTGTGGAGGTAGTGCAAATGATCTGCCAGAGCAAACTCCAGAACTGGCAAAATACTTTAATGTAGTTGATAGCTATGATACTCATGCTAATATATCTAAGCATTTTGAAGCTGTTGATAGGGCAGCCAAAGAAGGTGGAAAGGTTGGTATTATTTCTGTGGGGTGGGATCCAGGATTGTTTTCACTTAATAGATTACTAGGTCAAGCTATATTACCTGATGGTAATGATTACACCTTCTGGGGTAAGGGCGTAAGTCAGGGACATTCTGATGCAATTAGAAGAATAGCTGGGGTTGTGGATGCACGTCAGTACACAATCCCTGTGGAGGATGCTCTTAAGAAAGTGAGAAATGGTGAAAATCCATCTCTTTCTACCGGTGAGAAGCATCTGAGAGAATGTTATGTGGTAGCAGAGGAAAATGCTGATAAGAATCTAATAGAAGAGACTATAAAGACAATGCCAAATTATTTTGCAGATTATGATACAACGGTTCATTTTATAAGTAAAGAGGAGCTTCTCAGGGATCATAGTGGAATACCCCATGGTGGAGTAGTTTTTAGATGTGGCACTACAGGATATGATAAAAAGAACAGTCACCTTATGGAGTTTAAACTACAGCTTGATTCAAATCCAGAATTTACCGCCAGTGTTCTCATAGCTTATGCAAGAGCAGCCTACAGACTTAACATGGAGAGAATAAGTGGATGTAAAACAGTAATGGACATTGCTCCTGTTTATTTGCATCCTGCTTCAGCAGAAGAGCTCAGGAAGCAAATACTATGATATCTTTAGACTGAAGCTACAGTAGAATACATAATCATTAATAATACATACTATTTATTCCTTATAGTAGGATGTAATGGGTGAAGGGAAACATATTAGGACTAGCTATATTGCTGGTCCTTTTGTTTTTATAGTTGAATTATGTAGAATTATCTTAAATAGCAGTTAATTTAGATAAAAATATTGTCAAAAATTGATATTGATTATCGATTAGTGGTGTTATATACTATTATCCGGAATTAAAATATAGGACATGATGAAAGGAAGACAGCAGTGGAATATATTTTTATAAATCCTGTGGTAGCTAATATGTATGTGAAGGAAGAGCTTGATGCTTTGTTATTAAACAATGGCTATACCAGGATAGAAGTAGAAAATGATTGGCATAAGATAGTGAAAGAAAAGTATACAGAGGCTCTTAAATTAGCGGGGAAACCTCTTTTAGATAGAAGATGCCCATTGGCGATAGATACAGCTAGTAAATACGTGAATAAGGAAGAGGCTATTATTCCTGAAATTGATCCTATACTCATCCATTGTGGTATAGAAATTGCAAACAGAGAGGATTTAAAGGGAAAGAAAAAAGTAATTACCACCCCCTGTGAAAGCTTAGCTTCCTATGGAAATAAAAAGAAATTAAAGGATACAGTATTTATAAGCTGGAAGGATTTCTTAAAGGCTTTAAATTCTCAGGAAAAAATTCAGGCGAAATCCCTAGAAGCAAGCCCTATTCCTCCAGGCTATTTTAATGGATTAGAGGCTAAGATCACCAGTATTTCTGGAGAAGAGGCTATAAAGGAGCATTTTGAAAATAAACTTTATAAGGGCAGTGATTTAACTGAGATGCTTTATTGTAAAAATGGATGTAACAATGGAGACGGAGTGTTATTGATAAATGAAAAAAAGTAAGGCTATAAAAACATCCATATCTATTTTAATTATTCTTTTGATATGGACTATAGTTAGCGACCTTGGGGTAGTTAGCTCTTATGTTTTGCCTTCACCCTCAAAGGTATTTGATAGCTTCTTGAAAATGCTTAAATCAGGAGAGATTTTTGAAGATATTTATATAAGCTATATAAGAGTTTTAAAGGGGTTTGGCCTGGCAACCTTAATAGCTTTCCTCTTAGCCATGATCAGGGTTATTTTTCCTAAATGCAGTGATTACTATGAAAATATAGTTCAGTTTTTAAAAAATGTACCACCCCTAAGCTTAATATCACTTTTAATTTTATGGTTCGGTATTGGAGAAGCTACAAAGATAGGAATAATAGTTTTAACCTCCTTCTTCCCCATATACTTAAACACAGTAAAGGGCTTTATAAGCTGCGATAAAAAACTCTTAGAGGTGGGCGAAATCTACGGCTATTCTAAAAGAATGAGCTTTTTTAAGATAAGGCTTCCTTATGCTATGTCAGATATACTGGTTGGAATGAGAATTGGACTAGGTTACAGCTGGAGAGCAATAATAAGCGCAGAAATGATTGCCGCCTCCACGGGTCTTGGCCACATGATTTTATTTGCACAACAGATGTCTAGAACCGATAAGGTTATAGTGGGAATTTTAGTAATAGGTGTAGTTGGTTATCTAACGGATAGATTATTTGCTCTTATAATCGATAAAGCTTTGAAAGGATCAGAGAAAAATGGATGGGATTAAGCTTATTAATGTAGGTAAATTCTATACAGTAGACAAAGAAAGCATAAGAGTTCTTGATGGAATTAACTTAAATATACCAGAAAATAAAATTACAGTGATTTTAGGAAGAAGTGGCTGTGGGAAAACTACCCTTTTAAGACTTGTATCAGGCTTAGAGGAATTTGAACAGGGTGAGATCTTAGGAGCTAGTTCCAAGAGAAAGGCTTATGTTTTTCAGGAGGATAGATTAATGTCCTGGCTAAATGTTAAAAAGAACATCACCTTTGGATTACATAATAAAGCCATAGATCACAGTAAAGTAGATGAGATTATTGAAACTGTAGGCCTTGAAAAATTCTGTAGTGCATATCCCAGTCAGCTATCTGGAGGTATGAAGCAGAGGGTATCCATAGCAAGAGCCTTTGCTTATGCACCAGACTTTATAATGATGGACGAACCCTTTTCGGCATTGGACTTCTTTACTAGAGAGCAGATGCAGAAGGAGCTTATAAAAATCCACGAAAAATTAAAATGCTCAATCTTATTTGTAACTCACAGTATAGATGAGGCTCTTATCCTTGGAGATAAAATTGTAATCTTAGAAAAAGGAATTGTTAAATCTCAATATGAAATTCAAGAGAAAAGCGGTGCTAGAGATTTATTAGATGATAAATTTGTTAAATTAAAAAAGCAGATAATTGATGATTTAAAAGTTATCAATTAAATATAAACAAAATAACGGAGGATAAAATAATGAAAATAAATAAGTCATTAATAAAGAGATTAACAGCAGTACTTGCTGCTGGAGTGTTAGCGGTATCTATTGTAGGATGCGGAACAGAAGAAAAGGAAGCTAGTCTAGATAAGCTTGTAATAACCCATGTAACCTCTCCTTTAAATGTTCCAAGCATAATACAAAAAAATAATAATATCTTTGCTGAGGAGCTAGGCTTAGCTATTGAATATGCTGAAATTACTTCAGGAGCGGATCAAACTCAAGCCTTAGCTTCAGGAGATGTAGATATATTATATGCTGTAGGAGGTACTTCTGTAGTTTCAGCAGCAGCAAACGGTGCTGATATAAAGATATTAAACATGTACAGCAGATCACCAGAAGCCTTCTGTCTATATTCTCATGACGAGAACATAAAGTCAGCAGAGGATTTAAGAGGTAAAACCATAGCAGGACCAGTTGGAACTAACCTTCATCAGTTGTTAGTAGCATACCTTGAAAAAGCAGGAATGACCTTAGAGGATGTTAACTATGTAAATATGGCTATCCCTGATGCAAAAGCAGCCTTAGATGGAAAGAGTATTGATGCAGCATTAGTTGCAGGACCTACTGCTTATAAGGCAAAGGAGCAGGGCTACAACCTTGTTACTAATGGAAAAGGCTTAACAGATGCTGTAATAGCTGTTGCAGTGAGAGAAGATTTTTATAATGAACATAAGGAATTACTAGAGTCCTTTGTAAAAGCTCAAGAAGACATAGTTAAGTACATCAATGAAAACCATGATGAAGCTATGGAGATAGTAGCTAAGGAGCTTGATTTAGATAAAGCAGCAGTAGAAGAAATGTACAAGCAGTATGACTTCAGCGTAGAAACTACTGAAGAAGATCGCAAAGCCTTCCAGAATGTAGCTGATTTCATGTACAAAACTGGAATGATAGAAGAAGAAATTAACACTGCTGACCTTTTTATAAAATAGTAGGTGAATATAAATGATACAGGAAAAAGTTGTAGTAAAAGATAATGATGATATCATAGAGATAACCTATGAGGATATATTAAAATATCATGGAAAGCAGATGATAGGTGGAGCTGCCTTAGCCTTCAAAATAATGCTTATGACCTTTCCCAAGCTTTGCAGTGAAGTGCCGGAGAGAGGTAAATTCAGTTTTTATACTGGAATAGGACAGAATGGCAGGGGCATAATAGACGCAGCAGAAATGGTTATGCGTGTAAAGACTCATGGACAATTAAGAACAGACCTTGAGTATTCCGATGACAAGCTGGGACAGATAGCTCCTGGCGGTGGAAGATATTATTTCGAAATAGGCTATGAGGATAAGCTAATTAAATTGTATCTTAAAGAAGGTATAATACCTGAGGAATTCATAAGGTATTCTAAGCTATCCCATAAGTGCAAAGCAGAAAATGTTCCTATGAAGGAAGAGGATATGGATAAGCTTTTATCCCTTAGAAAAGAATTAGCTAATGCAATTATGGCATCTAGACCAGAAGATATGTTTGTGATAATGGAATAAGGGATTAGACAGTAGTAAGCATAGTATAGGTATTACAAAGCAAAGACATCGAGAAAGGTAGAGATACTTTTTCTCGGTGTTTTTTTGTTGCTATAATTATTTTGGAAAACATTGTAAAGTGTATAAAATATGCTTTGTTACAGTGATATAATTATATTTGTAAATTAGTTTCATAATCTAACGAAGAATAGAGTATTAAATTGGATTAAAAGAATAATATGTTGATTTTATCATTAATTATAGTGGAGGCAATGTGCTATGAAAATAACAGTTATTAACGGCACACCAGTAAAAGGCGTCACTTATCTTATGAAAGAAGAGTTTTTAAGTTATTTATCTGGGGGAAATGAAGTTACAGAGTTTTATCCCAAGGATATTCCTCCCTTTTGTATTGGGTGCAAGAATTGTTTTATTCGTGGCGAGGAAAACTGTCCTCATGCTAATCTTATGAATCCTATTTGGAGTTCAATTATGCAGGCAGATCTTCTGGTTTTTGCTTATCCTGTATATGTTCTTCGTGCTCCAGCATCGATAAAATCTCTCCTTGACCACATGGCGGTACATTGGACAGTGCATCGTCCCGAGACTGAGATTTTTAAGAAAACGGCTGTGATTATCACTAACAGCGTAGGGGCACCTAACGGTTCTGCTCAAAAGGATGTTAAGACGAGCCTACAATGGATGGGGCTTTCAAAGATTTATACCTGTGGAGCTGGTATGATGGGTGATATCTTTGTTGAAAAGATGACTCCAAAGCACCGGAAAATGCTTGAGAATAAAATGCTTAAGCTAGCTACAAAGGTTTCGGCTGTAAAGCCTCGAAAGCATATGAGTCTTAAGGTATGGCTTCTTTTTACTATGGCGAAATTCCAGCACAAAATGGTTTTAAAATCAGAAATTGAACCTAGCCTAGATAATGCTCACTATATAAAGAAAGGCTGGATTAAGAGTTGATATGAATCGATATAATCTATGATAAAAAAACAACAATACTATTAAGGTATTGTTATGTAAATTGACTATATTTCTAATATATGGTATAATACACCGTAGTTTGTATAGATTAATATGAAAATGGAGCTGTGTTTATGAAAAGAATTAAAACCTTAGAAACACGTAACCTGTGTGAAAGCGCAAAAAATGGTGGTTGTGGTGAATGCCAAACTTCTTGCCAGTCTGCATGCAAAACAAGCTGCGGTGTAGCAAATCAAGTGTGTGAAAAGACAGAAGAATAATTTGCTTTATGAGTTATAAAAATGCTGCCGTATTAGGGCAGCATTTTTCACGATAAATGAGATTTTTATAAGTTGGGGGATGGTAAGGAATATGGTTCATCAGTATAAATTAAATGGGTATAACATTGTTTTAGATACTTGCTCCGGGTCAATTCACGTAGTTGATGAGGTGGCCTATGACATTATAGCTATGTACAAAGAAAAAGAAGCAGAGGAAATTGCCTCTGAGCTCCTGTTGAAATACTCAGACAGAGATGATGTTACTGAGGAGGAGCTTCACCTTTGTATTAAGGATGTGAAGGCTTTAGTTGAGACAGGTAGGCTATATTCTGAGGATACCTTTGAAGAGGCTGCAGGAACCTTTAAGGAGCGTTCAGGTAATGTAATAAAGGCTCTATGCCTTCATGTTGCTCATAGTTGCAATCTTAACTGCTCCTATTGCTTTGCAAGCCAGGGAAAGTACCATGGAGACCGTGCTCTTATGAGTCTTGAGGTTGGTAAACGTGCCCTTGATTTTCTCATTGAGAATTCAGGGAGTAGAAGAAATCTGGAAGTGGATTTCTTTGGAGGAGAGCCCTTGATGAACTGGCAGGTTGTAAAAGATCTAGTGGAATATGCCAGAGCTCAGGAAAAGCTATATAATAAGAATTTTCGCTTTACATTAACCACTAATGGGATGCTCATTGATGATGAGGTCATTGATTTTGCAAATCGTGAGATGAGCAATGTGGTCTTAAGTCTAGATGGAAGAAAAGAGATTCATGACCTGACCCGTGTAGATTACTCTGGAAATGGAAGCTATGACAGGATACTTCCAAGGTTTAAAAAAATGGTAGAGTCTAGAGGAGGAAAGGGCTACTATATGAGGGGAACTTTCACTCATGCAAATCCTGACTTTACAAAGGATGTATTTCATATGGCAGACCAGGGTTTTACAGAATTAAGCATGGAGCCAGTAGTTAGTGCACCAGAGGACCCAGCAGCTTTGACTAAAGCGGATTTAGAAATAGTAAAGGAACAGTATGAGATACTTGCTATAGAAATGCTTGAGCGTAAAAAAGCAGGGAAGCCCTTTACCTTTTATCACTATATGATCGATCTCACTGAGGGACCCTGTGTGTATAAGAGAATTTCTGGCTGCGGTTCCGGAACGGAATATATGGCTGTTACCCCCTGGGGGGATTTATATCCCTGCCATCAGTTTGTAGGGGAAGAGAAATATAAGCTCGGTGATATATGGAAGGGTGTAACCAATGATCCCTTGAGGGAAGATTTTCGCAGCTGTAATGCATATTCTAGAAATGAGTGTAAAGAGTGCTGGGCAAAATTATATTGCTCTGGTGGCTGTGCAGCAAATGCTTATCATGCTAGTGGTAGCATCCGAGGAATTTATGAGCCTGGCTGTGAATTATTTAAGAAAAGGATAGAATGTGCAATCATGCTAAAGGCGGCAGAAGCTGAAGGAGGAGTATAATACTATGAACACACCCATAGTAGATTTTGTAAGAGCCTACAGCCACAGCGATACCAGACGTTTTCATATGCCAGGACACAAGGGAAAAGTATTTCTTGGCTGTGAAGCCTTGGATATCACGGAGATATATGGTGGAGATTCCTTGTATCAGGCAGAGGGTATTATTGCTGAAAGTGAAAGGAATGCCACGGAGTTATTTAACTCAGGACGTACCATATATTCTACAGAAGGCTCAAGTCAGTGTATTCGTGCCATGCTTTATTTGACCCTGCTTCGGAGGAAAAAAGATATAAGGCCAGCTATTGTAGCAGCAAGAAACGTCCACAAAGCTTTCATATACGCAGCAGCCTTATTAGATTTTGAAGTGATTTGGCTTTGGCCAGAAGGAAGCTCAGACTCTATTTGTAGCTGCCATATTTCTCCCGAGAAGCTAGAGATGGTTTTGAAGAAAAATCAGGCTTCTGTAGCTGGGGTTTATGTTACAAGTCCAGATTACCTTGGAGGAAGAGCTGAAATTAGTGCCCTTGCTGAGGTCTGTCATAGAAATGGAACCATCCTGGCTGTGGATAATGCTCATGGGGCTTATCTTAATTTTTTAGAGCCATCACAGCATCCTCTGGCTTTAGGGGCAGATATCTGCTGTGATTCAGCTCACAAGACATTGCCTGTATTAACTGGTGGGGCTTACCTTCATATAAGTAAAAATGCACCAGTTTTATTTAGGGAGCAGGCGAAGCATGCCATGGAGCTATTTGGTTCTACAAGCCCATCTTATGTGATTATGGCATCTCTTGATTTATGCAATAAGTATTTGTCAGAGAGCTATTGCTTAAGATTGAAGGAAACTATAAATAATATAGAAGCTTGTCGTAGTGCTTTAAGAAAGTCCCACTGGAAGGTAAAAGAAAGCGATCCACTGCGCATTGCCATCGAGATACCAATGGGGATATCTAGTGATATTCTCACGGACCGCTTGAGAGAGCATCAGGTGGAATGTGAGTATGCAGATCCAGATTATATAGTATTTATGATTACTCCAGAAAATACAGAAGAAGATTTGAACAAGCTTTTACTAGGGATGGGAGAAAACAATCATCCATATGTGGAGAAAAAAGAACTTCCTGTGGTAGAGACGAAACAGGCGATGTCTATTAGAGCTGCAATGTTTGCGGAGCCGGAGAGTATATTAGCTAGAGAAGCTACTGGCAGGATCTGTAGAGTCCCCACGGTATCCTGTCCACCGGCAATTCCTATTGCAGTACCAGGAGAGCTCATAGATGAGCATATTATAAACCTATTCCAATACTATGGAATTAAATATTTGGATGTTGTGAAAGCTAATGATAAATTATAAATAATAGAAGCCTCTATAAATCGTTACTTATAGAGGCTTCTATTATTAAGGCTGTCTTTTTAATAATTTCTTTATTAGTATAAGTGCCGAAAAAATAACTAAGCAAACAACCAAAGTATAGCTTTTAAGGTGAGTTAATATGGTGTCGCCATATATGGTTATAAGAATTCCCTGAGGTAAATGCCTTATAGCTCTGCTGATAATTGAGGCTAAAATGAATTTTTTAAAGCCAATATTAAATACCCCGGCCGAGAGCACGTAGGCTTCATAAGGAATGGGTGTAAAGGATGAAGTCAATATAGCCAAAAATGAATTTCTGCTGTATAGCTCTTTAATCCTATTAAAATTTCCTTCTGAAATGAACTTGTTTAATAAGGGCTTTCCAAATGCTTTTCCTAGATAATAACCAGCAATAGAGCCGAGGATTGAAAAGGCTATAAGAACTACTGAATAGAAGAAAGCATTTTCAGGCCTTAATAAATATATAGGAATAGAAACTACCTCCATGGGGAGAGGTAGAAAAATAGCTTCTGCAAAGGCAACTAGCATAATTCCAAACATTCCATATTCCACAAGTAGCTTAATCAAGTTATCCATAATAGCATCCTTTATCAAATTAATAATATCAATAAAAAATAATCTCTGCCTGTTATGGTAATTCATAGCTGCAGGGATTTTTAATTTGCTTTAGAGTATCATAAGTTTTGATTTAAGACAAGATGGCTCTATCAAATCTATGACAGAAATTATCCAAAGATTAAATAAAAAATACAAAATAAGGCAATAATTTAATAGACAATAATATTTAGTCCTAAAAAGAGGAAAACTAATAGCTATAAAGCTTAGATTTTTATACTTAAGAACGGTTTTTTGAAATCAATAGCAGATATAGATGGAAGGGGATGATTTTATATGAGGAAAGGAGACAGTATAAATGAAGCTTATAAATATGATAGCACAGCTTGATACTATAGAGATAAAAGGGAGTCTTCAGATAAATATAAGTGGTATAGCTTACAACTCCAATGAGGTTAAGGATAATTATATATTTGTAGCAATAGATGGATTTAAGATGGATGGCAATGAGTATATAAAGGCTGCTATTTCAAAGGGAGCTAAGGCTCTTGTAACCAGCAGGAATATTATAGCTCCTGAAGGAATAACTGTTATTAAAGTTGTGGATACGAGAAAAGCACTGAGCTACTTATCCTCTATTTTTTATGATGAGCCTTCTAAGGAGCTAGAGCTTATTGGGATAACTGGAACCAATGGCAAAACTACCACCACCTATTTTGTAAAAGCAATTTTAGATGCCTGCAAGCTAAACACTTCATTGATAGGCACCATAGAAACGATAATTAATGGAAGACACCGCAGCTCTTCCTACACAACTCCCGAGTCCTTAGAGCTCCATGGCATGTTTAGGAATATGGTAAAGGAAAAGGTTGATGCTTGTGTAATGGAGGTATCCTCTCATGCTATAGCGCTATCTAGAGTAGATTACTGCAGCTTTAATGTAGGAGTGTTTACAAATTTAACTCATGAGCATCTGGATTTTCATGGTAATATGGAAAATTACTATAATACAAAGAAACAGCTATTTTATAAAACCAAGGATTTTAATGTTATAAATATTGATGATTCTTATGGAGCTAGACTGGCTAAAGAAATAAAAGATAATGGAGCGCGTCTCTTGACCTATGGCATTAATAGATTAGCAGATATAAACGCTGATAATATTGCTCTTTATGAGAGCTTTAGTGAGTTTACTTTCAATACTCCTGATCAAAATATAAATATAAAAATAAACCTTCCAGGAATCTATAACATATATAATGGTCTGGCAGCAGCAGCCTCCTGTTATGCTTTAGGAATAGACATTAAATATATAAAAGAAGGATTGGAAGCAGTTACGAGAGTACCGGGAAGATTTGAACTGGTACCAACAAATAGGAATATCAATATTATTATCGATTATGCTCATACCCCCGATGGCTTTGAAAAGGTGTTAGAAACAATTAATAAATTTTATGAAGGTAGAAAAATTATAGTATTTGGCTGTGTTGGAGAAAGAGATCGCACTAAGAGAAGTGTTATGGGAAAAATTGCAGAGCAGTATTGCGACTTGTGTGTACTTACAACAGATAACTGCCGATCTGAAGATCCGGAAAAAATTATTGATGATATTAAGCGGGGCTTCATAAATGGCAGTGAATCTTATATTGAAATCCTTGATAGGGCAGAAGCCATAAGACATGCAATTTTACATAGTGTCGACAGGGATACAATAATAATCACCGGTAAGGGTCATGAGCGCCGGCAGATTATCGGAAATAATGTTATGACCTTTAATGAGAGAGAAATAATAGATAATGTGCTAAAGGAAATATCAGCTACTGCAAGCTACAATAATTTCAGTTAAATTAGATTTTTTATGATAGACTCATCAAAATTTGATGGGTTTATTTCTTTTTATTTTAAAAATGGTAAAATATAGTTATAGGTAAATTATGGGTTTCTCTCTGAAGGAGACTAATATGAAAAAGAACAATTACATGAAGGAAATGATATTCTTTATGACCCTTATGCTTATTTTCTCTTATGGAGCTTTTCCTTGGGCAAATTCTGCTCGTTCACAGTGGACAGGTGTTACCTCCACGGGAGCAATCATAACTAATAAGTACTGTCCTATAGTTGTTGAAAAGGAGGAGCTTACCTTTGATGTCCAGGAGTTTCCCATGGATTATTATGATAAAGCTGAGAAATACCTGGCATATGAAGGGAAGGTAACTGCCAGATACAATTTTTATAATCCAGCAGATTACACCGTTCATGCAACCTTGGTATTTCCCTTTGGCAATGCCCCAGCTTATTATGATGTCTACGATAGTGAGTCTAATAGTCTTAAGAAGAATATTGATGGAGAAAAGTATGATATTACTGTAAATGATGCCCCTATAGAAAAGGAGCTGCGACATACTTTTTCTTATTATCCGGAAGAATTCAATATAAAAGATGATATGGCAAAGCTTAATAATGAATATATGAAAGACAAATTTTATTCGCCGGATACTCCAGTTACAAAATACACCTACACCATAAGGGGCGTTGATAAAACAAAATATAAGGTTGCTTATACATCCTTTTTCTTATCCTCAGATAGTAGCAAAACCAAAGTGTTTTTAGAAGATGGCAGTATTGGTTCCTCTTGGGATAATGGTGTTCGGATTGGAAGATTGGGTGAAAATAATGCTTCTTTTGCACTTTATGTAATAGGGGATCCCCTTGAAAAAATGCCCTTCTGGAATATCTATGATGATGTTACAGAAGAGAAGAAAATAGATGGAGAAATCAAACTCACGGAAAGCGTTAGTTTAACCTTTAAAGACCTTGCTTTTATAAACTATAATGAAGCTTCCATGGTTTCAGAATATGACTGGTATAATTCCTTTGTGGCGAGCTTCAATGAAAATGAATGGGAGCAGGGGTATATAGGAATAGGAAATGATTTTAATCCTTACCTTTCTCTCATGCGCTGGTACCAATATGATATTGTTCTTGAACCTGGTGAGAGGATCACCAATGAGGTTACAGCTCCACTATATCCCTCCATTGATAAGTCCTATAATCCTACAGTCTATAGTTATACCTATCTTCTATCTCCAGCACAAACCTGGGCTGACTTCGGACCCTTAGAAATTAATATTAACACACCTTATTTTATTACGGATAGTGGGTTAGAAGGCTTTATAAAAACGGATAAGGGCTATACCTTGAAGCTTGATGGACTTCCCCATGGAGAGCTTGAATTTCAACTGAGCACTGGAAAAAAGCCTAAAGAATCAACCTTTGTATCCAGCTATATGATAAAGTTTATTGTTATCATCTTAGCCCTAGGAGCTGGTGTTTTCTTAATAAGTGGAGGGTTAATATCAATTATTATGTATTTAAGTAAAAAGCATACAGATAGGAACAAAAAATAAGTATCAGGAGGACTTAAGCTATGGCCAAGTTAGAGAAAGTATTAAATGGTAACTTCAATGTTTTAATTAAAGTAATTGAAGATGGGATTCTAAATGGAAGCATGTCTGCATCTTTAGAAGCTTCCAGTGATTTTAGAAGTGGAGATGCTCGCTGCAGTGTTCGGGTGTTTGAGAGATATAGCTATGCAGGAGGAAATCGTGTAAGCTTAAATGTTACTCTGTTTCAGGCAGGGGATGGAGACATACAGCTCTCAGCAATAACCTCTGGAGGTAGTCAGGCTATGTTCTTTAAGATAAATACCTGGGGGGAAGAAGCTTTTCTAGATAAGCTGAAAGAAGTTCTTGGATAAAATAATTTGTAATTAGGATGATAAAGAAAAATATGCAACCAAATGATTAAGTAGTACAATTGAAGTATATAGCTTGTTTATATGGTTCAATTATTTTAAAGGGTAAGGAGAGGTTATTATGATTACTACCACTACTCCTACAGTAGAGGGAAAGAGGATTGTAGAATACAAGGGTATTATTTTTGGCGAAGTGATTTCTGGAGTCAATGTCTTCAAGGATTTTGCTGCAGGACTAAGTAATTTCTTTGGAGGACGTTCTGCTACCTATGAGGAAGAGCTGATGAATGCCAGAGAAAATGCTTTGAGAGAAATGGAGCAGAGAGCTGCTGCCAGAGGTGCTAACGCAGTGGTTGGCGTAGATGTTGACTATGAAGTATTAGGTGCCGATAATGGCATGCTCATGGTAATTGCTAGTGGTACAGCTGTGGTTGTGGAATAAAATATGAATTTTAAACCTGTGTAGATTTTATTTTACATAGGTTTTTTATTTTTTTATCTAAATATAAATAGAGCTTACTTATTGAATTGGTAAAAATATACACAAAATTAATTAAGTAGTATAATTTAATTATTAAATCAATTACCAAAAGGTTTGGTAGCCTTTTCTAAATATATAGCACGAAACTGAGTAATGAAGTAGAGAAAGTAAATATATAAAAGAAACAAGCGAGGAAAAAAGATGGATTACTCTCATGAAATTATTATGCCAAATGATGATATACCTTTTAAGATGTTTATTTTTGAGGGGAAGGATGGAAAGTATGTCAGGGGAAAGCACTGGCATAATTCCATAGAAATTTTTGCATTGCTGCAAGGAGAGCTGGAGTTTTATGTGAATGAAGCTAAGCATCCTTTAAAGCCCGGTGAGTTTATGCTTGTAAATTCCAACGAAATACATTCAATACATGCACAGAAAAGGAATTTTACAGTAGTTTTGCAAATTCCCCTGGAGACCTTTAAAAAGTATTATACCGATGAAAGATTTATATATTTTACTCACAGTAGAAGACTTCAGGATGAGGAAGTCATGAGAGTTATACAGAATATGTATGAGGTTTATACAGATAGAAGCTTTGGTTATGAGCTTAAGGTCCAGAGCTTCTTTTATCACCTTCTATATCTTTTGGTAAGCAAGTACCGTGAAGTAAATGTAGATGAAGAAATGATAAAAAATACTAAAAAGCTGAATAAGCTTTCTAAGATTACTGCTTATATGAAAGAAAACTATAATAGTGATCTATCCTTAGAGAGTCTTGCCAGTACCTTTGGATATTCTCCTACATATTTATCAAGAATGTTTCAGAAATATGCCAAGATGAACTACAAAGCTTATCTAGACAATCTTCGGTTAGAGTATGCTTATAAAGCTTTGGTCAATACAGATTTATCAATTAGTACCATAGCCAGTGATAATGGCTTTCCAAATAGCAAAGCATTCACAAAAATGTTCCGCAAAAAATATGATAAGCTTCCCAGTGAGTTTAGAAAAGAGCTGCCAAAATAATAGAATCAAAGGAATAATAAAGCTCATTGTATTTATAAAAGGACAAGAAATTGCCATAAAGTAGCTAAGTATTTGGTCGTAGGAGATTTTGGAAATTGTTATAATTATTATACGGTTTTCAAGGAGGAAAAAATATGCACATTAAAAAAGTAACAGACCTATGCTTTAGTTCTTATGGACGAGTTCTTGAGGGATATGATGTTTCTCAGCTTTTAAAAGCAATGGAACATACCCCTTTGCCACTGGGAGAAGTGATATATGAGCCTTCCTGTGAAGAGCTGGAGGAGCTTGCTGTGGCAGAACAGTTTCAAGATGATGCCTACGGTGGACTACCCATTCAGATTGGTTATTGTAATGGTTTTAATTCTATGCTCAATGCCTTGGAATATCACCGCTCTTCGGAAATTAATGTTGCTGTTACGGATATGATTCTCCTTGTGGGAAAACAACAGGATATTTCTGAGGATTACAAATATGCTACCGATAAAGTAGAGGCATTTTTGGTTCCTGCAGGAACTGTGGTTGAGATGTATGGAACAACCTTACATTATGCACCCTGCATGAAGGATGACAAAGGCTTCCGCTGTGTAGTTATTCTGCCGAGAGATACCAACAGGGAGCTTTCTCACTCACCTAGTAGGATAGGCGAAGCTATGCTCCTTACAGCTAAAAATAAATGGTTGATTGCCCATGAGGATTCTGGCATAGAAGGAGCCTTTTATGGACTCACAGGAAAGAATATATCACTAATTTAAGGGGGATAAATTATGAATGCACCAAAAATAAAAATAGGAATTGTGGCTGTTAGCCGAGATTGCTTTCCAGAAAGCTTATCTGTGAATCGTAGAAGAAAGCTTGTGGATGAGTATATAAAAAAATATTCATCAGAGGATATATATGAATGTCCAATCTGTATCGTTGAAAGCGAGATTCATATGGTACAAGCGTTGGAGGATATAAAAAAAGCTGGATGTAATGCACTATGTGTATACCTTGGTAATTTCGGACCAGAGATTGCCGAGACTCTCCTTGCAAAGCATTTTCATGGACCTAAGATGTTCATTGCAGCTGCTGAGGAGTCCGGAAACAACCTGATACAGGGGCGTGGAGATGCCTACTGTGGTATGCTGAACGCAAGCTATAATCTTCAGCTTAGAAATATCAAGGCATATATACCAGAATATCCTGTAGGGGATGCTGAGGAATGTGCAGACATGATTCACGACTTTGTTCCTATAGCAAGGGCTATAGAAGGTATTAGCAATCTTAAGATTATCAGCTTCGGTCCTCGTCCCTTAAACTTCCTTGCCTGTAATGCCCCAATCAAGCAGCTTTACAATATGGGTATCGAGATTGAGGAAAATTCAGAGCTTGATCTCTTTGAGGCCTTTAATAAGCATCTGGGTGACGAGAGAATTCCAGGGATTGTAAAAGAGATGGAAGAAGAGCTTGGAGCTGGGAATAAGAAACCAGAAATCCTTGCAAAGCTTGCCCAGTATGAGCTTACCCTGAAGGATTGGGTAGAGGAGCACAAAGGCTACCGTAAATATGTTGCAATCGCAGGGAAGTGCTGGCCAGCCTTCCAGACTCAATTTGGATTTGTGCCATGCTATGTGAACAGCCGTCTTACAGCACAGGGGATTCCCGTAGCTTGTGAGGTAGATATTTACGGAGCACTCAGTGAGTTCATCGGAACTATTGTAAGTAATGACACCGTAACACTTCTTGATATTAATAACTCTGTTCCTAAGGATATGTATAAAGAAGAAATCAAAGGAAAATACAGCTATACTCAAGAAGATACCTTTATGGGCTTCCATTGTGGAAATACAGCCGCTGGAAAGCTTTCCTTCTGTGAGATGAAATACCAGATGATTATGGCAAGAGCTCTCCCTGAGGAAGTTACACAGGGCACCCTAGAAGGGGATATTATACCTGGAGATATTACCTTCTATCGCCTACAGAGCACTGCAGACTCCAAGCTTCGTGCTTACATTGCACAGGGTGAGGTCCTTCCCGTGGCAACCCGTTCCTTTGGTTCCATCGGTGTCTTCGCAATTCCTGAGATGGGAAGATTCTACCGTCATGTACTTATCGAAGGCGGATTCCCTCATCATGGAGCAGTTGCCTTCGGACATTTCGGGAAGCCATTATTTGAAGTGTTCAAATACATTGGTGTTCCTGTAGAAGATATCGGCTATAACCAGCCAGCAGGGGTGAGATATCCTACAGAAAATCCATGGAGATAATAGATTAGTGAAGGGGGACGTGATAACGTCCTGCTTTCTCTGTACTAAAAAATACTACAGAATTGGTGTGCAACCCCTATATAGGGGTAGCATATCAATTCTGTAGTATTTTTTGATGCTGAATTAATTATAAAATCTTTGGAACTTAATCCGTAAGGGCAGAATCCTCAAGTCCATCTTCATTGACTGTGCCCATGGGTGAGGTTATTGGTCCATCGAAGGAGAAGTGACCACCATATTCTGTTATTGCTTCTCCCTGGTCAATGAGGACAACACCTTCTATGTTATCTCTTTCTAAAAGAGAGCTTACAAGAGTTCCTAAAGCCATACCACCTCCGGCAGTACCAGCCGCATTTTCATTAAAGAATTCCTTAGAGAGCTCTACATAGCAAATACCATCTTCAACTCTTGTACCAATAAGCTTTACGGTGCTTAATATAGCTCTAGTTCTACCTTCTGCTTTTGGGCCTTCAATAAGAGCTTCTACTATAGCATCTTCTAGAGTTTTATCATTATCATAGGAGATAACCCTGGTTTCCTTTAGCATATAGTTCACTTCAGCATCAGAGAAATATAGGGTAACCTTTTCACTCTTATGAGTTTCTTCCCTTTGCTCAACCTCTTCTTCATCCTCAGAAACGGGAGGATTACTTTGAGGCTCTTCCTTTTGTTCGCCATCAGAAACCGGAGGATTACCGGAATTGTCTGATCCAGGAGTTGATGGAGCCTCAGGGCTTGCGCAGGCAACTAGAAGGCTTAGAAGCAGTACTGCCACTGCTGTAATTAGAGTAAAAGAACCTGACTTTCTTTTGTTATTAGTATTTTTCATATAATCAAATCCTTTCTTGGAATATTTTTGTGAGAAATATAGATTTGCTTGCAATTACCTTATAATTACATTTTAAGGTTTTTAAGCTATTCAGTCAAATGGAGCATCGAAGCTTGCTTCTTAAGCCTTGTGCCAATAGCAAATTTTAAATATACTTATAGGGATAATAAAAATGGTTTGGTGATAGAAATGGATTTTGTTGCAATAGATTTTGAAACAGCTAATGAAAAAAGAAATAGTCCCTGCTCCATTGGTATTGTGGTGGTAAAAGGGGGGGAAGTAGTAGAAAAGCTTCATTATTTAATAAGACCTCAGGAAATGAGATTTATGCCTATAAATATAGGTATCCATGGAATAAGACCTGCAATGGTAAAGGATGCCCCAGAATTTCCTGAAGTGTGGGAGAAAATTAAGAATTATTTTCCTAATAGCACAGTGGTAGCTCACAATGCTTCATTTGATATATCGGTTCTTAGAAAAACTGCAGAGCTTTATGATATAGAGCTCCCCAGCTTTCAATATATATGTACCATGAAGCTCGCGAAGAATTTTTATCTAGGTTTACAGGATGCAAAGCTAAACACTGTTAATGATTTTTTAGATTATAAGTTTATCCATCATGATGCCCTATATGATGCCCTTGCCTGCTCCAATATACTCCTGAAGGTATCAGAGGAATTAAAAACCACTGATATACAGGAGGTAGCTGATATTACTGGATTAGTGATGGGCTATGTTGACTGTAAGGGTTACAGCTCTTGTAGTCTTAAGGGAAGAGCTATAAGAACCTCAAATAAAACCTATTATTATAAAAGGGAAAATAATGCAGAAAACTACAACAGGGAAGCCTTTAAAAATGAAGTGGTCGTATTTACTGGAAAGCTAAATTCCATGTCCAGAGACCAAGCCATGACCCTGGTAAGGCGACTTGGAGGAGCTACAGGAGGCACCGTTACAAAAAAGACTACTATTCTGGTTACTAACATGAAGAACATTCAAGGCCTCAGAAGGGAAGAAATGAGTACGAAGCTTAGAAAAGCAACGGATTATAAAGCCAAAGGGCAAGATATCACTCTATTAAATGAAGAGGAATTTTTAGAGATGAGGTATTCTCGTACAGGTCCTACATATACATTACAATTATAAACTCTTGATTTTTACTAAAGCACTTGTGGGAAAATATTGTAAGATAGTTCGTTTAGTATATAATTAATATATGAGCCTTAAGTTAAGTGAGGCATTAAATTATGGGGGAATATCTTATGTTAAAGGAAAAACTATTACCTATTTCGTTTTTTTGTTTAGCTTTTGCTATTATTATCAGTGCTTTTATTATTTCAAAGGGTATGGAAACTAATGGTGCATATGTAAGCTCGGGCTTAGATTCCTTAGCGAGGCAATTAAATGTTATGAATAATAATTCAAGTTACAATAATTCAAGTTACAATAATAATGAGGTGGCTGAAGAAAATTTTGGCTTATCTGAACTTGGTGAGTATTTAAGGTTATCTGATAGTCAGGTATTGAAGCTCGTTAGTGATGAGAATTCTGGAATTCCATATATAAATATAGATGGTATCTATACCTTTAATAGAAGTGCCATAAATAAATGGCTTGAGACTGTTAGACTTGAAATAAATTAATAAGTGAAGGATCTCTATAAAATAGAGGTCTTTTTTTAATAACCAAAGATGTTTATTTCCGTCATATTAGTTGAAGGAAAATCAGGAGGATAAATAGTTGGAAGATAAAGAGATAATAAGCTTATATCAGAAAAGAGAAGAGGCTGCCATTGAAGAGACAGAAAAAAAGTTTGGTAAGCTCCTAAGGCATATGGCAATGACTATACTAAGAAATCCTCAGGAGGCTGAGGAGTGCGTAAATACTACATAATGAATATAATATTTCAGAAATAATCATTAATCCCATGTCTATTTCAATAAAAGGTCATTCTTCAGAGCATAAGAATAGCTTTGGAGAAGATACCTTAGCAGAGGCTATTATTTTAAAGGATGGAACAAGGATTGATCTTGAGAATCAAAGAGAAGCTGTTACAGTATATGATGATGTACATTTAAGCGGCTCCTTTAATAAGGTCATTGATCCAGCTGCTGTAGTTATATATGGTAATGAATATCCAGTAGAAAAATTTAGTCCTATGACTAGCATAGCTGATAAGGAGGACTTCTTAGATATTTATTATACTGCTTTGGTATTCATAGATATATTAATGCTCTTTAAGCTTCTTTATTTATATATTGAATCAAAAAATATTTAACCATGGATAGGCTCCTGAATATTAATGATCCTTCTAGCTCATACTAAAGTAAAAGGAGATGATTTTATGAGCGATAAGAAGCTTCCTAAGGAATTTAAATATAACAATGAAGAAGCAAAGAAGGATGAAGGAAACAATCAGTGGACAAATAATAACTTAAAATACTATCCTGATACAAGAGAGAGAAGGGATGGTCCCGGTGGAGAAGATGCAGGCACAAAATAGTGCCTGTTTTTTTCACTTTATTAGGATTGGAGGACAAGAGAATTTATGAATAGTCAAAATACCATACCTAAGGATAAAGGAATAGATAATACCTTAAAGCTTTTAACAGAAGGGTATCTCTTTATTAAAAATAGAGGAGAGAAGCTTAATAGTGATATCTTTGAGACAAGACTTCTTGGCCAAAAAGCTATTTGTCTTATAGGTGAAGAGGGAAGCAGGCTATTTTATAATCCTGAGCTTTTTATTAGAAGTGGTGCAGCTCCAAAGAGGGTTCAAAAGACTCTCTTTGGAATCAATGCTATTCAAGCTACCGACGGAGAAAAGCATCTTCATAGAAAGGAATTATTCATGTCTCTATTAATGAATCCTGAGAGGATAGAGGATCTTGCGAAGATATTTAGAGATAAGCTATCCAGGGCAGCAGCACAATGGGAAGAAGCTGAAGAGGTCGTAATATTTGAAGAGATGAAAAATATTATATGCTCCTCTGCCTTTCAGTGGGTAGGACTTCCCTTAAAGGATGATGAGATAAAGGCTAAGGCTCAGAACTTCATTGATATGATATATTCCTTTGGATCCGTAGGGCCTAAATACTGGAAGGGAAAAAAGGCAAGATGCCGGGAAGAGCTTTTCCTCCAGAGGATAATAAAAAAAGTTAGACTGGGTGAATTAATATGCCATTCTAGCTCTCCTCTTTATGTGGTGAGCAGCTATAAAGAGGAGGAGGAAGAGCTTCCTGAAGCTATGGCTGCCATAGAGCTAATTAATATAATTCGTCCCATTGTAGCTATTTCTACATTCATAACCTTTTCCTGTTTAGCCATATATGAATACCCGGCCTTAAGAAGAGAGCTTAGGCTCAAAAATGAGGACTACTACGAGTATTTCGTACAGGAGGTCAGAAGATTTTATCCCTTTGCCCCCTTTGTTGGAGCTAGAGTAAAAAAGGACTTTATATATAGAGGTGTTAATTTTACTCAAGGAACCCTGGTAATACTAGATATCTATGGGACTAATCATGATCCTAAAATTTGGAGTAATCCTTATGAATTTAACCCTTTACGGTTCAGAGCTAAGGAAAGGAATAAATACTCCTTTATACCTCAGGGTGGTGGCGATTATCTTAAGGGACATCGATGTCCTGGAGAGGAAATTACCTTAGAATTAATGAAGGTATTTATAGATTTCTTTGTTAATGGCATTGAATATAAGCTTCCAAAACAGAACTTAAGCTATAATCTCCATAAGATTCCCACATTACCTGAAAGCGGCTTTATAATATGCACCGTTAGAAAAAAGAAGACTTAGTTAGGTAACAGATAGCTTATTAGGCTCATAATATATAAAAAAATATTAGGAAGTGGAAATCACGAGCTTAATAAGCAAAACATTATACCTTAGCCTCATAAAATTTGGAGCTATTGAAGAGGCAGCTTTTGAAAGAAAGCTAAAGAACTTTAATAGAAACAATATAGATACTTTACAAAAAATAATAGAAAGAAATAAAAGCTCTGAATATGGATTAAAGCATAACTTTAAAAATATTAAATCTATAGAGGAATACAAAAAACAGGTTCCTCTAGGTGATTATAATGATTTTTACCCTTATATTGAAAGAATGGCAAAGGGAGAGAAAAATATTCTTGTAAGTGAGCCCATAGAATATTTCAGCCATACCTCTGGAACTACCGGAAGGCAAAAGCTAATTCCCACTACTAAGAGCAGCAGAAGGAATGCTTCAAAGTATATGGCCGTACTGGTAAATAGATATGCTTATAAGAATTTTAAGGAGAATTGGAGCTTAAACAGAGGACTTATGCTGGCAGATATAGTTCAAAGCTCCTATACTGAGGCAGATATACCCATTCGTTCAGGTACCTCCGGAGGCTTTAATTCCATTAAGAAAATAATACCCTATCTTTATACATCCCCTCTAGAGGTAATGAAAATTAGTGATAAGCAGACGGCACTATATCTTCATTGCCTATTTGCACTAAAGGATAGAAGCTTATCTTATATAAGCAGTGTATTCATCTCTAATATACTGGACTTTTTTAGACTCATGGAAAAAAACAAAAAAGAGCTTACAAAGGATATCAGGGAAGGGAGGATAAATAGGGCTCTTCCCTTAGAAGAGAAGGTAAGAAAAAGCTTAAATACACTTTTATTTCCTGATGCTTCAAGAGGAGAAGAGGTCAGCAAGGAGTTTGATAAGGGCTTTAATGGAATAGCCAGAAGGTTGTGGCCTAAGCTCAGCTATCTTATGGCTGTCACGGGAGCCAATTTTTCTATTTATGACAGTGAGGTAGACTACTATACCGGGAGCTTACCTATTTATTCACCAGCTTATGCTGCTTCGGAAGCTCTCATGGGAATAAATAAAGCCTCCAGAAAGATAAGCTATATTATGATTCCAGACACAGCCTATTATGAATTTATACCCCTGGAAAATGGAAAGGAAGGGGAGACGGTATCATCTGAAGACCTGATTCTTGGAAAGAGCTATGAGGTAGTTATTACCAATCATGCCGGCTTATATCGCTATCCCATGGGCGATGTGGTAAAGGTTATTGATTTCTATAAGGATGCTCCAGAAATTGAATTTTTATATAGAAAAAATCAGCTCTTAAACATGGTTGCAGAGAAGACCACTGAGGAGCATATAACCCATGCCATCCTGGAGACCATGAATAAGCTAAAGGTTAAGCTTATTGATTATACAACCTCTCCAGATATAGCTGTATCTCCTGGAAGGTATATCTTTTATTTAGAACTGGATAAGCCTCCAGAAGGAAAAGCTCTTAAAGAGTTGGATAAGCTTTTAGATAATGAGCTTAGGACTGCAAATCCAGCCTATGACAGAGCGAGGAAAGGGAACAGGCTCAGCTGCCTTAAGGTTCAGCTTCTTCTGCCAGGTACCTTCAATGCTATAAAGGAAATCCTATATAAAAAAGGGGTTTCAAAGAATCAGCTAAAAATCCCTAGAGTCCTTAATAAGAATCATCAGGCCATGGGGATAATTAAGGAAAATATACAGCGGTAAGGACGAAATCTATAAAGCCATTAGCAGTTAAACCTAATATTCTCCTCAAAAGCATAATATTTTACCTATATATAAAAGTTAAAGTTTCATAAAATTAAAGTATAGAAAAGGTTTAACTAAAGGAGAATGAAATGAAAGAAAGAGATTTTACTAATAATGGCTTTTATAGATTTTCTGTATTCTTTTGGAATATGGTATTAAGCAATCTATTCCTACTAATTACAAATATACCAGTGATCATAGTACTTTTAATGGCTCCTAAAATGAATATATGGTATTTTCAGCTGAGTCTAAGCTTCGCCTTAATACTAGGTGCACCAGGGCTTACTGCCTTATATTCTTTAATGAATAAACTTATAAAGGATAAATACATAAGGGTAGTAAAGGATTATTTTAAAAGCTACAAGGAAAGCTTTGGACAGAGTCTTTTACTGGGTGGCTTAATAATAGTATTTATGAATATTCTCTACCTAGATATATTGATGTTTAGGAGCTCTGGCTTTTCTGGATTAAACTATATATTTATAGGGCTGATTTGTTTTTTAGCTCTCTTAACTACTTATGTTTATCCTATTATAGGAAGCTTCAATTTAAAAGGAAAGGACATCCTTGCCCTTTCTGTTTATTATGGGATTAAAAGAATTCCCTTTACATTATTAAATGGGGCTATATTTATAGCTTTAGGCTTTGTAATACTTAATATATCAATATTTATTTCCCTGATAGGCTTCTCTCTAGCCTGCTACACTATAATGCTTTATCAGAGAAAAATGCTCATAAAAATAGAAGAAAGCCTGGAGGAAGGGAGACAATAAAATGGATAGAAAAATAGTAGCTTTTGGTGATTCACTTACCTTTGGTCATGGAGTACCAGAGGAAAATAAGTGGACAAACCTTCTTGAGAAGGATTTAGGAATAAAGGTAATAAACTCTGGTATTAATGGCAATACCTCAGCTCAGGGGCTCAGTAGGATAGAGGAGGATGTATTAGCTCATAAGCCTGATTTTGTGATAATAAACTTTGGTATGAATGACCACTTCCTCTGTGATATGGGAAGAGCAAAGGTTTCCTTAGCAGAGTATAGGGAAAATATCCTTCAAATAATAAAGAGGATAAAGGATATAGGCTCTTCTCCTATATTAGTTCTGCCTCACAAGGTATTGGAGGGAGATATGGGAGATGAGGAAGGAAAAGGAGCTACTTATTATTATGGAAGGCATAATCCTCTATGGTACATCCCGGTAGGAGGAGCCAATGAACAGCTAAAGAAATACATAAATGCAGCTTCTGCTATAGCCAAGGAAGAAAAGGTACCATTAGTGGACATGTACACATATACGGAGGACTTAAAGCCTCACAGCTATCTGATAACTCTTGAAAACTCTACAGAAGAGGATGGAGTTCATATAAATTCTTTTGGAGCTATGCTCTATGCCAATATGATCAAAGATAAGCTTCTACAATTAATATGATATGTAAAGAGCCACAGAAGAAAGGTAAATACCCTTCAACTGTGGCTTTTATATAAATTTATAACGGGAGGCTTTATTTTTCGTATGAAACATCAGGCCATTGAAGCTCAAAGCCTTCCTTTACCAGGAGCTTTTGATAGCTTTCAAGATGCTTACTATCATTTCTCAGTTCTTTTGGTGAAATATTATTATTCATACAATAAGCTGCAGCATAGCCTGCTGCCTCACCAACATTCCATTCTACAGGATGAAGTCTGTAGCAGCCATTGGTTATATGGGTAGTTCCTATATTCTTGCAGGCAGCGAGTAGATTGTTTACCCTTTGAGGAATCAAGCTACCTAGAGGTATCTGGAAGGGAAGGGAGGGGATGTCTACATAAGTCCTGCCAGCGGTGCTTGGATGAAGATCTATTCTATAGGCACCTACACCTATAGAATCCTTAAACTCCTCTGCCTTCCTGCCTTCTCTCATTTCGTAGCCCACATGCTGCTCAAGCACAGTGAACTCAGCCTTTATTCTTCTAGCTTCTCTAATATAAGGCTGCATAGCAAGTCTATGATCTGTACCGGTGATGTCTCCACGCAATCTAAGCCCTGGATAGCCCTGCTTTCCATCAGCTCTTGGTGCTTCCGTCTGCATCCAGTACATCAGGGAAAGGCTCAGCTGCTTAGCTCCTTCTATATGTTTTTTTGCTTCCTCTTCGCTTACATCAAATATTGGTCCAAGCCAATAATCATTTTGTGGCCAGTTAACTAAGGTTACACTGCTATCAAAGGTTCCTGGAAGGAAGTTGTTCTTATCAACTATCTGTCTATAGCCCCAGAGAGAGCTTCTGCTATCTGGTGGGAATAAGGTCATATCTCTTTTAGTTAAGGTTGGAGGGTTTACTATAGCCCAGTCTAAAAGCTTAGTAGGCCAGAAATCAGCCTTGTAGCTTCTCCAGAAATCGTAATCCTTTGGCTTACTGATAGTAAAGTCCTCGCCTTCTATGTGATCCATGGCAAAGCACCAGGTTACAGCCTGCATATCTAAGGGATCTGCCTCTCCAGGAAGGGCATGAAGCTCTCCCGTTTGCTTTTGGGACTCAGAGCCTGTTACATATTCTGTATTGGTTAAGGGGAGAAGGTCCCCACATTCTGTGGCATCTAAGAAGTAGCTTCCTACAAGGATACATTCATCTCCATTATCCAAGCTTCTTACCTTTACAGAAAGGATGGAATCTCCAGAGGTTTCAGCTTCTACAGCCTTATATCTAGTTAAAATCAATACTTTGCCAGAATGAACATAAGGGGCAAGCATCTCTGTAAGAACAGCAAGAGCAGCTCTTGGTTCATGACAGAGCTTTCCTACCCAGCCGTTACCAGGGTTTAGCCTTTTGTTTTTTCTGGCTTCTTCTGTTACAGGGAAATTATTTTTGTAATAAGCTCTTATTCTATTTCGCAGCTCTCTATAGCTTTCTGTACAACCAAATTGTTCAATCCACATGTGCTCATCTGGTGGTACTGCTTGATTGGTAAGCTGACCTCCAATCCAATGAGTATCCTCTGTAAGGATAACCTTTTTCCCTGATTTAGCTGCTGATAGAGCACCAGCAACACCTCCTAGGCTTCCTCCTATGATTACTATGTCAGATTTCATTTCTCTTTTCATTAGATAACCTCCTTAGGTTTTAAAGTAGAGCCAATTCTTTAAGGACAAGATAACAGGCTCCATATAGACCTGCATCGTTATTCAGCTTCGCAGGAACTATTTCTGTTCCTTTTCTATAAGTGGTCAATACCTGCTCCTTAAAAAGTAGATTTACTTCTTCAAAGAAAGGCTTTCCCTGGGAGGAAATACCACCACCTATTACTATAAGTCCCGGATCTAATATATGAGTAAGACTTACTAGGCCTCTTACTAAATCCTTAAGGAAGCGCTTATATACCTTTAAAGCTAGTAGCTCCTCTTCCTTAACCTTTTCCATAATTTCTTCTCCAGTAATAGAGGAGATATTATGTCCTTCCTTCTGAGCTTCTCTTAAATAGCTTCTTATCAGTGCTGATGTAGAAGCATATCTCTCAAAGCAGCCTGAATTTCCACAAGTACAGGGCTCTCCATCTTCTTCTAAAATAATATGTCCCACTTCTCCAGCGCCGTTATTAATACCCTTGTAAAGCTTGCCATTAATTACTATAGCTCCACCTATTCCTGTTCCTAGGGTAAGGCATAAAAAGCTATCCCTATCCTTTCCGGCACCCATCCATAGCTCTCCCATGGCAGCGGCATTTACATCGTTTTCTACAGCTACAGGAAGCTTTAGTTCCTCTTCTATGGAGGCTTTTAGCCTTGCTCCAGTATAGCCAGGAAGATTATCTGTAGCAAAGATTATGCTGCCTTCCTGACTGTCAACTACACCAGCAGTACTTATGGCAACAGCGGAGATTTTATATTCCTTCATAAGCTCCTTTGCTTTAGCTATAATTCCCTGTGGAACTGTAAGTCTGCAGTTTTCTGTGGGGGAGGGAAATTTGTTTTTTGTTAAAATTTCACCGTCGCTAGTTATAACTGCAAATTTTATAAAGGTGCCTCCAACATCAAAGCACGCAATGTTACCCATTATATCCCTCCTATGGTTCATTATATTTCTAATATACTCTTGAGGTAAATTTATGTATATAAGACTAAATTAATATTTTCTTCACTATTATAGTTAAAATACGTTTACATATTACAAAATCAGCAAATATAGGATATATTCGTAATAGCTTTAAATGAAGAAATATTGCTGTAAGGATTAAATATTTTGGAGGTTATTAATGAGTAAAAAGGTTGCAGTAATTACCCGAGGAAATAGTGATATTTTAAAGGTTCTAAAAGATAATAAGGTAGCTATGGATATATTTAAGCCAGGCTCTCTGCCGAAAGAAGGCTTAGGAGAGTACAGCTCCTTTATTCTTCTAGGTGGAGATCAGGAGGAACCTCTTTTCCTTCATCCTGGTGAAAGGATTTTTGTAGAACAGGAGCTTAAAAAAGGAAAGAAGGTCTTTGCGGAATATTGCGGTAGCATTGGAAGCGTATATTTTGAAAATCCTTCTACAACTAGATTTCATAGATTAGTTTTTTCAGCTAATAAAGCTCCTATAAAAGGAATAGACCATGGAGATATACTAGATGATCAGTGTGGGACTAGAATAAGACCTCATAAGGAATTCTGCTCTACTGAGGAGCCAGTTTTAAGGTATATGAATTTCCATTCTCATAAAGCCTATAAGGATATAGATAAGAGTGAGTTTGATAGCTCAGATAGAGCTCTGTGGTTCGAGAAGGAAAATCTTCTAATCTGCGGCTTCAGACTAGCTAGCTTCGTTCAAGGAAGATATGCACCTATTAAAAAAATCCATGCCCTTGTGGGTTATATACTGAGCTGGGTAGTAGAGGAAGCTATCACCATGGATAGGGTGAAACCGGTTTATTCCATAAAGGGACCTGAAAAAATGAAAGCTCTTGAGGGGGATAAGCTTAAAGAGGCCGTTGAAGAGAGCACTAAAGCAGCCTTAAACTGGCTGAGCAGCTCAAAGCTTATTATAGATGAAGGAAAGGGCGGAATATACGAAGGCTATGGAACGGAAATATATCCTGATGGTGGACAGAGATTTGCAGATTTAATCAGAGCTGATTGTGCTGGAGAAGCAGCCATGGTGAATTTCTTTGATTATCTTTATAGTGGCAGTAAGGAAAGGGCGGTAATAGCAGACAATCTAACTTCTTTTGTATATGATACCATGCAGATAAAAGAGGAGGGTCCCTATAAGGGGATGGTGAGATGGAGTAATCAAGCCTTTGAAACCTGCTATCAGGATGATGTTGCTAGAGCTATAAATGGTCATCTCCTTAGATGCATAATAACTGGTGAGAGAAGCTATCTAGAGGAAACTAAAGCAGCTTTAGATTTTATGATTAGAACTACCGGCACTGATGGTACCAGGATAATGAGGACTGATATCTGTTCTCTTTCAGAAGAAAGAATAAAAGAGCTGTCAGAGACTCCTGGAAATCTAGCCAGTGCCCATTATAATGCTTATTATCTTGGCACGATGCTTCTATATTATAAGCTAACCGGTGAAGAAAGCTACAAGGAAATGGCTGTTAAGGGGCTCACCACAATTATGAACACCTACCCTGATACTGTAAGAGAGCAGAGTCAGACAGAGGAATACTGCCGTCTCATCCTACCCTTAAGCTGGCTATACTGGATAACCAGAGAAGAGGAGCATAAGGCTTGGCTATATAAGGTTACTGAGGGTCTTCAGCAGTTTAAGCACAGCTCTGGAGCCTATGTAGAATGGGACGAAGGTTATAAAGCAACCATGAGAAACACTAAAGGAGATGGTGAGTGCTCTCTTCTGGCTGAAAATGGTGACATGGTAGTAGATCTATTATACTCAAATAATTGGCTACCCCTGGCATTTATACAAGCCTACTATATCACTGGTGATGAGCTGTTTAAGAAGCTCTGGGAGGAAAATGTGAGATTTATCCTGGGGATACAGCTTATCAGTGAGGATGAAAAGCTTAATGGAGCCTGGGCTAGAGGCTTTGATGTAGAGTACATGGAGTATTTTGGTTCTCCTGCTGATGCGGGCTGGGGACCATGGGCCATGGAGTCAGGCTGGACTATAGGAGAAATAGCTGCAGGACTTTACATGGGTCTTTTAGAGGATAAAGTAAAGGCTGTATTTAACAGCTAAATATTAAGGAGTGATTGTATGTATTTATTGCCGAAACCAAAAAAAATGGAGTATGCTGCGGGGAAGTTCTCCTTTGATAAGGACGTAGAAATAATATTAACTAAAAGCTGCTCTTTAGAGGACTTACCAGGAGCAAGACAGCTTAAAGGTGAGGTTTATGAGGCTACGCTGCTGGATGTGAATATAAATAGAAGCTATAGGGAAGACCTAAGCAAAGGAATAATACTTAAAAAGCAGGGGGAGGTAGGAGAAGGCTACTCCCTTGTTATAAAGGATAAATTCATAGAAATTACCGGAGAAGGAACAGCAGGACTATTTTATGGAATACAAACCTTAAGGCAGATAATAAGGCAGGAAGGCCTTGAGCTTCCAGCCCTAACTATCTCCGATGAGCCTTATTTTAAGAATAGAGGCTTCTATCACGATGTTACCAGGGGTAAGGTGCCCACTCTAGAAACCCTTAAGGAGCTTGTAGATAGGTTATCCTTCTATAAGATAAACCATCTTGAGCTTTATATAGAGCATACCTTTGCCTTTAAGGGCTTTACTGAAATATGGACAGGAAGAGATCCATTAACCTCAGAAGAGATTTTGGAGCTGGATGCATACTGCATAGAAAGACATGTGGAGCTTGTTCCGTCCCTTTCTACCTTTGGACATTTGTACGAGCTTTTGATAAGCAGGAGCTATTCTCATCTTTCTGAGCTGGAAATAGATTATCATAGGCCTTTTTCCTGGATGGACAGAATGGCACACCATACCCTTGATGTGAGGAATTCTGAAAGTATCCAAGTAGTAGGAAGGATGCTGGAACAATTTGTTCCTCTCTTCAGCTCTAAAAAGTTTAATATATGCTGTGATGAAACCTTTGATTTAGGTAAAGGAAAGAACAAGGAGCTTTTAGAAAAGGTAGGTAGTGGTAGGCTTTACACTGATTTCTTAAATAAGGTGATAACCTTAGTTAAGGGCTATGATAAGGAGATACTCTTCTGGGGTGATATTATATTGAAGCACCCTGAATATCTTTCTGAGATCCCTAAGGATGTAACCTGCTTAAACTGGGGCTATCATGCAGAGGTAACAGAGGCTGATACTAAAACAATAGCAGAGTCAGGTCTTAAGCAGTATGTATGCCCGTCCACAGCTGGCTGGAACAGACTTATAAATGTCTTTGATCTATCCTTTGTTAATATAACGAAGATGGTAAGCTTCGGAAAGAAATATGGAGCAGAGGGTATTTTAAATACTGACTGGGGCGATCATGGTCATGTAAATCTTCTTGGAAGCTCTACCCCTGGTATGATTTTTGGAGCCTCCTTATCCTGGAATCCTGAGGAGGAGCTATCTATAGAAGAGGCAGATAAAGCGATTTCTGTTATAGAGTATGGTGATACTGAGGAAAATCTCATGGCAGTATTAAGAGAGCTTTCAAGACATCAGCCTTTCCACTGGTCTTACCTGACCTTCTGGAGAGAAAGAAAACTTCAAGCTCCCGAGAGAATCAATCCTTGGCTGGAAAAGATAGAGGCTATAGAGGAGGAAGAAGTACTTAAGGCTTATGAGGAAGGTCATAAAGCATCTAAGGCTTTAAAAAAGAAGGTAAGGAATATATATGCCGATAGAAGACTTGATATGGAGGAATTTATCTCAGCAGCAGATGGAATCTCCCTTATGGCAGCAGCTTATCTTCCTATAAAGAAGCACACCTTTAATCATGATGGCATAGAGTACATCATTGAACCAAAGGACCTTGCGGAGGCTTTTGATTTATGGCTTGAAGGCTATGGAAAGCTCTGGAGAAGTAGAAATAAAGAAAGTGAGTTAATAAGAATCAGAGAAGCTGTTTATAACCTGACAGAGTATTTAAGGACACTTTAATAACAGAGAAGTAATTAAGGAGCTGCTGTGATAAAAAAACAGCAGCTCCTTAAATATATAGTTATGTATAGGAAATTACCAAAAGGTTAATATATTACTCATTTTAATAATTCTACTATATTTAAAGGTTTACAGCTATTTATTAAAATATAGTTACTAAGGAAGAAAGGATGAACGCGATGCAGCTATCAACAAAAAAAATGAAAGTAGCACATATTCCAAAGGCTGTAAAGAAAAGTGCTTGGATAGATATTAAGAAGGACTGGGATTTATATCTTCTCTTAATACCAGGTATTTTGACACTACTCCTCTTTAAATACACACCTATGTACGGACTAATAATAGCCTTTCAGGATTTTAATATTTTTAAGGGGATAATGGCTAGTGAATGGGTTGGTTTTGCCAACTTTCAAAGATTGTTTTCTACACCAGAGTTTGTAAATGTGTTTAAAAACACTTTAATTATAAGTTTATCTAAGGTGATATTCTTATTCCCTCTACCTATTTTAATGGCTCTATTAATGAATGAAATTAAAAATCTTCTGTTCAAGAAAACAGTACAGACAGTTATATATTTACCACACTTTATTTCCTGGGTTATAGTTTATGGTCTCTTTGTAAATCTTCTATCAGCTAATGATGGGATTATAAATACCATAATTGTTGCTTTAGGAGGAGAAAAAATTCCTTTCTTTATGGATTCCAGTGTTTTTAGACCTTTATTAGTATTTACTGAAGGTTGGAAAGAATCAGGGTGGAGTACTATAGTTTATCTAGCTGCTATTACGGGAATTGACCAAGAGCAGTATGAGGCTGCAAGAATCGATGGTGCAAATAAGTTTCAGCAGATAAAAAGCATTACTCTTCCCGGAATAGCACCAACTATTGTTCTGATGTTTATCCTTAGATTAGGTAGCATATTAGAAGCAGGTACAGAACAGATAATGGTAATGTACAACCCTACCGTTTATAACGTTGCTGATGTAATTGGAACCTATGTGGTGAGAGTCGGTCTTGGAACCATGGACTATAGCTTCTCCACAGCAGTAGGACTGTTTAACTCAGTGGTAGCATTCGTTCTAGTGGTAACAGGAAATTACTTAGCTAAGAAATATACCGAAAAGGGTATATGGTAGGAGGTGATATAGATGGCATTAAACGTACTAAATAAAAATACCCAGCCTAGATCTCATAAGATTAAATCTACTCCTGGGGAAAAAATCTTTGAAGCTTTAAATTACTTATTCTTCATATTATTTGGCCTTGCAACTACTCTGCCCTTTGTGAACCTAGTGGCAAAATCCTTCAGTGGTGAGGCTGCAGTAGTTTCTGGAAAGGTAGGCCTTATACCAGTAGATTTTCAGATAGACACCTATAAATTTGTTCTTGGGAATGACATGTTCATGAACTCCCTGAAGGTAAGTATCATAGTTACTCTATTAGGTACTTTTACTGGAATTGTAATGACAATAATCACTGCCTATCCTCTATCAAAACCGAGGCTGAGAGGAAGAAAGTTTCTTATGCTGTTCTTTGTATTTACCATGCTCTTTAATGGAGGTATAATCCCTAACTATTTGGTAATGCAGAAAATTGGACTTGTGAACAAGCTGGCAGTATTAATTCTTCCAAATATGATTAATGTTTATAACATGCTTATCATGAAGAATTATTTTGAAGCTCTTCCGGAAAGTATTGAAGAATCAGCAAAGATTGATGGAGCATCTAATTGGAAAATTCTGCTGAGAATTATAATTCCTTTATCTATGCCCGTTATAGCTACAATAACTTTATTCTTTGCCGTTGCTCACTGGAATAGTTACTTCCAGGCGATGATATACATCACAGATCCTAAGCTAAAGCCTATGCAGCTTTACTTAAAGGAGCTCCTAGCTTCCACCTCTGATGTATTAAAGCAAGCAGGCTATAATCCTGATATAGAAGGGACAGCAAATATAGTTCCTGCGGCGATACAGGCTGCTTCTATCGTAACTGCAACCTTACCTATCATATGCGTATATCCATTCTTACAGAAATATTTTGTCAAGGGTGTGCTCATTGGTTCTGTAAAAGGCTAAGATATTTTGTCACTCCCTCTGTTAATTTTAAGTATTATATGTTATATTAGTAAATAATTAAAAAAATTTTAATAGTTACTATTAATTAATTATAATTATAATTAAAACCATATTATCCTTAAAATAGTTAGGGGAGAGATAAGTATGATCAAAGCAATTATCGTTGATGATGAGCAGATAACAAGAAAAGGTCTTTTAGAATATGTAAATTGGAAGTCTGCAGATATTGAAGTGGTAGGAGAGGCAACTGATGGTCTTGAAGGTCTTCACCTTGCTGAAAAGGTTAAACCAGACTTGGCCATCTGTGATGTAAGGATGCCTAAAATGGATGGTATTGAAATGGCAAAGAATCTCAGGGCTTCCCTACCACTCTGCAGCATTATATTTTTAAGTGGCTACTCTGATACGGAGTACTTAAAATCTGCCATTAAGCTTAAGGCTACAGACTATATAGAAAAGCCTTTTAATCTTTTGGAGTTTCAGGAGCTTATAAATAAGACTGCTGATCATATTCGAGACGAAAAAAGAAAACGGTTAGAGGAACAGCGAAAGGCTTTGAATCATGAAAAAAGCATGCTTTATTTTAAAAACAGCCTCATCGAGGATATTTTAAATAGTAGTGCTATAGATTTTGATAAGCTTAAAGATGGTCTTGAGTTACTTAACATTAAATTTCCTCTTAATGGAGAATTCTTGTGTCAGCTCATAGAAAATCGTGGTGATAATAGTGAAAAGCAAATACTTCAGATTATTAACAATCTAGGTATTGAAAGAAAGATTACTTTTATTTCTGGTACCATAGAGAATCAAGTTATAATTCTATATCGCTTAAGACATAAAGGAGACTATGAGGAGCTTTTAAATTACAGCAATGATGTTTTGGACAAGCTTAACAATATTCATGGCTTATCTGTTGTATCCGCCTTTGGTGAAGTGAAAAAAGAGCTTAATGAGCTTAAGGAATCCTATAATGAAGCTAAAGAAGCTATTAAAACCAGAGGCTATAAAATTAATAACAGGGTTATTGAATACGATTCAAATAAAGATAAATCAATCATAAGAGAAATAGAGGAATATATACAAAATAATTATCAGAAGAATATCTCAATAAATTCAATAGCTTCAGCAGTGTATCTAACACCTCAATACCTATGTAAGCTTTATAAAAAAGAAACGGGTAAAACCGTAAATGATTTTATAACTCAGGTGAGGATAGAAGCGTCAAAGGCTCTTCTCCGTGATAGGCGTTATAAGCTTTATGAGATAGCTGAAAGGATAGGCTATAACGATGCTAACTATTATGCCAGGGTATTTAAAAAGATTACAGGACTTAATCCATCAGATTATAGGGAGCTTCACTAAATGGGAGTGAGAAGGTATTTATTGGGGATTCTTAAAAATACAAAGATAAGATATAAGCTGCTTCTAGGAAATATATTAGTTATAGTTCTCACAGCTACAATTGTTGGTTTTTTTTCCTATAAAAAATCCGCTGAAATATTAGAGCAGCAAACGATAAATTCTACAAGACAGGCTTTTGAGCAAGCTAATAACTTTATTTCCTACAAGCTAAACAATGTAAAGGATGTTTCCAGCTATCTATATTTAGATAACGAGCTTACGGATATACTTTCAAAAAGAGGCAACAGCTATCCTCTTTCAGAACAGATAGATGATTATCAAAAGCTTATGGAGATACTATTATCTGCACAAACAGCAAGGGAGATATATAATATAAGGCTCTATGCAAGCAATGATGCCATTTATGTTAACTCCGGCAACAAGATATTGAATGCTAAGAATGTGGCTGATGAGGAATGGTATAAGAGAGCCATAGAGAACAAAGGAAGCATAACCTGGAGAAGCACTTATATTTATGAGCTGCCAGGAGTTGATGATAACAATAGTAAAAGAAATGTTATATCAGTAGCAAGAGCTGTTATGGGAGACAATCCATATGGAGAACCTTTAGGTGTAGTTTCTGTGGATATTTTAGAGGAAAACATATATTCAATTGTAAAGGATGTCAAATTTACCACTAGTGGAAGAGTGTTTTTACTGGATGATGAGGGGGTTGTAATTTCCTCGGACGGTAAAGAACCGCTAGGTAAGAACATATCCTTAGAGGATTATTATTCTAAGGTGATTGCAAAGGGGGAGGGGCATAGCAAATATAAAATAAATGATGAGGAATCAATAGTTTACTACAAGAAGCTTGAAAATACTAATTGGAGACTTGTGGCCATTATACCTATTAAGGAAATTTTAAGCAGCAGCACAGTTATTTTTAGGGATACACTGCTACTTATGATAATTGCTATGTTTTTTGCAGCCTTCATTGCCTATGTGGTGTCTGGAAGCCTTACTGGAAGGATAAAGACACTTATTAAGACTATGAGAAAGATAGAAGATGAAAAATGGGATGTGAAAATCCAGGTAGATGGAAATGACGAAATTGGTGTCCTTCAGAGGAGCTTTAAGCAGATGGTAGATAATATAAAAGAGCTCATTGAACAAAAATACGAAGCAGAACTGGACAAGAAAAACGCTGAGCTCAGAGCATTACAAGCACAGATCAATCCCCATTTTTTGTACAATACCTTAGATATGATTTGCTGGATGTCTATGAAATATGGAGCTGATGATGTAGTAGCCATGGTTAATACCCTAGCGAAATTCTTCAGACTTAGCCTCAGTGGTGGAAAAGATGTAGTTACTATAAGAGATGAAATTAATCATGTGAGAATGTACATGGACATTCAAATGAAAAGGTTCTCTCAAGGGTTAGAATGTTCTATAGATGCCCCTGAAGAAATTTTAGATTTCTCTACGGTAAAGCTAGTGCTTCAACCCATAGTTGAAAATGCTATACTCCACGGAATCATGGAGTCTGACAGTAAAACAGGCCATGTGGCCATATCAGGTAGGAGAGAAGGGGGAAATATTATCCTTACAGTTTCAGATAATGGAAGAGGAATGGATGAGGAAACTCTCTCTACCTTAACCTCAGAAGAAATAGGTAAGGGTTATGGAGTTAGGAATGTTAATAAAAGAATAAAGCTTCACTATGGGACTGAATATGGTCTTTATTATGAAAGCGAGATTAATAAAGGAACTAAGGTAATAATTGTATTTCCTGCTTTGCCTTATGACACTGCAGTAAATCACAAATAATTATATAAAATTTTTTAGGAGGGTAATATATGAAAAAAGCAATATCTTTAATGCTTACAGCAATAATATCTGCAGGACTTTTAGCTGGCTGTGGAGAAACAAAAAAAGCTGATCCTACAGCTTCAGGAGAAAAGCCTGTTTTAAGACAGCTTGGCTTCCAAAGAAATTTTGATCCTAACCAGGATCCCGTAGCAGCATTCTTAGAGGAAGAAACTGGTTATAAGGTTAACTATGAAATACTTCCTTTAGAAAACTACGATGATAAGTTAAATCTCCTTATGGCTAATAAAGAGGAAATAGATATTGTTAAGCTTTCTGGCTCACAGTATCAAAGACTTGCTAATGAAGGTGCTTTAGAGCCTTTAGATGAGCTGTTAGAGGAATATGGACAAACCCTTCTAGAGGCTAACTCCGATGAGAGCTGGGAAAGTGCTAAGATAGATGGAGTAATTTACGGTATACCTGAAAAGTCACCTAAGCCTTTCGTTAATGGTGGTCTTGCTATAAGAGATGATATATTAGAACAGGTGGGAATGGAAATACCAACTACTCTAGATGAATTCTATAACCTCCTTGTGGCAATAAAAGAAAAGACTGATATGATACCTCTTACTGGCTTTGAGCATTTAGTATATGAAATTGCTGGAGCCTTTGGAGTAGTAACTCAGTGGGAGGATGTAGATGGACAGGTTAGAAATAGAGTTGAAAATCCAGGTATGGTTGAATACCTAGAGTTCATGAATAAGCTTTATGATGAAGGCTTAATAGATTCTGAGTGGCCTATAAATAACTCTGCTGTAGCTCAAGAAAAGTTCACCAGTGGTAAGGCTGCTATAATGACCTATGGCTGGGGAATATCTGCTGCTGTAACAACTGCTTTAGCTAGCAACTTCCCTGATTCTCAAATAGAATTAATCCTTGGCTTAGAGGGTGAAGATGGACAAAAGGGTTCATGGGTACAAGCAACAAGCGTAGGCTGGTATATAGCTATACCTAAGGCTTCCAAGAACAAAGAGCATGCTATGAAGTATATGGATCTTAAGGTTCAGCCTGAAACCTTTGAGAAGCTTGCTATCGGAATTGAAGGAACTCATTGGGAAAAGGATGCAGAAGGAAAAATCAATCCAATATTGCCTAAATTCAATGAAGAAAGAAATAATGCAGACTGGTTCATTACAAGTACAGATCAGAAGCTATATGAAGAGTTATGGCCTGTAAGAACTAGAAAAGATAAGGTTATCGGTGAAACCTTTGAAAAGCTTCAAGCAATGATGGAATATGGTAAGGTTGATTTAAATGCTACTGCTCCTCCACTAGAAGTAAATGCTAAATACAACCAAAAGCTTCTTACCTTAGAAAAGGATTATATCCTTAAGGCTATAGCTGGAACAGAGGATTTAGCTAACTACGAGAAATTTGTAGCTCAGTGGAAGACTGAAGGTGGTACTGAAGCTCAAAAGGAAATGAACGACTGGTATACTAGCAAATAATAAACTGTATATACTGATCAACAATAAATTATTAATGACATCATAGTTTAAGTCAGCCTGTTTTTTTAAGGCTGACTTTTCTATAAAAGTTCATGAGGGGGAAGCTAGATGAAGATTTTAGTAGCAATGCCTTCAGGGGTAACCAAGGATACCTTTTTCCCAGAAAGGGTTTTAAAACACCTGGATACTCTAGGAGAGGTTGAGCATAACACCTTAGGAAGGCAGTATACAGAAGAAGAATTTAAGGAGGCCCTGAAGGATAAGGAAATATGTATAACCGGATGGGGTACTCCCCCTTTAACTGCTATGGTTCTAGAAAAAGCAGATAAGCTAAAGGCACTGCTCCACACTGGTGGCTCCGTAGCCAATGTAGCAACAAAGGAGCTCTATGAAAAAAAGGTTAGAGTTTTAAGTGGTAATCAGCTATATGCCGAATCCGTAGCTGAAGGTGTAATCGCCTACATGCTCTGCTCCTTGAGAGAATTAATATTTTACAATGGAGAGGTTAAGAGCGGAGGCTGGAGAGCTGGAGACTTTAAAAATGAGGGGCTATTAGATCAAACTGTAGGCCTTGTGGGCTTTGGCGCAGTGACTAGAAGCCTCATCAAGCTATTGAAGCCATTTAGATGCAGAATAAAGGTGTTTTCCAATTCTGCCACAAAAGAAGCACTAGAGGAATATGGAGTGGAAAAGGCTGAATTAAAAGAGATATTTACCGATTGTAAGATAATATCACTCCATTCACCCTACAGGGTAGATACCCATCATATGATTAATGAGGAGCTATTAGAGCTCATTAAGCCAGGAACCATCCTCATAAATACTGCCAGAGGCGGCATAGTGGATGAAAAGGCTCTCATAGCTGCCCTTGAAAAGAATACCTTTAAGGCAGTCCTTGATGTTTATGAGCAGGAGCCACTTCCAGAAGATAGTAGGCTGAGAAGCTTAGACAATGTTATTACAATACCTCACATGGCAGGGCCTACAGTGGATAGAAGGGCAAAGGTAACAGAAGCGCTCCTGGAAAGTATAGTATATCTTGATTCTGCTGAAGTGCTGCCTTTAGAAATTAAGAGCAGCCATGCCTTACTAATGACTAAAGAATAGTGTTATCAAATTTAAAAATGCTGAGGAGGAAATCTCTTTGAAAAATAAGTTCAGGATTATAAATATTTTACTTATATTAACTCTTATCACATCATTCCTTTGGACTCCCAAGAGCTTCACTATGACGGCTGAAGCAGCAGATAAAGAATTTGTTACTATGACCAATCCAGGCTTTGAAGATAGCAGCCAGGGCTTAATACCAGGATGGATAAGACTTCCTGAGCCTACAGCTGCTGACACCTCTGTAGAGGTTTCTAGTGAACAGGCTTATGAAGGAAATGACAGCCTTAAGATAGTTGATAATAGCACAAAGGCTTCCGTGGGAGCCACCAGTGAATTTTTAGAGATAGAGCCAAGCGCTACCTATATATTAAGAGCTAAGGCTTATGTAGCTAAGGCAAGTGTAAGATTATATCTTAAATTCTTTGATAGCAATAAAAAGGAAATAGCTAATAATGGCTCATACACTGTTTTAGCTAATACCTTGAATCAGTGGAGTGATGCAGTAATAGAAGGAGCTGCTCCAGCTAATGCTGTTTACGCTCAAGTTTGGTTCTATATGGGAGCGGGCGGAGTAAGCACTGCTTATGTAGATAATGTTTCATTAGAAAAGGTTCTTTTAAAGGAAGGTAACGTAAAGGTAGAATTCGGTGCCTCAAAAGATTTAGGAGAAGCTGTTCAGGTGCCTTTAACTCAAGGAGCGGCTTATACAAAGGATTCCAAAGGAACTAATCTTCAGTTCTTTGCTATTAATGGTTCCCCAGCAACCTTCTATGCAGTAAATGCTGAAACTGGTGAGAGAGTATTCTCCAAAGCTCTTCCTGGAGTAGATGTAGTATGGGCTATAGATATGGGACCAGATAATAATGTTTATTTTTCTGGTACCAATGATGGCAAGCTATATGTATACCTCACTGAAGAGATGAGGATTGAAGAATATGGACCAATTGCTGACCACAAATTCATATGGGATGTTGAGACCAGTGAAGCTGGTAAGGTATATATGGCTACCTATAATAAGGGAACTGCTGGTAAGGTATATGAATTTGATATTGCTTCTAAAACCTTTAGAGATTTAGGGGGAATGAAGGAAGGAGCAGAATACGTAAGAGGCTTAGGTATCGATGGCAATGACCTCTATGCTGGTGTTGGGGGAGTAACAGGCTCAGTGATTAAGTATGATCTCACCACTGGAGAAAAAGAAGAAATTACCGTGGCAGAACCTCCTACAATGTTTGCTGATGTTATGGTAGTACAGGATAAGATCATAGCAAGTATTGGAACAACAGTTTATGTTTTTGACAAGGCTACCTATGAGCATTTAGATACACTGACTACCGATGGTAAGATGATATCTCCACCATCACCTTATAATGAGGATTTAGTATATTATAAGGCAAATAAAACAGAGCTTTATTCCTACAATGTTAAAACCTTAGAGAGCACACTTATAGAAGGAATACCACCACTTCCTTCCACAGGCTTAAAGGATACTACCTGGGTTACTCTTACACAAGGAGAAAAAGCCGGTAAGACTGTATTGGCTACCATGGGAGCTTATACTGATAGCGTATTTTATGATCCAGAGGATAACTGGTTTGAAATGCATTATCCAGATGTAGAAGCTCAGGGAGTTTTACTACAATCTCTTGCTATAAGCCCAGAGGGACAGCTTAATATCGGTGGTTATATGAGAGGTGCCAGCATCTATGATACCATTAGCGAAGCTTATCTTCATAACATGCCAACCTTCCATCAGCCTGAAGGCATAGGCTTTATGAATGGAAGCACATACTTTGGAACCTATACTGGCGGTGTCATATATAGATATAACCCAGACAAGCCTTTCAATTACAGAGAAGATAGTACTGGTAACCCTGGTATCGTTTATGATATAGAGGATGATCAGGACAGACCCTTTGTAATTAAGAATCATGAAAATAAGCTCTTTATTGGTACAATTCCTACCTATGGAAAGCTTGGTGGCGCCCTTACCATCTATGAAGAAAATGAAGATGGAAGCCTAAAGGATGCCAGAGTTTATACAAATATAATTGAGGATCAAAGCATAGTTGGAGTTGCCTACAAGGATGGAGTGGTTTATGTAAGCTCTTATATCCAGGGGGGACTTGGAAGTACTCCTACAGCTGATGAAGCAAAGATTGCAATGGTTGATGAGGCTACTGGAAAGGTGCTCAAAGAGGTTTATTTAGAGATACCTGAGCTTACTTCAAAGCCAACCTTCATTGGAGATTTATCCTTCGGTGAAGATGGACTTCTATGGGGTGTAACTGGTACTGATGGCACAGTATTTGCCCTTAATCCAGATAATCTTGAGGTAGTAAAATATGAAAGACTTTATCCTGGTAATACCCATGCCAATGGCTTTAGACCTTATTATATAAGATGGGGACAGGATGGATATATGTATACTAACGTAAGCAATAAGCTTATAGCCTTAGATACAGAAACCTTCGAATATAAGACTCTATTAAGTGAAAGTGTAAATTTATTTGATCTTGATCCTGTTGGTAATATCTATTATGGAGCAGCTACCAGACTTAGAAAGCTTCCTATACTTCTCTCCTCAGCAGCTCTTTCAGGAGATAAGGAGGTTCTAAACCTTGGTGACACCTTGAATCTAGAGCTTAAGACCTTATTATCCAATGGAGTAGAGCTTTCTAATGAATATCTACAGGTAGAGTACATCATTGGTGATGAAGGAGTTGTAGCCCTTAAGGATGGCAAGCTCACAGCATTAGGAACTGGTGAAACCACCATAGCCATGAAGGTAAGCTATAAGGGACAAGAGTTAACTACTAACACCATAACTGTAAAGGTAGTGATTCCAGTAACAGGAATAGCTCTTCCTGACAGAAAGAAAAATATAAAAATAGGTGAAACCTATGACCTTAAGGCTGTAGTATATCCTGAGAATGCTACTAACAAAAAGGTAAGCTATTCCTCAGATAATGAAAAAGTGGCTGTTGTGGACTCAGAAGGTAAGGTTACAGCTCTTGATAAGAGCTCAGCTAAGATAACTGTTACCACTGAAGATGGAAGCTATACAGCATCCATGGAAATTAAGGTTATAGGAAAACCAAATAAGTAGTAATAATATGAAAAAGGGACACTCCATTTTATAATGGATGGTGTCCCTTTAACTATTCATAGATTTATTATGATATTATGCCTTTCCATCAGAGCCAAGAACATTGAGAATCTTATGGGTAACCAATGCCTTAACATTAGCGCGACCAGCCTTTAGGTAGTCTCTTGGGTCAAAGGCAGAAGGATTATTAAAGAGAACCTCTCTCACCCCTGCGGTCATGGCAAGACGAAGGTCAGAATCAATATTAATCTTACAAACAGCAGATCTTGCAGCCTGTCTTAACATATCCTCAGGAATTCCTATGGCATCCTTAAGATTACCTCCATTTTCCTGTATTATCTTCACATAGTCCTGAGAAACACTAGAAGCTCCATGGAGAACTATAGGGAAGTTAGGAAGACGCTTTGTTATCTCATCTAATATATCAAAGCGAAGCATAGGCTTTTGCCCTGGCTTAAATTTAAAGGCTCCATGGCTTGTACCGATTGCTATGGCAAGAGAATCAACTCCAGTTCTGCTTACAAACTCCTCAACCTGTTCAGGCTGTGTATACTGTGCATCTTCACTGGATACATTTACATCATCTTCAATACCAGCCAACTGTCCAAGCTCCCCTTCTACTACAACTCCCTTTGAATGAGCATATTCTACAACCTTTTTTGTAACGGCTATATTATCCTCAAAGGAGTGGTGAGAGCCGTCAATCATAACTGAGGTAAAGCCGCCATCGATGCAGGCCTTACAAATCTCAAAATCTGCACCATGATCTAAATGAAGTGCTATGGGTATATCTGTTTCTATAAGAGCTGCTTCTACCAGCTTAGTTAGATATGAGTGATTAGCATATTTTCTAGCTCCCGATGAAACCTGAAGTATCAGAGGAGAGTTGAGTTCTCCTGCAGCTTCAGTGATACCTTGTATTATTTCCATGTTGTTAACATTGAAGGCTCCAACAGCATAGCCTCCGGCATAAGCCTTACTAAACATTTCCTTTGTGGTTACTAATGGCATATTAATATCATCCTTTCATAATTAATAAAGGTAGTCACAACATATCGGTCTAAGAGAACATAACTCTCTATTTTCTCTTTAAATTATACACCTATTACATGTATTTTTTCAAATATTAAGAATATTATATATCATCAAGCTATCATGGGTATTATTGTAAAAATATGTGTTAAAAAAATAACAATATCCTTGTATTTGAGTGAATATTCAAATATAATAAAGTTATAGTTCACATAAAAAAATTGCCTATAAAAATAATCCGAAATCAAAGGTTTTCCTAAGACTAGGAGTTTTATAATTTGTCGTGCTGCTTAATCGGGTATTACCGGATTATAAAGACGATGGAGAATAAGTAGAAATTTATCTCCTTGTCTTTTGACGAGGTTTTATTATTTTTAGGGCTATGTAAACCATAATAATATGAGAAAGAAGGATTTACATGAAAAAAATTATTTCACTATTAATGACGATTATTTTAACCTCAGCTTTATTTGTAGGCTGCAATTCTTCTGATAAAACTGTTTCAGAGGAAGGGGCTCCCGAGGCTATTGACATTAATATTGGTGGGCTAAAAGGTCCAACCTCCATGGGAATGGTTAAGCTCATGGAGGAAGCAGAGGAGAGCAAGGGGACAAATAACTATAGCTTCACCATAGCTGGCTCTGCCGATGAGCTGACCCCTAAGCTCATTAAGGGAGAGCTGGATATAGCGGCAGTACCGGTAAACTTAGCTTCTATTCTGTACAATAATACAGAAGGAGAGGTGCAGCTTCTAGCGGTTAACACCCTGGGAGTTTTATACCTGGTGGAGAGGGGCGAAGCAGTACAAACAGTTCAGGACTTAAAGGGTAAGACTATAATAGCCTCAGGAAAGAGCTCAACTCCCGAATATACTTTAAACTATATACTGAAGGAAAATGGCTTAGATCCAGAGAAGGATGTTACTATAGAATGGAAAAATGAGCATACAGAGGTGGTATCAGCCTTAGCTCAAAAAGAAGAGGCAGTAGCCTTACTTCCTCAGCCATTTGTGACGGTAGCTCAAGGTTCTATAAAGGACCTGCGAGTAGCTGTTGATTTAACTGAGGAATGGGAAGCCTTAGACAATGGAAGTCAGCTTATCACTGGTGTTTTAGTTGTTAGAAGGGATTTTGCAGAGAAGAATCCAGAGCAGCTTAAGAGCTTTTTAAAGGAATATAGTGAATCTACCTCCTATGTAAATGAAAATGTGGAGGAAGCTGCTGATCTTGTGGAAAAATTTGATATTATCAAGGCAGCCGTAGCTGTAAAGGCCATACCTTATTGTAATATAACTTATATGGCTGGAACAGAAATGAAAGGTGCAGTAGAAGGCTTCTTAGAAGTATTATATAATGAAAATCCAAAAGCCGTTGGAGGAAAGCTTCCAGGGGAAGATTTCTATTATGGAAATTAAGAATAAGGCAGCAGCGGTGTTTATTGCCCTATTATTGTGGCAGCTTGGCGCGGAGGCTCTTAATCAGGAGCTTCTCCTGGTATCTCCTTTAAAGGTTCTAGTAAGATTAAAAGAATTAATAATTACAGGAGACTTTTGGCTATCCGTAAGCTATTCCTTTATTCGCATACTTTCAGGGTTCTTTCTAGCTCTTTTAGTGGGGATGCTGCTGGCAGCCTTAGCAGGAGGTCATAAGCTCATTGAAATCCTCCTGTGGCCCTATATATCGGTGATCAAGGCAACTCCTGTAGCTTCCTTCATCATACTATGCTTAATATGGCTGGACTCAAGCAGTTTGTCTATATTCATTTCTTTTTTAATGGTTCTGCCAGTTGTTTATACAAATATACTCCAGGGGATAAAAAGTACCGATAGAGGGCTATTAGAAATGGCTGAGGTTTTTAAGATGAAGCTTTTTAGGAAGTTAAAATATATCTATCTTCCACAGGTTAAGCCATACCTACTATCAGCCTGCACCTTATCCTTGGGACTATGCTGGAAGGCGGGGATAGCAGCAGAGGTGATAGGTATGCCTGATGGCTCTATAGGAGAGAGGCTCTATGAAGCTAAAATATATTTAAGCTCTCAGGACTTGTTCGCCTGGACAGTAGTGATAATTGTCATAAGCCTATTCTTTGAGAAGCTCTTCCTATGGGGTGTAAGGAAGGCCTACCTTCACCTGGAAAGGGGATAGCTGTATGAATATAGTTTTTAAAGATATATATAAGGCTTACAAGGATAAGACAGTTCTAAAGGACTGTAATCTAACCTTTCCTGAGGGTAAGGTAACCTGCCTCATGGGTCCTTCCGGCTGTGGCAAGACTACAATACTAAGGCTTATCATGGGACTAGATATGGCGGATAAGGGAATTATTCAGGGAAGAGAAGGAAAAAGGCTTAGTGCAGTATTTCAGGAGGATAGGCTCTGTGAGAGCTTTACAGCCATAGGTAATATTCTAGCTGTGGCTCCAAAGAATATATCCAGGGAGAATATTATAGACCATCTGAAGGAAATTGGACTAAGAGACTGTTTTTATAAGCCGGTTTCAGAGTTAAGCGGAGGAATGAAGAGAAGAGTTGCCATAGCAAGAGCAATTCTTTCCTCTAGTGATTTAATTTTATTAGACGAGCCCTTTAAGGGCCTGGATAAAGAAAATCTAAAACTCACAGCAGCCTATGTGAAGAAGTATACACAGGATGCAACGGTTATAATGGTTTCTCACAGCCTTGAGGAAGCAGAGCTTTTAGAGGCAGATATGATAATTGATTTGAATAGCTAAAATAAGCATAAAAGTATTCTAGATATAAGATACATTGAAAGAAATCAGGAGTATATAGCATGTAGAGCTATATACTCCTATTTTTATTAATATATTATACTCATTGTAATTCCTTGGGGATAGTCACCGTACTTTTCACCAAAGAGGTTTATGCCACCTATACACTCAGCATCGCTTTTTATTTCTATAAGTAGTGAAATATATGGTGAGCTTTGGATATCTAAATCCTTAATAGCTGTGTTAATTTCAGTTCTTATCCCATCAATAAAGCTGCCATCCTTCCTTACGGAGAAGGTCTTGAGCAAACCGTACTGTGTCTTGCCTATCTCCCAGCTTTCAGGGGTTAGCTTGCCTCTTCTAGAGCCAAAATCCCCAGGGGAGCGATAGGTTCCTATATATTGATTATTTATTGAAATAGAAATATCTGACGGCCATTCTTCTGAATAGCCTGGGGCCTCTGAACAGAGCTCCATGGTGAAGGAAATCTCATGGAGGTCCAATAAAGAGTTTGATAAATTAGGGAATCTATATTCTATGTAGCCTTTATGAAACCATAATAATTGAGCTTCCATCCTCTTTGGAGAATAGAAGGATAGAGGACTGTCATAGGAATCTAGAGGTCCTTGAATACCAGCTAGTCCACATGTGGGTTCTACCTTGCATTTGTAATAGCTTCCTACAGGCATATCAACTGTTATAGGTTTAGCTATTTCCTGACTCAAAGGTGCAGAGGCGTCTAAGTGGAAGGTTTGAAGACTAGTAATACATACCCTCATGGAACCCCTTACACCAGGCTGGGATTCAGTTACTACAAGCTTAGCATCCTCTAAATATTTTATGTGTGATGCTATAGAAGAGATGGGGATGTCTAGTATCGAGGAAATTTCCTGTAAAGATAGAGGCTTATACCTTAATATATTCAATATTTGAATCCTTGCAGGAACGGAAAGAGCCTTGCCAATCTTCACTATTTTTTCCTGATGGCTTTTGTTTGCTAGGTTAAGAGAAATATCCCTTTCTCCTATAATTTTAATTGGAGTTTTCTTTTTAGACATTTTTATTTCCTTTCTTTTTAATATGAATGTTAATTTTAAGATTTATGTAATAAATGATGTTAATAATTACACTGAAATAAAAACAATAACTGTATATTTAATTATATATATAGTGGGTAAAAATAGAAATAAAGCAAAATAATAAAAAAATAGTAAAAAATGTATTGTAATGAGAACGTTTAGATGATACCATTATATTATGATTATTACATAAAAAGTAAAATAAATCAAAAGGTGACCTTATATTTATTGTTTATTATTACATAAATATTGTAATTAATAAATGAAAATAATACAAGTGTTGCAAGGAAAGGTGGAGGAAGGCAATGAAAAAAATCTCATTAGTAGCTATTTTAATGTTATGTATATCTATATTATCAGGATGTGGACAAGGGTCCAGTAAAGATTCTGTGGGGGCAGGAGAAGAAGGGAAAACTGTTATTAGCTTTATTAATGGTTTTACCGGCGCTGATGGTCCTTTTATGACAAAAATAGTTGATGGCTTTAATAATTCCCAGGATAAATATGTAGTTGAGCAGCTGCAGACAGCTGATCACTATGTGAAATTCAAGTCTGATGATTTTGACATGCTTATTATACATTCTGATTGGATTTCTACCTATCATCAGGATGGCTTCTTAAAGGAAGTTTCCGATATTTATGACATGGCAGGCTTGTCTTTTGAAGATGATTTTCATCCAAAAACACAGAGCTATGCAAAGTATGATGATGGAGTTTTTGCATTTCCTTTAGATTTATATGCCTACACCATGTATTACAATAAGGAATTTGTAGCTGATGATGAAGTTCCAACAACCTATGAGGATCTTGTTGACTTAAGCAAAAAACTGGATTCAGAGAATTCAGGGGTTTATACCTTGGGGCTTCCTCTTACAGGAGATCATCAGTGGGCTTATATGACATTCTTAACGCAGATGGGTGTTGATTTTGTAAAGGATGGACATATAAAGCTTGATACTGAAGAAGCTGCTGATGCTTTTATGAAAATCAATCAGCTTATATATAAGGATAAAATTAGTCCAGCTAATTTAGGTGCTAATGATCAATTTAATCCCTTTGTTAAAAAGTCTGAAGGAAATACTAACATTCAGACAGCTATATCCTTAACAGGACCGTGGAATTATACTCCTGCTAAAGAGGTGTGGGGAGATAATCTGGGAATAGCAACAATACCAGTTATGGGAGATGAACTGAAAGTTCCCGCTGGTGGACATAACTTTGCTGTATCAGCAAAGGTAGAGGATGAGGAAAAGCTTAAGGGAATCGCAGAATTTATGAAATATGCCTATAATCCAGAGGTTATGATTAACTGGGCCGATTCAGGACAAGCGCCTATACATCTAGGGACTATGGAAGAAGTGAAGAATAATCCTGAAAAGTATCCTGTAGCTCAGGTTAACTATGGAATATTTGATAAGGCAGAGATTTTACCTGCAATCTACAATGTTAGAGAACAGGTTAAATATGTAAATGAAACTGTATGGGCCATGGTAATAACAACACCTGACCTTAAAAAGGAAGCCTTGATGGAAGAGCTTAAAACTGCAACAGAAATAGCAAAAGAGCTATCAGAGCAGTAATATATTTTAAAGAAGCAATATTGTAAAAAGCTTATATATCTTTTTAAAAGTTATATAAGCTTTTTTTATAGATAATATTTTGAAATAAGAATAAATGAAAGGGGAAAGGAATGAAAAAAAGTAAAAAGACTGCAATAATATTTATTTTGCCTTTTTTAGGATTTTTTATTTTGTTTTGGCTGATACCTTTTGGCTATGGTATATATATGAGCCTTCACAAATATAGTCTAATAGCTGGGAATCAAGGGTTTATTGCTTTGGAAAATTATATAAAAATACTTTTTTCTGATTCAATGTATAATAAAGCCTTCATATTAGGCCTTAAAAACACTCTTATATTTGTAGGCTATACCACACCCTTATTGGTTTTTTTAAGCCTGGCTCTAGCACTATTAATAGATAGACTTCCAGAAAGGTGTAAGGGAATCTTCAGAACGATATACTTTACCTCCTATTCTGTATCCGTTACAGCGGTATCAGCAATTTTTATTTGGCTTATGAAAGGAAATGGAGGGTATTTTAATAGTCTTTTAATGGAGCTGAATATCTTAAAGGAGCCAATACCATGGCTGGAGCTGCAGCCTTATGTATGGTTTACCTTAACTATAGCTACAGTTTGGTGGACAATTGGCTATAATATGATGCTATTTATTAATGCTTTAAATGAGGTGGATTATTCACTTTATGAGGCTTCAGCTATTGATGGTGCTGGCTTTTGGTCTCAATTTCGTTATATCATAATGCCTAATATAAGGAATGTATTCTTTTTTGTTTTGATGACAACAATCATAGCCTCCTTTAATGTTTATGGGCAGCCGCGTTTAATGACTTCCGGTGGACCAGGTCAGAGTACAAAACCCTTAATAATGTTCATTAATTCTACCATAATGGAACAAAACAATCTTGGGATAGGAAGTGCTATGACTATTTTGATGGGGATAATAATAATTTTAATTTCTATTGGACAGTATTATATGACCAAAGAAAAAGAAATTTTATAGGAGGAGAGCTTATGCAGAGTAAAAAATTAAAAACCGTTGTATTAGTAATGGTTGCATGTATCATTGCTTACTTATTTTTACTGCCATTATTCTTTATGATTTTTACAAGCTTTAAGGGATTATCGGAAGCTATGACCTCCTCTACATTAATACCTCAGGAATGGACCTTGAAAAATTATAAGGATTTATTTGCTAACACTGCCTCTTCACCCATAGGAAGATGGTTTATAAATACTATCATTGTAACCTTTGCAGGAACGATTCTTAGAATAACAACTAGTACCCTAGCAGCCTATGCTTTAGCTAGATTAGAAGTACCCTTTAAGTCCCTGATAATAATTGGGCTCATATGGGCAATGGCTATTCCTGAAATAGTAACCTTCTTTCCTTTGTTTTACATCTTCAAAGAAATTGAAATGATTAATAGTCTTTGGCCTTTAATCCTTCCATCAGGGTCAGGAGTAATGGTTATATATTTAATTTATAATTTTTTAAAGAGCTTCCCAAAGGCTTTAGAAGAGGCGGCATATCTTGATGGAGCTTCTACCCTACAGATATTGTGGCATATTGTTATACCATCCATTAAGCCAATTCTTTTTACCCAAGGGTTTATAACCTTTTTAGCCTTGTATAATAACTATCTATGGCCATCCCTGGTGATAAATAGGACAGAAATGCGAACTCTAACCTTAGGAGTAGCTGCGTTGGTTTTAGGAGAAAATTATAATAATCCTGGTCTTATGATGGCAGCAACAGTTATGACAGTACTTCCAGTATTAATTTGCTTTATATTTGTAAATAATTATATAGTTAAAGGCTTTACACATTCAGGAATAAAATAAATGGAGGGATTTTTATGAGAAATGAATATCCACGTCCTGACTTTCGAAGAGACCTATGGATGAGTCTAAACGGTCAGTGGGACTTTGATATAAAAGACGGAAAGAGTAGAAAAATTCAGGTGCCATTTGTTTTTCAATCTAAGATGAGTGGTATAGGAGAAGCTTTTGAGGTAGACAGGGTAGTATATAAAAGAAGCTTCAAGGTACCTGAGGAGTGGAAGGATAAAATTATTATATTAAACTTTGGAGCAGTGGATTATAGATGCAGTGTTTATATTAATGGAAGCTGCATAGGTCATCATGAAGGGGGACAAACACCCTTTGCCTTTGAAATTAACTCCTATCTCACTGGAGGAGAGGAAGAGATAATAGTAGAGGTAGAGGACCCCTTATATGATGAAACCATAGCAAGAGGTAAGCAGTTTTGGGAGAAGGAGCCTAAATTTATCTGGTACACACCCAGCTCTGGAATATGGCAGAGTGTATGGCTGGAAGCAGTAGAGAAGGAGAGGCTTCAAAATATTTACTTTACACCAGATGTAGATGAAGGTACTGCGGAAATAAGATATACCTTAAGCAAAGATACCTCCCTACCCTGTGAATTAACCTTCCGTATTAGCTGTGAAGATAAAGCTATATTTAATGGTACTATCACAGCCTATGAAAGAGATGGAAAGCTTACGGTGGATATATTTAATAATAAAGCCTTAAGTGGACCTATACACTTTGAAGGTCTATGCTGGTCACCGGAGAATCCTGTTCTTTTTGATGTGGAGGCTACGCTTTCCTATGATGGGGAGATGAAGGATAAGGTAATAAGCTATTTTGGAATGAGAAAGATTCATATAGAGAATGGAAGGATATTCTTAAATAATAGACCCTATTATCAAAAGCTATTACTAGATCAGGGCTACTGGAAGGAAAGTCTTATTACTGCTCCAAGTGATGAAGCCTACAAGGAGGACATTATCAAAGCTAAAGCCATGGGCTTTAATGGTGTGAGAAAGCATGAAAAGGTAGAAGACCCAAGATACCTATATTGGGCTGATAAGTTAGGCTTCCTAGTGTGGGAGGGGATGGCGAGCTTCTGGTCGTACACTCCTGAGGCTGCTGGTGCTTTTACTAAGGAATGGATAGATGTGATTAAAAGAGATTATAATCACCCCTGTATTGTTGTTTGGGGGATGCTCAATGAAAGCTGGGGAGTTCCTAATATCTATGATAATGAAATGCAGCAAAGCTTTGCTAACTCCCTGTATTATTTAGCTCATAGCCTTGATAAAACTAGATTGGTTATAGGTAATGATGGATGGGAGATGACCAAATCAGATATCTGTGCCATTCATAGCTATAAGCATGGGGCTACGGAGGATATAGGACAGCAGAAAGTATTCGAAGATAGTCTTAAGTCTCCAGAAGGGTTTCATAATATTGTAGTTAGGCTGCCTTATGCAAAGGGTTATGAGTATAGTGGACAACCTATTGTGCTTACTGAATTTGGAGGTATATCTTTAGGAAAAAATGAAGAAGGCTGGGGCTATACTAATTCCTCCAGTGGAGAAGAATTTTTATCCACCTATGAAAGAATTATAGAAGCTGTATATTCGTCTGATTCAATTTGTGGTTACTGCTATACACAGCTTGCGGATGTGCAGCAGGAGGTCAATGGTCTTCTCAATGAAGATAGAGAGTTTAAGATTGAACCGGAAATTATAAAGAAAATTAATGATAGAAAAAAATAGATATAGAAGGAGTGATATATAATGAAGAAAACAAAGATATGGGCTCATAGAGGCTTTTCTTATATTGCACCGGAAAACACCATGGAGGCCTTTGAGCTGGCTGCTGCCCAGAAGGCTGATGGAATAGAATTAGATATACATCTCACTGCAGATAATAATTTGGCGGTTTTTCATGATGATGAGCTCACAAGGATAACTAAGACTCATGGTCTAATTGAAGAATGCACAATGGATTATTTAAAAACTTTGGATGCTTCTTATATTCATTCTAAATATAGAGGGGCTAAAATACCTACCTTAGAAGAGGTCTTTGACTTTATGAAGGGTAATGACCTGATGCTCAATATCGAACTTAAAGAGGAGCATGAAAGTAATAGTAAGTTTACTCAAAGAGTAGCGGAGTTAGTAAAGGAATTTAAGCTTCAAGATAGGGTAATGTACAGCTCTTTTAATCATTATACCTTAATGAATTTAAAGAAAATACTTCCTCATGCAAAGATAGGTATTCTATATCATGCAGGCTTAATAGAACCCTGGCATTATGCAAAAAAGCTTGGAGCAGAATGTATTCATCCTTCCTGGAGGTTTGGAATGATGAAGGATGGGATAAAGGAAGCCCAAAAAGAAGGCTTAGAGGTTAATTTGTGGACTGTTGATGATGAAGAAGTAATGAAGAGGTTATTTGCTGAAGGAATAGATGGATTAATTACCAATAGACCTGATTTGGCCATAAAGACCAGAGAAGAAATACAAAAATAAAGTATTGAGATAATAAAAGGGAGTAGACAAGTTAACCTTGGCTACTCCTTTAAAACTAGAAAGATTATGAGATTTCACCAGAAAACTTAGCGGCTAGATAAAATGAATATTAGATTAAGGCTTAAGCACTACCTTGATACAATTGTCCTCCTTCGCATCAAAGATGGAGTAGGCATAGCTTCCCTTGTCTAAAGAGAGCTTATGAGTTATGATGTCTGTTGCATCTATCTTTCCTTCCTGAATATACCTAAGGATTGTCTTTGTATAAGCCTGAGCAGGACACTGACCCATTTTTAAGGTTATATTTCTGCTGAAGAAGTTGCCTAGTGGGAAGAGATTGTATCTTCCACCATAAACACCAACCATCATTACAGTGCCACATTTTCTTACAGCCTCTGAGGAAATTTCTATGGCTGACTTTGAGCCACCTTGAAGCTTTAAGGCTGTTTCTATTTTTTCCATTGTAGACATTTTTCCATCCATTCCTACGCAGTCTATGACTATATCGGCGCCGCCGCTAGTGAGATCTTTTATATAGGCTCCGGTGTTATCATGGTCTTCAAAATTAAGAATTTCTGCACCATAGCCTTTAGCATGGTTTAATCTATAGCCTACTCTATCTACTGCTATTATCCTTTTTGCCCCTCTAAGAGCTGCCCATTTTATTGTTAGGAGTCCTACAGGGCCGCAGCCTAACACAACTACTGTATCATTATTTTTTACACCTGCCATGTCCGCACCCCAATAGCTGGTAGGAAGAATGTCTGTCAAAAAGAGCACCTGTTCATCGGTAAGCTCCTCGGGAACAACTAATGGACCTACATTACCATAGGGTACTCTTAAATACTCCGCCTGACCGCCTGGATAACCACCATAGGTGTCGCTGTAGCCGAAGATACCTCCGGCCTCTCCATTGGGATTGGAATTATCGCATTGACTGAAGTGATTATGCTGACAGAACCAGCAATGCCCACAGGAAACGGGGAAGGGAACAATAACTCTATCACCTTTTTTTACTGTATGGACTTCAGGTCCTACTTCTTCCACAATACCCATGGTCTCATGACCTAACACAAAACCATGAGGAAGATTTTTTATCATGCCATGAACTAGGTGAAGATCCGAGCCACAGATAGCAGTGGAAGTAACCTTAATTATTATGTCATCCTTCTTTTCAATTTTTGGATCAGGAACATCTCTTACCTGAACCTCCTGAATGCCATTATAAACTATAGCTTTCATCTAATCCCTCCTAAGTGCTGAATTATACTTATGAGATATTATTTATCACAGCATTGATAATTATTACTCCATAGAAAAACAGCAGATTACAAAAACTTTTGAATATTCAATAAGTAATTACTAAAAATATAGTATAATTTACTATATATAGGTATTTACTTAAAGAGTAAGCTGTAGTAGCTTTCAGGAGGTGAAGCGGTATGAACATGTATGTTGGAATTACTGAGGAAGCTTGGTATGAAGCTTTAAAGGATGAGGACTATAAGGAAATATGCTTTTTAAAGCCAGCAGGGAATATAAACTTTGGAGCTCTGAGAAGAGATGAATTATTTTTATTCAAGCTTCACAGCCCCAAGAACTATATAGTAGGAGGAGGGTATTTTCTACATTTTTCCACTATACCCGGCTTTACCTTATGGAGTATATTTAAAGAGCGAAGTGGTGCAGCTAGCTTTAAGGAGCTGGAGGAGAGACTTGTAGATCCGATAAAAACTGGCTGTATTGTTTTGGGAGATCCTTTTTTCTTTGAGGAAAAGGATTGGATTCCTATACCTGAGGATTGGAATAGCAATATAGGCCACGGTAAAATATATAATGTACACAAGGATATAGGTAGGGAGCTCTATAGAGAGGTTGATGAAAGACTTAAAAGCTACAAGCCTCCAGAGGAGGCTGAAAAAATAAGTGAAGGCTTTCAGATAATTAAGGACCCCACGCATCCTTTCGGTGAGGGTGCCTTTAAGCTTAAGACCTTTGAAGCCTATCACAGAACCTGTGCCATCACTGGCTACAGAGTATCTATTGCTTTAGAAGCCTCCTATATACGACCAATAGAATATGGAGGTACCAATTCAACGGATAATGGAATCATTTTAAGAAGTGATCTTCAGAAGCTCTTCTCTGCAGGCTATTTGTCCATAACTGATGATTATAGTATCATAATCAGCAGTCAACTTAAACGGGACTTTAATAGCGGCACTGCATATAATAAGTATCATGGCCGTTCCTTGAAGGTCTTACCGGATATATTTTTCGAAAGGCCCTCCAAGGAAAATCTTAAATGGCATAGAGTAAATGTATTTTTACCTTAAGGAAGTAGAGGAGAGTTGATTAATGGGGTGCTTAGGTAATTTTTTGTGGTTTATTTTTGGGGGAGCTATTACTGGTTTAATGTGGTTAGTATTTGGAGTCCTTTGGTGCATTACTATCATTGGTATACCCTTAGGGCTTCAATGCTTTAAATTTGCAAACCTATCCTTCTTTCCCTTTGGAAGAGATGTGGTTTACAGAGGTGGAACAGGGTCCTTAATACTGAATATATTATGGATTGTGCTAACAGGTATACCCATGGCCCTTGAGGCTGTAATCACAGGAGTTGTATTATGCATAACTATAATAGGTATCCCTTTTGGGATGCAGTTTTTTAAATTAGCAAGGCTATTTTTAATGCCTTTTGGAAGTGAAATAGTTTAGCTTTAAAAAAAGAGCTCTTTATCTATCCTTATATGTAGTGGATGGGATAAAGAGCTCTTTAATATATTAACTAAGGCTTTAATATTACCTTTATACAGTTGTCTTCTTTTTCTTCAAAAATATTGTAGGCATGCTCGCCCTTATCTAGAGAAAGCTTATGGGTTATTATATCTCTAGCATCAAAATCTCCCTTTTGAATAAGCTCTAATATTGGCTTTATATAAGCCTGAGCTGGGCATTGACCCATCTTCAGAGTTATATTTCTCTCAAAAAGATTACCTAAAGGGAAGAGATTTTGTCTTCCACCATAAACTCCTACCATCATTATGGTTCCTGCCTTTCTAACAGCCTGTGTAGCTATTTCTATGGCTGATCGGGCTCCGCCTTGAAGTCTTAAGGCTGTTCCAAGCTTTTCTAGAGGATTCATATCTCCATCCATACCAACACAGTCAATAACTACATCAGCGCCACCTTTAGTTATTTCCCAAAGATATCTTCCGGGTTCCTCATGCTCTTCAAAATTAACTACTTCTACTCCACCATATTTCTGTGCGTGAGCTAATCTGTAACCAACCTTATCTACAGCAATGATTCTCTTTGCTCCCTTGCGAGCTGCCCATCTTATAGTTAAAAGACCTATAGGGCCACAGCCTAAAATTACAACCGTATCACCTGGTTTAACACCACCATGCTCTACTCCCCATAAAGAGGTGGGAAGAACGTCAGTGAGGAATAGAACCTCCTCATCCTCTAGCTCCTCAGGGACTACCACAGGACCTACATTGGCATAGGGGACTCTCAAATATTCAGCCTGTCCACCGTCATAGCCTCCATAGCTGTCACTATAACCAAGGTAACCACCAGTATCCTTTTCTTCATTTGCATTATCACATTGGCTAAATTGCCCGTGATTGCAGAAGTGGCAGTGTCCGCAGGCTACGGGGAAGGGAACTACAACTCTATCACCCTTTTTAAGATTACGAACATCGCTTCCTATCTCCTCTACGATTCCCATGGTTTCGTGACCTAAGATAAAGCCTCTAGGAGTATGAGGTACTCTACCATTAACTAAATGCAAGTCGGAGCCACAGATGGATGTTGATGTAACCTTAATTATAATATCATCAGCCTTTTCTAGCTTTGGATCTGGAACATCCTTAAGATTAACTCCTCTTAAACCATCATAAACTATAGCCTTCAAAAGTATTCCTCCTTGTATAGTTATTTTTATAGATAGCACAGATAAGCATGCTTTTAAATAACTATACCGAAATAATTAAATGATTTCTATTACCTTCATAAAAAGTTAAGAGAGCTTTTACTTAAAGAAAAGAAAAAAACTGATAAAGTGATTTGAATCACATATTTTATCAAAGCTACCCTATAAAATGTAAGTAAATGAGAAGGACTATTACACTAATAGAGGTTAAGGAGAGGGTTTAGTTGGAGGGAAGAAAATCTATTGATTTAAATAAGACTGTTTATAATCTTTGCAGAGACGATAGTGGGATAATAGATATTCTTAAAGACTTAGGCTTTAAGGATATAGGTAAGCCTGGAATCCTTGAGACAGCAGGACGATTCATGACTATAACCGCTGGAGCTAAGATGAAGGGAATTAACCTTGAGGATATTAAAAAAGAATTTATAAGTAGAGGCTATAGTATAGCAGAATAGGAGAAAAATATGAGTGAAATAATCAATAATAGTGAGTTAAGGAAAGAAACAATTAAAAGTATATTAGAAAAGCTGCATAAGGGAAGTTCTATAGAGGAAGTTAAAGAGGAGTTTGAGAGAACCTTTAATGGAGTGACTCCTTCGGAAATTTCAGAGGCTGAACAAGCTCTGATAGCAGAAGGAATGGAGGTTTCAGAAATACAAAAGCTTTGCGATGTTCATGCTGCAGTATTTAAGGGATCAGTCCTTGATATTCATAACACTGAAAACCTTGAAAAGATACAGGGACATCCTGTTTATGCTCTAAAGCTTGAGAATAGAGAACTAGAGAGAATAATTGATGAAAGAATTATCCCTAAGCTTAAGACTATGGAAGAGGAAGATGGGATAAGTGAACTGAAGGAAGCTTTAAGAGAATTAGGAAAGCTGAATCTTCACTATATCAAAAAAGAAAATATAATATTTCCTCTTCTAGAGTCTCACGGCATTGAAGCTCCTCCAAAGGTTATGTGGGGAGTAGATGATGAGATAAGAGCTTTTTGGAAGAGAATATTAATGGAAGATAATAATCTAATTATAGATTTAAAAACCTTTGAGGAGAATATAATCTCTCTTTGTGATAAGGTAAAAGAAATGATATTTAAAGAAGAAAATATCCTGGTTCCAATGCTGGCAGAAAAGCTTACGGAAGAAGAATGGAGAAGTATAGATGCTGAAAGCAGGGAGCTTGGCTTTATAGTGGATGAAATGCCAGAGTGGAAGAGGAGTCTGAATTTATCATCTTCTACAAGCTCTTCTCATGAGACTGTAAAAGAAGAACTCACCAGTGGAATAATAACTACACCAACGGGCACCTTCACTCCTCAGGAGCTAGTAGCAGTTCTTAATGCTCTTCCTTTTGATATAACTTTTGTGGACAAGGATGATAGAGTAAAGTATTTTTCCGAAGGTAAGGAAAGGATGTTTACAAGGACAAAGTCAGCCATAGGACGAAAGGTAAGCAACTGTCATCCTCCAGCCAGCGTTCATATAGTGGAAGCCATTGTGGAGGATTTAAGAAGTGGAAGAAAGGATCATGAGGATTTTTGGATTAGGCTTGGAGATAAATTCGCCCTGATAAGATACTTTGCCGTAAGAGATGAAAAGGGAGAATATTTAGGAGTATTAGAAATTACTCAGGACATCAAGCCGATTCAGGAGATAGAAGGAGAGAAGCGACTGGCTTCAAAATAGGAGAACAGCCTGTATGGGCTGTTCTAATTTTTTTATCAGCAAAAAATAGTTTGCTTCTAGCGGTTAAAATTATATTCTTGTACATCACTAAAATTCTGGTTATGGCAGTAATATACTACTTCCTTGTTTTTATCAAAAACCATAGAAAGCTCTGTTACCCATTGATCAGTATTTTGCTTCACGTCTCCCAGTATTTTAAAGGCTTGTTTTTCGTTGAAAGCTGTGGAGGCTGATAATAGCTCTTGTACAATGTTATACCTATTGCATGGGATTTCTTTTCCACCTTCTATGCTATCTATAATAGAATCGTTAGTCATAATTTGATATTCATTCTGTGATAAAGGGAAATATCTATTTCCTCTACCAGGCTCTATTATCCATACATCTCCTTGTTCACCACATATCATATTATGAACGCTGGAACCAGGTACATTTACAATCTCCGCCTGCTTCAGATAATAATTAAATTCATTCATAGGAATTTTTCCATCGATTATATCAAGAAGCAGCTTTGTGGTATGGATAACTCCTTTCCCTCGTCTATAATCTCCCTTACCATTAGAAGGAGCACATAGGCTGTTAAAGAAAACTCCAGACTTATGAACTCCAAAGGAAGGAGCCTTTACCTTACCAGTATCCACATATACAATAAACCAGTCTTTCTTCTTAGTATTAATACCGTACTTCATCCCATTATTATCAAAGTTCATGGCAATATAGATGTTATCCTCTGTTTTCTTTACAAAGCTTGTACACATAATTAAGCTCTCCTTTAGTTTATTTTATATAGAGCAATAGTTATATACCCATATAATTAATCATAAGTTGTATGGAATAAAATGTAAATGTTCTATAATACATTTTTATTCTAAAGGAATAACTCTGAAGCTTGAAAGAATGTATATTATAATAGAAGATATATAATTATTCTTATAAAGAGAGGAAGAGTTAATGATAGTGAAATCCGGAATTAAAAAAGGAGTAAAACTAATGATTATTATAGTGCTTGTGATGATATTTGCTGGAGTAGCTTCTTTTGCAGCTATAAACATATACATAAAGTCCTCTGTGAAGGATAGAATTCTTACGCCTAAGGAGGCTTCAGGGCTTCAGGCCGATTGTATTTTAATCTTAGGAGCTGGCATATGGGAGAATAATAAACCAAGTCCAATGCTCCAGGATAGGCTACTCCAGGGCATAGAGCTCTATGACCTTAAGGCCTCTAGCAAGCTTTTGATGAGTGGTGACCATGGAAGCAAGGATTATGATGAGGTAAATGTAATGAAGGACTTTGCTGTGGAGAGAGGGGTTCCTTCAGAAGATATTTTTATGGACCATGCTGGCTTTTCTACCTATGAGAGCATGTATAGAGCTAGGGATGTTTTTAAGGTGAAGAAAATCCTCATTGTCACTCAAGGCTATCATCTTTATAGGGCCTTATATGATGCTGAGGGGCTAGGTCTTGAGGCTTATGGTGTTCCAGCAGACCCCAGGGAATATGCTGGTCAAAGCTACAGGGAATTTAGGGAAGCTGTAGCAAGGGTTAAGGATTTCTTATATGTAATTATTAAGCCTGAGCCTAAATATCTTGGAGATGAAGTGCCTATAACAGGTAATGGGGATTCCACCAATGATTAAATGCCTTTAGTTTCATATTGAATATAACCCCAACCTGTGTTAGCATAATATTCGATAATTTTACAAAAGAAAAACGAAAGGAAGACAGCTTAGGAATGGAGGACATAAATCATAATAATCACAATACAAAAACAGGGATATTTAAGAAAAATCTTGGAGCCTTATATGTAGTTATAGTAGGTATAATATTTTTCTTTCTCATATATAGAAATCAAGCTGTAAAAGGAGTTTTAACGGCTTTGTATTCTGCCTTGAAGCCTGTATTAACAGGACTTATCATAGCATTTTTAATTAATCCTTTAGTTATGCTTTTAGAGAGAACTCTTTTAAGAGGTAGGTTTTTAGTTAAAAAAGAAACGGCTTCTCCTAAAGCTAAAAAAGCTGCTAGAGGTATAAGTATATTCTTAGCATTATTTTTAATGATTTCCACTATTATACTGCTTTTTAATTTGGTTATACCACAGGTGATAGCTAGTATACAGGGGGTAATTTCTGAATTTCCTGGCTATGTAGATACAGCTATTGAGAATGCTCAGACCTTTGCTGATAAAAACCCCATAGTGTCTGAGGGCTTCCTTACCTTAGCGCAGGAGTTCACAGAAAAGCTGAGCCACTGGCTTACAACAGATTTTGCCGAAAGGATCAGCTCCATGGCTGGTATTCTAGCTTCAGGGCTTATGGGAGTGTTGGGGATTTTATATAATCTGATTGTGGGAATAATCCTCTCAATATACCTTCTCAGTGGTAAAGAAAGATTCCTAGGTTCCTTTAAAAAAGCAACCTATGCTCTTTTAGACCATAGGAGGGCAGATTTTTTTGTAAAGACCATGAGAAGGGTTAATTACATTTTTTCCGCAGCGATTATAGGGAAAATACTGGACTCAATTATTATAGGCTTACTATGCTTTATAGCCTCCGGGATATTAGGAATATTCTTTAGTGCCATAGCTAAATATTCACTTTTAGTCAGTGTAATAGTAGGGGTGACTAATGTTATTCCATTCTTTGGTCCATATATAGGAGGAATACCCAGCACCTTATTAATAATGTTTGTTAACCCTGTGCATGGCTTGATTTTTGGTGCCTTTTTAATACTACTGCAGCAGTTTGACTGCAATTTTCTTGATCCTAGGATGGTTGGAGGGAGAGTAGGTCTGCCTGCTTTTTGGTCAATCTTTGCCTGTTTAGTGGGAGGGAGTCTTTTTGGCTTCTACGGCTTTATATTATCAGTACCCTCCTTTGCAGTATTTTACTATCTCCTAAAAACCTTTGTGGAAGAGAGGCTGAAGAGTAAAAAGCTTCCTGTAAATACAATAGATTATATGGAGCAGAACTAGCTTAAAATTAAAATTCCTAGCTTATTTGAAGTTAGGAATTTTTATTATGCAGATAATAGTGAATATTCTGTAACGAAAGTAACAATTGTGATATAATTAGTATAGATTGATTAATCAAAATCTCAGGGTATTAACTTAAAAGGAAAGGGGATTATCTATGAAAATAAGTAATGTAGGTGGAATAATAGCAGCAGCAAGCACTAAGCTGGCTAGGCCTATGCTTCAGGTAGGCGCAATACCAATAATTAAGAGAATCGTCATCTCCTTTCGACAGGCAGGTATATTTCCTATTGTAATAGTAATAGGCCATAAAGAAGATGAAATAAAATATCAGCTCTCAAGCTATGGAGCTATATTTATACATAATGAAGCCTATGAAGAGCCTCCCTTATTTGATTCTGTAAAGCTTGGATTATCCTATCTTCAGGACAAATGTGATAAGGTGATTTTTTCTCCTGTGAATGTTCCTATGTTTTCACCGGATACCTTGAGGAGAATGCTTTCAGTGGAAGGAGACATTATAACACCTTCCTATAAGAATCAGGGTGGACATCCTGTATTATTATCCTCAGAGGTTTTTCAAAGTATCATAGAATACTCTGGTGATAATGGACTTAGAGGGGCTATCTCTGCCATGAAGGAAAAGAGAGTGTGGTTACCCGTAGATGATCCTGGTATATTATATAGCGTTCATAATCATCAGGAGCTAAAGGAGCATTTAGAGGAGCATAATAAGGCAATACTTCATCCTTACCTTAATATCACCCTTGAGAAGGAAAGCTTATTTTTCAATGGAAGGGTTAAGCTCCTTTTGTTTTTAATATATTATACAAAGCATGTTAGGAACGCCTGTGATAAAATGGCTCTATCCTACAGCAAAGCCTGGGATATACTTAATAAGCTGGAAAAAGAGCTTGGCCATGCTGTGGTTGACAGAAGACATGGAGGTAAGCATGGTGGAAGGACAGACCTCACAGAAGAGGGGCTGCAGCTTTTGGTAGCTTACCAGCAATTTGAGAATACTATATTTTCCCATGCTCACAGAGAATTTGAAAGGATTTTTTTAAAGAAGGGAGTGTTGTAATTTTGAATATTCTGTTAAGCGAGTTCCTTTTAAAAAGAATTTGACGTGAAAAGACTAAATATTCTATAATTTAATAAACTCTATATATGGGAAAATGTTAAATAACGGGTAATCTTTATATATAGAGAAGAAAGTATAAGCTGCTATAGTAACTTTCTTCTTTTTTTATAAGATTATTGATAAAAAAATAACAAATATATTATATTTGTATAAATTATTATCAAATTAGCTAAACAATTTCCCTTTAGAAAAAAATTAAATGTAGGAGGATAGGTTATGGAAGGAATAAGTAAGTCTGTAACTAAGAAGGATCATTATCCAAAGATAAGCGGCAGTGCAATGTATGTAGCTGATTATCCCCAGGAAGGAGTGCTTTATGGAAAGCTCCTTCACTCGACTAAGGCTAAGGCAAAAATATTAAATGTTATTCTTCCTGAGCTTCCAGAGGGTTATTATGTAGTAGACAAAAATGATGTTCCAGGAGAAAACAGGGTTCATATAGTTATGGATGATACACCTGTTTTTGCTGAGGATACAGTAGAATATATCGGTGATCCAATTCTTATGGTGGTTGGTCCCTGCGAAAAGGAAGTAAAGAGAATTCTTAAAGAAATTCAGGTGGAGTATCAGGAATTAACTCCAATACTCAATATGCGCGATTATGATACCGTTTTCTTTGACTATAATTATGGCAAGGGAGACGTTGAAAAGGCTTTCCAGGAAGCTGATGAAGTATTCCAGGAGGAATTTGAGACAGGCTATCAGGAGCAGGCATATTTAGAGCCTCAAGGGCTTATGGCACAATATCACGATGGCAAGATAACTGTCCAAGGCTCCATGCAGTGTCCTTATTATGTTCATGGTGCTGTAGCTAAGGCTTTAGGCCTTGAGGCAAGCAAGGTACAGATAAAGATGGATGTAACCGGTGGTGGCTTTGGTGGTAAGGAGGACTTTCCTTCAATTCTTGCCTGTCAGGTAGCTGTGGCCGCTATTAAGGCTGGCAAACCCGTAAGAGTTATCTTTGACCGCCGTGAGGATATGGAATGTACTAGTAAGAGACATCCTTCTATATGTACCTACAAGGCTGCCGTTAAGGATGGTAAGGTAACTGCTATGGATATAGACGTACTCTTTAATGGTGGAGCTTACACTACCCTTTCTGCTGTGGTTCTTCAGAGGGGAATAATATGTGCAAATGGGGTATATAACGTAGAGAACTTAAAGGTTAGAGGAAGAGCAGTAAAGACCAATACGGTACCTAATGGAGCCTATAGAGGCTTCGGAGCACCTCAGACCTTCTTCTCCGTAGAAACTCTTATGAATCATATGGCAGAAAAGTTAGGAAAAGATCCATTAGAATTTAAGATAAATAACATGGTTAAGCAGGGAGACAGCACATCAACAGGAGGAAGATATCACTTCCCAGTACCCCTTCCTGAAATGATTGAAGAGGTGGATAAGGCAGCTGATTATAGAAATAAAAGAGAGCTATATAAAAAGGAACAAACAGGACGCTATCGTCGAGGAATAGGTATGTCTTTATACTTCCATGGCGCAGGATTTACCGGCAGTGGTGAGAGGGACATCATAAAGGCTGTTTTGAAGCTTCATAAATATCCTGATGGAAGAGTAGAGGTTCTAGCCAGCAATGCAGATATTGGACAGGGACTTAGAACAACCTTTGCAAAGATAGCTGCTAATGAGCTTAATATTCCTATTGATAGAGTAATAGTAGAAAATCCTGATACAGATAGAGTACCAGACTCCGGGCCTACTGTAGCCTCCCGTTCCCTTATGACCGTAGGTGAGCTCATAAGAAGAGCTGCTATAAAGCTTCGTGAAAATTGGGTAGAGGGTGAGGATCAGATTGTTGAGGAGCATTTTAAAGAGCCAGACTTTGTTATCCCCTTCTATTTAGATAAATTCCAGGGAGATGCATATCCAACCTATGCTTGGGGAGTTGTAGCTGTAGAGGTTGAGGTAGATACCCTTACAGGAATGAATAAGGTTTTAGGAGCTACAGGTAGCTTTGATGTAGGTACTCCTATTGATTATAACATTGTAGTTGGCCAGATGGAGGGTGGCTTTATGCAGGGACTTGGATATTCCTCCATGGAGCATATGAGTACTGATGGTAGAGGAAGGATAAGAAATAATAGCTACAGTGACTATGTTATCCCTACAGCAGTGGATGTACCAAATCTAAAAGCAATGCTTCATGTGGAAAAGTACCCCTTAGGACCTTATGGAGCAAAGGGTGCAGGAGAGCTTCCTCTAGTAGGTATCCCAGGAGCATATATTCAGGCAATGGAGCAAGCCTTAAGAGGAAAGTTTAATAACACTCCTTTTACTATGGAGCATACAATGAATTATCTCAGGAGGAACAAATAATGAATGAAATAAGATTTATATTAAATGGAAAAGAGACAGTCTACGAGGGCGATGCTACTGCTAGACTTCTTGATGTCCTTCGTGATGAATATAAGCTTACAGGAGTGAAGTGTGGCTGCAAAGAGGGCGAATGTGGTGCCTGCTCCGTTATTATGGATGGACAACTTATAAATTCCTGTATGGTTGCCATGGGAAGAGCTAATGGTTCTGAAATTATGACCATAGAGGGCTACAGAGAAACTGAACGCTTTAAGGTAATGGAAAAGGCCTTTGCGGGAGTTTCAGCAGTTCAATGCGGCTTCTGCATTCCTGGTATGATACTGGCAGGAGAAGCAGTGCTGTCAAAAAATCCTAACCCTTCAGAAGCAGATATAAGAACAGGGGTATCAGGAAATCTGTGCCGCTGTACTGGATATAATGCTCTGGTTAATGCTATAGGAATAGCAGCAAAGGAGGGAAAGGGATTATGGTAAAAGGTTATCAGCCAACTTCTCTGAAGGAGGCTTTAGAAATAAGAAGTAGTGAAAAGGTTACTCTCTACGGTGGCGGTACTGACCTAATGGTAGAAGAGGAAAGAGAAGGAAGCTATCTTTTCTTAAATAAAATACCTGAAATGAGAGAGATAAAAGAAGAGGAGGGACTCTTAAGAATAGGAGCTGCCTGCACCTTTACTGAGGTTTTAGAGCATCCTTCCACTCCACAAATTATGAAGGAGGCCATAAGCACCATAGCTTCACCAGCTATAAGAAATCTAGGCACAATGGGAGGCAATATTGGTAATGGATCCTCCAAGGGAGATAGTGTACTAGTTTTATTTGTAGCAGATGCAAAGCTTAGAGTGGTAAGTCTTCGGGGAGAAAGAATAATAGATATAGATAAGTTTTATTTAGGAAGAAAGAAGCTGGATTTAAAAGAGGATGAAATCATAGTAGAAATTCTTCTGCCAACTGAAAACCTTAACAATTATACCTTTGAAAAGGTTGCTGAAAGACAGGCTCTAGCTATTTCCCGTGTAGCCTTTGCAGGAGTGTTCTCCATGGAGGGGGATAAGATTGCTAAGATAGCTGTAGCCTTTGGAGCTGTAGCCAGCACCTTCCTTCGATTTAAGAATATAGAAGAAAAGCTTATAGGGAAGACCCTAGAGGAAGCAAGAGCCCTTAAGGAGGAGTATATTGCTCTTTATGATGAGGCAACAGTATTTACAGAAGGCCGTGTTTCTGCGGAATTTAGAAAGGAAGTATGCATGAATTTATTAAGAGATTTCCTTTCTCAAAATGGTATTTAATATTGCTCCTATGAGCAGCTATTTTATAGCTGCTCAGGAGATTTAATATTATAGGAGTAATAAATTAAATAAAGCTTGACATAACTTAATACAGAGTAGGCATAAGGAAAATAAAACATGAGAGCACTAAGGTTAAAAAAAAGTTAGCCACTAAAGCTGAAATTATTATGGGGAAGTAATTTTCAAGTAAAAAGTATGGGGGGAAAATCATGTTTAAACTCAAGGAAAATGGTACTAATTTTTCTACGGAACTTATCGCTGGCTTTACTACCTTCTTTGCAATGGCCTATATTATTGTGGTTAATCCATCAATTTTAAGCGAAGCAGGTATGGAGTGGGGAGCCGTATTCCTAGCTACTATCATTGCTGCAGTAATTGGTACAGTTATAATGGGTCTCTATGCAAATGTACCTTATGCAGTTGCACCAGGAATGGGTCTTAATGCTTTCTTTGTTTACACTGTATGCTTTACTCTTAAGTTTACCTGGCAGCAGGCACTGTCCATGGTATTTATCTGTGGTGTATTTAATATTTTAATCACTGTTACAAAGATACGTAAACATATTATTAAATCTATACCAAGAAGTCTTCAAAATGCCATTGCTGGCGGAATAGGAATTTTTGTAGCTTATATAGGACTTTTAAATGTAAAAATTATTAACTTTGGTGCAGTACCTGAGCTAGCAAAGCTTAGCGAACCATCCCTTTGGTTATTTTTATTTGGCCTTGTTCTAACAGTAGTGCTGCTTATAAGAGGAGTTAAGGGAGCTATATTTATTGGAATTGTGGCAACAGCTATAGCAGGAATTCCTTTTGGTGTTACTACTATGGCAGATACCGTTAGCTTCTCAGAGGCATGGAAGGTATTACCAACTACTATTGGAGTAATATTTACTAAAGAGGGTCTTATATCTCTTTTCGCAGATCCAGCTAAGCTACCTTTAGTTCTTATTACAATATTCTCTTTCAGCTTATCAGATACCTTTGATACCATAGGTACCTTTATAGGGACAGGTCGTGCCAGCGGTATTTTCAGCGAAGAGGATGAAAAAGCAATGGAGACAGGCACAGGTTTTAATTCAAAAATGGATAAGGCACTTTTTGCTGATTCTATAGCAACCTCTATAGGAGCTGTTCTTGGTACCTCTAATACCACTACCTATGTAGAAAGCGCTGCAGGTATTGGAGTAGGGGGTAAAACAGGATTAACTAGTATGGTGGTGGCAGGCTGCTTCATAGCCAGTGCATTCCTTTCTTCATTTGTTAGTGCAATTCCTAATGCAGCTACTGCACCAGCTTTAGTAATAGTAGGTATTATGATGATGTCTTCCTTCAGTGAAATTGAATGGACAGATTTAAGAGAAGCAATACCAGCCTTCTTTGCTACAGTATTTATGGGTGTATGCTATAGCATTTCCTATGGTATAGCTGCTGGGTTTATATTCTACTGCATAATTAAGATTTGTAAGAAAGAAGCAAAGGATATCCATCCAATTCTTTGGATAGCTACTATATTATTTATTGTTAATTTTATACTTATGGCAAATATCTAGCAATCTATTAATGGGAGTAGAAGGGGAGGATAAACATGAATAATAACTCTTTTATAATTAAAGGAGATATATGCTATAGCAAGGATATAAATACATTAATAGCCAGCGCGGATCACTATCTCGTATCCATTGAAGGAGAATCTAAGGGAGTTTATAAAGAGATTCCGAAGGAGTATTCTCATCTAAGAGTTATTGATTACTGTGGAAAGCTAGTAATTCCAGGACTTGCGGACCTGCATATTCATGCTCCCCAATATTCTTTTAGAGGCTTAGGTATGGACAAGGAGCTTTTAGATTGGCTTGAAAAATATACCTTCCCAGAGGAAAGCAAGTATAATGATTTAGACTATGCTAGGAAGGCTTATGAAATATTTGCCGATGCTCTTAAAAAAAGTGCCACTACCTCTGCCTGTATATTTTCTACCCTTCATGTTCCTGCTACAGAGCTTTTAATGGATATGATAGACGAAGCGGGACTTAGGGCTTATGTAGGTAAGGTTAACATGGATAGAAACTCTCCGGAATACTTAATAGAAGAAAGTCCGGAAAAGGCTGCAAAGACTACAGCGGAGTGGATTTTAAGCTGTAAAAATAGATATAAAAGAGTATATCCCATTCTCACTCCAAGATTTATTCCTACCTGCTCCGATGAGCTAATGGGTTATATTAAGGAGATACAAAAGAGCTATGATCTACCTGTCCAATCCCATCTCTCAGAAGCCTATGGTGAGATACAGTGGGTTAAGGAGCTTTGTCCGAAAGCCCGCTTTTATGGAGATGCTTATGACCAGTTTGGATTATTTGGCAGGGGGGTAAAAACTGTTATGGCACACTGCGTATCCTCATCCCATGAAGAATTAATGAGGATTAAGGAAAATGGTGTTTATATAGCCCATTGTCCTCAATCAAATATAAATCTAGCATCAGGGATAGCTCCTGTGAGAACCTTTATACAGGAAGGACTTAAGGTAGGGCTAGGTAGTGATGTGGCTGGGGGAAGTACAGAATCTATATTTACTGCCATGGCAGATGCTATCCATGCTTCTAAGCTAAGATGGGTATTAATTGATAAGAATCAGGAGCCTTTGACCACTGAAGAAGCTTTCTATATGGCAACAAAAGGTGGAGGAGAGTTTTTTGGAATGGTAGGGAGCTTTGAGCCAGGTTATGAGCTAGATGCAGTTGTTATTGATGATAGCTCCATAAGGCATCCACAGCCATTATCAGCAAAGGAAAGACTAGAAAGATTAATATATCTTTCAGATAGATCGACAATAGAGCATAAATTCATCTCAGGGGAACAAATCTTTTAAGTACCGGGGGTTTATATTATGGAAAAACAAATGGAAAAAGATATTAAATTGCAGTATAAGATTGATGATAGCCCTGCTTTATCACTATCACTATTATTAGGCTTTCAGAATATACTTACTGCCTTTGGAGGGATAGTTGCAGTACCGTTAATTCTTGGAGGCATGGCAGGGTTTGGAGTAAGAGATACTGCTTATTTAGTATCAGCAGCACTTTTAGCTTCTGGATTAGTGTCAATAATTCAATCTAGAGGTATAGGACCTAAGGGGTTCAGAATAGGATCAGGGCTTCCTACCATCATGGGTACTGATTTTGGCTTTGTAGCGCCAGCCAATTGCATAATTAATACTATGGGAGGTGGAATGGCAGGTTATTATGGAGCTGCCATGCTGGGGGCTGTTCTAGAAATGATTTTAAGCTTTTTTATAAAGCCTTTAATGAAATTCTTCCCTCCTGTTGTTACAGGAACAGTAATTACTCTTATAGGTATGACCTTAATGCCTGTAGCCTTTGACTGGGCAGCAGGGGGAGTAGGAGCAGAGAGCTATGGGGCACCGATTAATTTACTCATTGCTTGTGGTGTATTTTTGATTATATTACTTTTAAACCATTATGGTTCACCAATAATAAGCTCAGCATCAGTGCTTATAGGAATAGTTATTGGCTATGTTGTATGTATACCTTTGGGTATGGTAGATTTCTCTCAGGTAGCTTCAGCAGCCTGGTTTGAGTTCCCAAAGCTATTTGCATTTGGTGTGGACTTTAATCCTAGGTTTGTTGTGCCATTCCTGGCAGGATACTTAGTTACAGTGATAGAAACTGTTGGGGTAGTGCAAACCATAGGTGAGGTGACAGATACTCCTGTAAGCGAGGATATGATTGCAAGAGGTGTACGTGCTGATGGCTTCGGTTCCTTTATATCTCCAATCATCGGCTCTGGTCCTGTGGCTACCTTTAGTCAGAATGCTGGACTTATTCCACTTACTAAATGTGCTTCCAGATCCGTTGCTGTTATGGCAGGTATCCTATTGATATTAATCAGCTTCTTCCCTAAGATTTCAACAATAGTATCCATTATGCCACAGCCAGTATTAGGGGGAGCAGGAATACTAATGTTTGGGACAGTTGCAGCTTCAGGAATCAATTCCTTGGCACAGGTTAGGTTTAATAATCGAAATCTTTTGATTATTGCATCAGCAATGTCTGTAGGTCTAGCTGTTACCTTTGGATCAGAGGTTGTAGCTGAGCTTCCAGGAATTTTTGGAGCATTATTCTCCTCAGGAATATCTGCAGGAACTATTGTTGCTCTTGTGCTGAACATCATACTTAAGGAGAAGAAGGAAGAGGTTACAGAAGATGAGCTTGTAGAGGTTAAGACTACAGTTTAAATTAGAAATATATTTACAGCAGGGGAACAAATCTTAAAAAAATAGGGGGACATAATTATGGAGCAACAAATGGAAAGGGACATAAAGCTGCAGTACAAGGTTGACGACAGTCCTGCATTAACAATTTCCCTTTTATTAGGATTTCAGAACATTCTTACTGCCTTCGGAGGTATAGTAGCTGTACCATTAATCCTAGGTGGAATGGCAGGCTTTGGAGTAAGAGATACGGCTTATTTGGTATCAGCGGCTCTTTTAGCATCAGGTATAAATTCAATCATTCAATCAAGAGGCATAGGTCCAAAAAGCTTTAGAGTCGGCTCGGGGCTTCCTACCATAATGGGTACTGATTTTGGCTTTGTTGCACCAGCTAATGCTATTATAAACAACATGGGTGGAGGCATGGCCGGTTATTATGGTGCTGCTATGCTCGGGGCAGTTCTAGAAATGATTCTGAGTTATTTTATAAAACCCTTAATGAAATTTTTCCCACCAGTTGTTACTGGAACAGTTATTGCACTCATTGGTATGACCTTAATGCCTGTAGCCTTTGACTGGGCAGCAGGGGGAGTAGGAGCAGAGAATTTTGGAGCTCCGATTAATTTACTCATTGCTGTTGGAGTATTTTTAATTATACTACTATTAAACCATTATGGCTCACCAATAATAAGCTCAGCAGCAGTGCTTATAGGAATTGTTATAGGTTATATTGTCTGTATACCTTTAAATATGGTAGATTTCTCACAGGTAAAAGCAGCAGCTTGGTTTGAGCTTCCTAGCCTGTTCAAATTTGGTGTGGACTTTAATCCTAAGTTCGTTGTACCCTTCATAGCAGGGTATCTTGTTACAGTTATAGAGACCGTAGGAGTGGTGCAAACCATCGCTGAAGTAACGGATACGCCTGTAAACAATGATATTATTGCAAGAGGAGTTCGTGCCGACGGCTTCGGATCCTTTATATCACCAATCATTGGCTCTGGCCCTGTAGCCACCTTTAGCCAGAATGCTGGACTTATTCCACTGACTAAATGTGCTTCCAGATCCGTTGCTATTATGGCTGGTATATTATTAATATTAATCAGCTTCTTTCCAAAGCTTGCAACTATAGTATCCATAATGCCTCAGCCAGTTCTGGGAGGAGCAGGGATACTAATGTTTGGAACTGTAGCTGCAGCAGGTATAAATTCTCTTTCAAAGGTTAGATTTAATAATAGAAATCTATTAATTATTGCATCAGCTATGTCTGTAGGTCTTGCTGTTACCTTTGGCTCAGAGGTTGTAGCACAGCTTGATGGATTTATAGGAGCCTTATTCTCCTCAGGAATATCTGCAGGAACTATCGTTGCTCTTGTGCTGAACATCATTCTTAAGGAGAAGAAGGAAGCCTCTCCAGCAGCTGAAACAGCAGCTGATGAGCTTGTTGAGGTTACAACTACAGTTTAAAAAAGGAGAAGCTAATCATGTTTGAAATGACAGTTAAGGTACAGGTAGGCAATATAGAAGAGGGAGTGAAATGGTACAGTGCTGTACTTAACAAGGCTCCCGATAGAATTCCCCATCCAGGCTCTGCCGAGTGGCAACCTTTCAAGGGCTGTTGGCTTCAGATGGCAGAGGGCAAGGAGGAGAGCAAGGGACTACTCATCCGCATTGGTGTCCATGACATCGAAGCTGAAAGGGATAGACTCAGGTCAGCCCTCCAGGATGAAACCATAGAGGTTTCCATCAAGAAGTTTGTCCCTGTAAAATGGATTGACCTAACAGATCCTTGGGGAAACACCATAGGCTTCTATGAATACCTAGACAAGGAATATGAGAACCAGTAAAAGCTGAAGCTTAAGCTAAGCTTCTTCTATAGAATTATCTGCATGGGACAGATGAGAGGATTGAAAGATTCTCTAATCTGTCTCTTTTATATTGGTTAGAAATTTAATGCTAGTACAGCAATAATAAGGTTTTATGACTAATGAAAACTCTGATATAATGGTAAATATAATAATAAATGTAAATTAATTCTAGATGCATTTTAATGTATATTAAGGAGGCAGAGATGAAAAGAAATACAGTTTATGCAATAGCTTGGATATCAGTAGGTGCGGCAGTTTCAATAGCTATATATGTAACTAAAAGTGCTATTCCGCTAGTAGCAATGCTAATCCCTATATTCATAGTTAAAACTGATGATATAGAGGATTGATAAATTAGTAATATAAAGCATAGGGGAGATGGCTTTAGATGTATATTATTTTTACCAAATAATTAAGTTATCAGGAGGACGTATGGGATTAATAATAGCTTCAGCAGTATTGGGTTTTTTAGGATTTATGTTAGGTGGGATTTTTGGAGCGGAAATATTTATGTTTTTTTTCGGAATTATAGGACTGTTAAGTCCTGGGCTGTATACTTTAGAACAAATATATAAAGAAATGAGCAAGTAAAAGCTTATATTAGAATGGAGTGTTTCTATTATAGGAGGTGGCTAGTTGAAGCTAATATTTTTAATTGGAGATGCAGCCGTAGGAAAGATGACAGTAGGGCAAGAGCTTATGAAAATTACAGATTTACGTTTATTTCATAATCATATGACTATTGAAGCAGTTATTGAAATCTTTGGTTATTATGATTGGAAAACAATAAGTAGAATGAGGGAGATTATATTTGAAGAATTTGCAGCATCAGATAACTATGGATTAATCTTCACATATATGTGGGCTTTTGATCAAAAATCTAATTGGGATTATGTTGAGCAAGTAACCAATATTTTCAAAAGAAATGGTACTGAAATATATTATGTAGAGCTTTTTGCGTCTCAAGAAATAAGGTTACTAAGAAATGTTACAGAAAATCGCTTAAAGCATAAGCTATCAAAACGCGATGTTGAAGCATCCAATCAAAGACTAATCAATGATGACAAAGAATATCGTTGTGTTAGTAATGATGGTGAGATAGGTTTTGATAACTATATTAAAATTGATAATTCCAATGTATCAGCAGAAGCTGTTGCAAAAATGATAAAAGAGTATTTTGATTTATGATACTAAGTTATCTGATAAGCTTGGTTGGACTGATAAAACTGATGGTATTAACAGTTTTAAATAAGGGTGAATGAGGTGCCTGTATGAAGAAAAGTGTATTACTTTTAATGATAATTGTTATAGTATTTATGGCTTTTATAGGAACTATTAAAACCTATAATGACAGATTAGATACAGCATATGACTCATTAAAGTTTAGAGGTATTGAACATAATTTAGTTGAGCTTGAGGGGGCTATTCAATTTCAAAAGGATAATAACTGGACGAACTCATATGCTGTGTTAGAAAAAGTTCAGGATGTTATTGAAGGCATTGGTATAACTTTGATTGTAAGTAAAGATATGGGGAATTTGACAAAAGAAAATGAAGATACTTTAAACCTGTTACTAGATATTATGTCTGAATATGATAAATACGGAGATTACCCTGATTCAAGTGATAGTGTAAATACCCAAGACAAGGACGCTTTTAGTAAATTGGCTGATGATTTAAATAAAGTAAATTGGGCAGTTGGCTCAAGTTATGGAAAAAATGATGATGAATTTAAAAGAGCTGTAGATAATTTGTATAGCTATCAAAAAGAACAATAAATAATTCCTATTAATTAATACTTTCACTACTTATTAGGTCATAATCTTTTTATATTACGAAATAAAATAATATATTTTTGAGGTGTTTAATGAGAGAACAAGCTAAAAAGAATAAAACTGCATGGGAATATCGTGCTTATGAATTTTGGAATAGCAGGGGCACCCCAGAGGAAATTGCTGAACAGCTTAAGGTTGACCCTCTTTCAAAATTGAAGCTTCATAAAAAATATTTTAAGAATATCGATGGAATGAAAGTTGCGAATGTCTGTGGATCAAATGGTAGAAAAGCAGTACCACTGGCACTCTTAGGAGCAGATGTAACTATATTTGATATATCAGAAGAAAACAAACGATATGCAAAGGAGTTAGCTGATTGTGCTGATGTAAATATCAAATATGAGGTTGGAGACTTCTGTGAAGTAAGTATGGATATTTTTAAGAATTCATTCGATATGGCTTATACAGAGGGTGGTATACTACACTACTTTAGTGATTTAGATATATTCATGAATACAATATATGAGCTGCTAAAGCCAAAGGGGCAGCTTATATTAAGTGACTTTCATCCATTAAGAAAAATAAATTCTGATGGACAAACTGAAGGAGATTATTTTGATTCAAGAATTTTCAATGGAGCTGTTGCCTATAAAAAGTTTTTTAATGAAAAAGAGCAGAGTTCTTTTCCCGATTGTTCTTTAAGATTTTATACTCTCAGCGAGATAATTAATTCAGTTATTCGTGCAGGCTTTACAATTAAAGAGTTTAATGAGCATCCGAACTATGAGAATGAAAAGCTTCCAGGATTGTTTACTATTTATGCTGTAAAGTAATCAAGGATTCTAGTATGTTGTTAACTAGCAATGTGATGTTTTTTAAGGAAATTTATAATTTGACGAGGTAAATGAGTTGAAATATATTAGAAAATCAATAAAACAAGATATATCTAGAATTGCAGAAATATTAGTATTTACAAAGAGAATGAGTTATCGAAGTATATTTAAAAATGACATAATATCATTTAAAGAAATGCAAGTACTTTCTTTAGCGAAAGAATATCTTGAAGATACAAGTAAGTTGAAAAATATTTGGGTATATGATGATGAACTTGTAAAGGGGTTGATTAATATAGAACAAAAAGAAATAAAAGAATTATATGTTGATTATTTCTTTGAAAATCAAGGTATAGGAGCATACTTGATGGATTTTGCTAAAAAAGAATTTGATATAAATCATTTATGGGTTTTAGAAAAGAATCAAGGTGCAATTGCATTCTATAAAAAAAGCGGATTTCTAATGACAGAGGAGCGTAAATTGGAAGAAGGAACGATTGAATATATTGTAAAAATGGTTAGATAATTTTAATAGCTAGTATTTTGAAAAACGTAGATAAGTACTATAAATAATAGGAGAAAGAAATACTATGAGAATCGAAACAAAGCATGTTATAATTCGAGATTTCGAGAGGAAGGACGCAGAAAACCTCTATAGGATTGTTAGAGAAAAGGATATTTTTCGCTTTATGGCTGACTGGACAGAAATTGGAGATTCTCCAGAAGCCTATTGGAGTTATATTGATTGGCATCAGAAAAAGAAAAATTCAACAGATATTTATGAAAATAAAAGATATGTAATTGCATTGCCAGATACAGATGAAATGATAGGTAGTGTAGGTATGGGACTGGAAGATACTTTGAATGAAGTTGAAGTAGCCTATTTTATGTCTGAAAAGTACCACAACAAAGGATTTACTAAAGAAGCCTTAAATGCTCTAGTAGACTGGTGCTTTAGTGTATCAGATATAGAGTATCTTATATTGACCATTGATTGTGTAAATATTCCTTCTTGCCATCTTGCAGAGAAATGTGGCTTTGAGTTATTTGAAAAAAGAACACCAATTAGTCATAAACAACCCAATATGGAAAGCGATAGTTACTTTTACTATCGAAAGTATAGAAACTAGCAATAAGCTAGAGTTTTATGGCATTGCATTTTATTCCGAATTAGATAGGGGGATAGTATGAAAAAATATAAACTCATAATATTGTTACTGGTAATCACAATTATTCTAACTATCGGTATTTTTTATGTCTCAATCAATAAATCCCACACTTCAGATCGTGAAGATGCGTCTAATATAAGTGCTAAAGCTATATATTATTTAGATGGACAAGGAGATACATGGGAATTTTATGATGGAGTTTTAATAAGTGATTCTGAAAGATGTTTTTTTGCTAATGGTCAGTTAAGAAATAATTCCAATGATGAAATAGTATTAATAAGTAAAAATATCTCAATGGAAGTAAGAAATAAAAATAATGAGGTTGTTTCATATTTATTAGGTAGCGTTGGTCCCTGTAAAATAATTGATGGTAATGGTAGGGTAATAAGTTCAGGCCAGGAGAATATAGAACCCTATAGGTCAATACAAGTATTTGATAGATTAGATACAAAGCAAGAAGCTATCTATTATAAAGATATTGAAAACAATGATCTGTATTTAATTTTGGAGTATACCGATGAAAATAATGTTATAAACAAAGAAGAAATAAAACTGAATAAAAAATTATTTACTTGGAATTAATTCATTAAGTTTAAAAATGGTTCTCTATAAAAAATAATAGTTAAAATTCACTTGAGGTTGTTATATAGGCTAACTATCTAAACAGGAGGAAGGCTACAATGAGCATTTGGAAAATAGAGGGTATAAAAGAATGTGGAAAAGGTAGGAACAATGAAGAAGAGAATATTTATATATTCTTGGGGGAGTGTTAATGGAGAATTTGATTTTAGTTAAGCCTAATGAAAGCTATCAAAAGAGTTTTGAAAATTATGTCCTAGCTTACAGAAAAGTAAATGATGAATACTATTTTAATAAATATAAAAAAGCGTTAGAAAGTTTCCGAGATTATTTAATGAATTTATACAATTATTCTAATGGCAACGACCTATCTCGAGGCGAGGTTATAACTTCAAACTTTTGGCTAATTGATAAAAAAGAAGTGGTTGGAGTAGTGAGAATTAGACACCAAGAGGTAGAATATGCTGGTCATATAGGCTATGATATATCACCTGATTATAGAAATAGGGGGTATGGCTTTCAAGCTTTAAAGTTAGCATTGGGAGAGGCTAGAAAGATAGGATTAGAAGAAGTGATTTTAACTTGTAATACTGATAATACAGCCTCTAAGAAGATTATAGAAAAGAACAAAGGTAAATTATTAGGAACTATTTTTGATGAAGAGGAAAATGAATATCTTTATAAATATTGCATTTCTTTAGATTAACAGATGAGAATAAATTGTTTTTAATTCCTTTCCTTATTCAACTAAACAATGAATAGAAATTTACACCAACTAATTGTGAGCCTTACTGATTAAGTGGAAAAGGATGAGCATAAAAAATACTGGAGCCAGTACTATTAGAATTTATTTATACAAGGGGGATCCATTGTGAAAAGGAGTATAAAGATAGTATTTGCAGCAATACTTTTTTTGTTACTTGTACCTTCTATGAGTGTTTTTGCAGATATTGGACCCAAGCCATCAGTTGTGATTGAGTTTCATGGATTAGAGAAAGAGGAGTATTATGTAACTTTACTATCAGAGAGCACTACAACAGGTCCTTGGAGTGTAGGAGAAGACTATAACGAATATATGGGTGATGAAGCTGTTTTTCAAAAATTTTCTCAGTATGAAGACGCAGACGGCTATCATTTCTTAGGTTATATGGAAAACTGTTCAGAAGATGACATTTTTGAATGGACTTATTTTCCACCAAGTCCTTTTAAGGTATTAATATATTTTCCGGAGTACGATAGTTTTTTGATGGATGAAAATGTTTTTGAAAGATATGCTTTTGATTCTTATTTTACAGCAGAAGTTACAGGCATTGAAAATATAGCTGTATCAAGGGATGCTGAAGCTGTGACTATTAATATAATGGAGTCCTATGATTTTTCCTTGGAGTTAGTATCATTTTCTGCTCGTGTGTTGATTACAGTTGCACTGGAAATCCTTATTGCATTAATTTTCATGTATCGTGATAAAAAGGCCCTTGTCATCATTACATTGACAAATGTACTAACACAAGTAATCTTAAACATATTCCTAAATGTTATTAATAATGTGCTTATAAATTCTGTAAATTATGAAATCAGTCAATATGCTCTCATAGCCGCTTATGTATTGATAGAAGCTGTGATATTTGTGATAGAGGCAGTGATCTACAGTAAATTTGTTGGACGTGAAAATGTATTAACAAAAGTGAAACACCATCCATTCTGGTATTCTGCTGTCGCAAATACAGCATCATTTTTACTGGGGCTATGGATTTCTAATATAGTACCAGGTATTTTCTAAAGAAGAAATAAAGCAAATTAAGAATGAAGCTCTATAAAATTATATGACATAAACAAAAATATAAGGGAGGTTAAATTATGTGGATAATATTAGGGGGTATTGCTATAATAGCAACTTTTATCAATCTTTATATGTATAAGACAGGAAAGGATTATAAGCTTGCTATGGCAATGGGATTATCATTTACAGCATTAACCCTTTGCGCAGAATACAGTCTTGTATCTAGATGGGTAAAGGTGAAAGATTGGGCGGCTTTATTAGATGTAGTACCTAGCATGGAAATGGCTTTGTGGGTTTTGACCATTATATCTATTTTACTTAATATAACACCAATACTTTTAGGACAAAAAAATAAGAAATAATTTCTATATAATGATCATTCTTATAGTTATTTAAGTAAAGGAATATAAGCAAACATGAAAAAGGGGTTGAGATGATAAAGATACTGACAAGCGGATTTGATAATGGATTTCCAGATGATTTTAGCAGAGTGCTAAAGTTATATATAAAATCAGGTATGAACCTTGTTTTTGTAGCTTCTGAATTTGAAAAGATATATGAAAAAACTGATTGGTACTGTAAGCATTTTTTAAATATGTTTTCTGATTGTGGGATAACCTTTGATGATGTAAAAGTAATAGATGGAAGATTATCAAAAGAAAAAGCGCAGGAGATAGTAAAGGCTGCCGATGTTCTATGGCTTGCTGGAGGCGATACCCCCACTCAGTTTGGTTATTTAAAAGCCTATGGACTTATACCATTGATAAGAGAACATAAAGGTGTGGTTATTGGAATGAGTGCAGGAGCAATAAACATGGCTAAAACAGCTGTATGTACCTTGACCTGTGAACATGATAAGCAGGAAATATATGAAGCTCTTGGCTTAGTTGACTTTTCCGTTGAGCCCCATCTGGATAAAGATAATGTATCAGAAGAATTACTTGAACTTTCCAAGGAGCATTCATTATATGGGATATGCGATGAGGGGGCAATCATATGTACTGACAATGATACCTTGTTTGAAGGTGATATATTCTTGATAGATAATGGACATGTGACTAAGGTTTTATAAATTTATATATGTAAGAGAGTATATTTATGAGGATTATTGTAATGCTAACATTCTTACTAATTGCCCTAGGCTTGCAGCATATAATACATGAATTTTCTCATGTATTAGCAGCAAAGCTACTAGGTGAAAAGGTTATAAAGATACAGTGGCTGACCTATAAGGGTGGCACACGAGTGTTTTATGAGAATGAGCCTGACCTTACCGATGAAGTAGAAAAAAAGTGGGCTGTAATTGCTGGAGCTGGTTATATTATAACTAATTCCTTGGGATATATTTTCGCAATAGTTTTTACTTTATTTGATAATAGCTTTATCAAAGTATTTTTATGTATAGTATCAATGGTATTTTTAGTTATTGATAGTTTGTATTTTACTTTAGGTAGCACATTTGATTTTGGAGATGTTATAGGCGTTAGGAGAGTATTGAATATATCTAAGACATTAGCTATCATTAGCTCTTCTTTAATATTAGTTATTAATATATTTATTATTGGAGTGGTGTTTTATAATATTTAATAACTACAGGACTTACCATGGGATTAATTGGGTATTAGATAAAGATAATAGGCAGATTGAAAGCAAATTATGAACTGGGCGGAGATGAAGGATTGTGAAAAATATATTGATTGTTGATGATGATATATATGTGGGAAATGTACTTGAAGAATTACTTTGTAAAGAGGGATATTGTGTTTCTCGCGCCTATTCTGGGACTGAAGCGATATTTGTTCTAGCTCAATCAAATCCAGATCTTGTGTTGCTTGATTTAATGCTGCCAGGCTTAAAGGGAGAAGATGTGCTTCCTCAGATAAAAGGAATCCCTGTCATTGTCATAAGTGCGAAGATTGATGTTGATAACAAGGTTGATTTACTCATGGGCGGCGCTGCAGATTACGTGACTAAACCTTTTAATACAAAGGAGCTTTTAGCTCGAATTGCTGTACAGCTTCGCAATGCTTCAATCTCTGGATTAGCTTCTGTTTTGACCTTTGATGATATAACACTTAATAGAAATACCCATGTTGTAACTATAGATGAAAATGAGATGAAGCTGACGAGAACTGAATATGCTATTTTGAAACTGCTTATGCAAAACCCTAAGCAGATAATTACAAAATCCCTGTTGTTAGATCGTATCGGTAAGGATACTCCTGATTGTACAGAGAGTTCTCTAAAAATGCACATAAGCAATTTACGAAAAAAGCTTCGTGAAGTAAATGATAAGGATTATATAGAAGCAGTTTGGGGAATAGGCTTCAAATTGCGGGAAGAATAAATCTTTACTATTTCTTTACTGTAATATTTACCGATTTCTTTACTGTTGCGCGGTAGAATATCAGCATCAAATAAAGGAGGTTAACTTTATGGATTATGTTCTTAAGACAGATGCTTTGAGCAAAAAATACAGGCATTTCAAAGCATTGAACGGACTATCTATGAATGTTCCCAAAGGAGCTATCTACGGCTTCGTTGGGAAAAATGGTGCTGGTAAAACAACGCTCATTAGACTGATTTGTGGGCTTCAAGAGCCTACATCTGGCATTTACACGCTATATGGAAGAAAAAATACCGATAAAGATATCGTGAAATCACGTAGAAGGATAGGAGCTATTGTAGAGACTCCGTCTATGTATCCTGACATGACGGCAGTGGAGAACCTTAAGCAACAATATAGAATTCTTGGTCTTCCGTCCTTTGACGGACTATATGAAATTCTGAAATTAGTAGGGCTTGAAGATACAGGTAGGAAGAAAGCCAAAAACTTTTCTCTCGGTATGCGTCAAAGATTAGGTTTTGCCATAGCCCTTGTTGGCGACCCTGATTTCTTGATATTGGATGAGCCTGTCAACGGACTTGACCCACAGGGCGTTATTGAGATGAGAGAACTAATTTTGAAACTCAACCGTGAACAGCAGATCACAGTTTTGATTTCAAGCCATATTCTTGACGAGCTTTCAAAGCTTGCAACACACTATGGCTTTATCGACAAGGGATGTATTGTGAAAGAAATCAGTGCTGAAGAATTGAATGATGCTTGTAAGAAGTACGTCCGTATGGAAGTGAGTAACACAAAGGCTCTTGCCCGAGTACTTGACGGAATGAATATTCATTATAAAATCCTTTCTGATACAACTGTTGATGTATTTGCAAAAATGAAAATATCTTCATTTATATCGGCATTGGCAAAAGAAAACTGCGAAGTGATTTCCATGCAGGATCGTGATGAAAGTCTGGAAAGCTACTATATTAACCTTGTAGGAGGTGGCAGAAGTGAATAAATTATTATCTGCTGAGGTTCATCGACTGCTTAAGTACAGACTTTATCTGATAGAATGCTTTGCATTTATAGTTTATCCACTTCATAAAATAATTTTCAGTGATTATGGTTATGAAGTCACCATTGATGGTTTTCTGTTTGCTACTATACCTTTTATAGGAATAGGAACTGCTGTTGTTATCTCACAGTTTATCGGAGAAGAATATTCTTGCGGAGCTATTCGCAACAAGCTTTCAACAGGCCATACCAGAAACTCAATCTACCTGACGGAGCTTGTTCTGCATTCTTTTGCAAGTGTAAATGTGCTTAATCTATCTGTTCTTTATATAATTATTGCAGGGCTAATAAGAGGTTGGAAATTTGAATTTTCATTTAGTACGTTATTTGGATATTATCTTGTGTGTATTTGTACAGTGTTAATTTTTTCAGCACTGTCGGTATTTGTTTCAATGGTAAATACCTCTAAAGTTGTGAGTTTGATTATTCTTTTGACTTTATCTTTCTTTTTTATGGAGACAGGAAGTAATTCATTAAGTAAACTCCAGCACTCTGAAATGCGTATGCCAAATAGTTTTGAGCTAGAAGAGGGATATTCCGAACCTATGCCAAATGTACTTTACCTAGAGGGTGGTATTAGAACAATACACCAGGGTCTCCTGCTTATTAATCCATATGGACAAGCAGTTTATGAATTTCAGATTATGTACGATAGATATGAAGAATATGCTAGCTCAAAAGTGATGGAAAATCCTCATATAAAAATTTTCTTATCTTCAGTTGTAGAAATTACAATTCTTACAGCAATAGGGCTTTTAGTTTTTAAGAAAAAAGATATTAAGTAAGGGAGTTTATACATGGAAATGTGGTTATGGTATGTAATTGGTGTTATGGCTGCAATTATTATAGCTTTGCTTTTAAAAATACATTTAATGCACAAGGCTGCAAGGGAAATCGAAACTGCCTTTGCCGACAGGCTCATAACCGATACTAACACCTTGATTGATATTTCTTCAAAGGATAAATATATGGGAAAATTGGCAAATACGATAAATATCCAGCTCCGTACACTTCGTACTGAGCGTCATCGTTTTCAACAGGGTGATATGGAGTTGAAAAATGCCATTACAAATATCTCTCACGATATACGAACACCATTAACTGCTATTCGTGGATACCTGGATTTACTTAAGCAAGAAGAAAATGCAGAGATAGCTGAGCGGTATATTGATGTAATTAGAAATCGAACAGAAATATTAATACAACTTACTGAGGAGCTCTTTCGGTACTCGGTGATCATTACAAAAGAACGTGATGCGGTTAGAAAGCCTGTTGTAATTAACAGCGTTTTAGAAGAAAGTATAGCTGCCTTTTATACTTCACTTAACGAAGGTAATATCATTCCAATTATTCAAATGCCTGAAGATAAAGTAATTCGAAATATTGATGGTTCTGCCTTATCTCGTGTATTTGCTAATCTTATAAACAATGCCATTAAGTATAGTGACGGAGATTTGGATATAACTTTATCTGAAGCAGGCGAGATTATTTTTACCAATACAGCCTCTGGATTGAATAGGGGAGAGGTAGGCAGATTGTTTGACCGATTTTACACCGTTGAAGCAGCTAAAAAATCAACAGGCTTAGGCTTAACCATTGCTAGAACTCTAATTGAGCAAATGAATGGAACTATATCAGCAAAGTATGATAATAATAGATTGAGCATCTATATTCTCTTTCCAGATCTTCAAATCTGAAACAAGAACAGAAATTACGTCGATTATATTTTAGTATCATATCTAAGGAGCGAATACATGAAAATTATAAATGCTAAAATGGACTATTTTGAGGAAGCTGTTGATATAGCTTTCAATAGTTATATGGCAGAAGGTAAACAGGTAGAAGCTATAGATAACTGCAGTAGAGCTGAAATTTCTAAAGAAATGTTTGCTGCATTTAAAAATAATAAAGGTTTCCTATGTCTAGAAAATGAAAAATTAGTGGGATATTTAGTTTATGGAAAAATAAGAAAAAGTGATGGAACCCTTTGGTGTATGGTTCCATTATGTGGTTGTGGTGCAGAGGGGCAAAGTAGAGTGAAGGTAATATCAATGTTATTTCAAAAACTAGCTGAGGAGCTGTGTATTAATCAAAAGGTACATTTTGAAATCAAACTATATGCTCATGACTCTGAAGTAATCCAGCTATTTTCTTTTTTGCAGTTTGGAATACAGTGTGAAGAAGGTATTCGTTATATTAATTCTGATGTTTCATGCAGTACAAATGTAAAGATTAAAGAACTATCAAAGGATGAAGTTGTGAAGAACTGGGAGGAAATATGGAAACTGCTAAAAGGTTTAATTAAACATTTACAAGAAAGTCCTGTTTTTTATTCTGGTACTGAATTCACAGAAGCAGTATATAAAGATTTTTTAATGGATAATAATACGAGAGTTGTGGTATCAGAAATAGAGAAAGAATTAGTTGGGATTATTACTGCAAATAAAGATGGGAATAGTTTTATAAATAGACAAGCTGATTGTTATAATGTCGGTGAAGCATATGTATTGCCTAAATATAGAGGAAGTATGGTTGCCCAAAGCATGTTAGATTATGTGTCTAATATTTTAGCTAAAGAAGATGCTCATAGACTTTGGGTAGAACATGGGACAGCTAATCCCAATGCTAGAGGGTTTTGGAATAAGTATTTTACTACTTACGGTTACACAATGATCAGAGATATAGAAGTGTTCTGATTATGAGAATTTTAATAGGACAACTAGTTTATGAATAAGCTTCAATAATATAGGAGTAAACAATTATGATTATTAGGGATATTGAGTTTGATGATGCAGATGCTTTTTGGGAAATGCAGTTTGCCCTCGATAAGGAAACAAGCTTTATGAACTATGAGCCTAACGAAAGGATAAAAACTAATAAGATTAATAATCTTATTAAGAATGCCGTAGAGGGCAAAGATCTGTTTTTAGCTGCTCAGGAGGATAATAGAATTATTGGCTTTATATCTGCTCAAAGAGGAGTATCTAACAGAACTAAGCATTCTGCATATATAGCAATTGGAATACGTAAGGATTTTCAAGGAAGAGGTATAGGTACTGAGCTTTTTGAGAGATTGGATTTTTGGGCCAGGGAAAATAATATAACAAGACTTGAATTAATGGTAGTTTGTTCTAATAGTATTGCTAAGCATTTATATGAAAAAAGTGGCTTTATCATCGAAGGGATTAGGAAAAATGCCATGGTTGTGGATGGGAAGTATGTTGATGAATATTATATGGCTAAGCTGCTCTAAATAATACATTTGTTTTTTTAACTAAGGAGGTAAAGTATGATTTATTTTGAAACACCAAGGTTAATATTCCGAGATTGGAAGAAACAAGATTTATACGAATTTCAGATTATGAATAGGGACCCTGAGGTAATGAAGTATTACCCCGCACTACTTTCTGAAGAGGAAACAAAAGCATTTTACAACAGAATAATCACTGAATTCACTGATTATGGTTATGGTCTTTATGCAGTAGAAGCAAAGGATGATAACAGCTTCATTGGTATTATAGGATTTCATCGAGCAACCTTCGAAGCTTCATTTACTCCCTGCATTGAAATTGGGTGGAGACTTAAATATGAAGCATGGGGTAAAGGTTATGCTACAGAAGGAGCAAAGGCATGCTTGAAGTATGGGTTTGATAAATTAGGCTTCAATAAGGTATATAGTTTTACTTCTAATATCAATATTCCTTCTCAAAATGTAATGAAGAAGATTGGCATGGTAAAGGTTATGGAATTTGAACACCCAAAGGTTCCCGAGGGAAATGCTCTAAGGAGACATGTTCTTTATTCTACTAATTAGCTTGGAACTATAAGTATGGAATATAGAATTTATATCTATTTAAGGGGAGAGATTGATTATGGAAAAGGTAATATGGGTGAGAAGTTTTGAAAAATCGCTAGGTTCAAAAGAAAATGATGGGTTGTCTATGGTAAATAAGTATTTAGAAGAAGGGTGGAAGGTTAAGCATATATCTGCCTGCTCTATGAGTGATAGTACAATATCAGGACAAGCATATATTGTTATTGAAAAAGATGCTGACTAGGATGGTTTTATGTATTTATAGCATATAACTCTAATAGTGTAATATAGCTGCTATATATGGCTGAGTTCAAAGGAGAAATATTATGAATGAACTCTTTGAAACTTTTCTGCAAAATCATGATTTAAGTGGTATAAGGTCAATTGAAAAAAGTGATTTGCACAATCATTTAGGAAAGGGAGGCAATGTAAGATATATTTCCTCCAAATTGAATTTGAAAATTGATTTGCCACCTGCAACATTTGAATCATTAATTCATATGGATAGATGGTTTAATGAAAATATAAGAAAACGTTGTCCTTTTATAAAGAGGTTTGAAGCTGCATTTGTACAGGCATCAGATGACAATATTGGTGTACTGGCAGCAAGTTTTGGACTTGATGAACAAATGACCATCGGAGGTATGGATGTAAACGCATTTATATATGAAATGAAAAGCTTTAATCAGCAAATAGCGCCCGATACAATATTTTTACCAGAGTTGGCCTTTGAAAGAAGATGTGATGTCGATAAAGAACTCTCAAGGCTTGATGAAGTATTATCCTACAATTGGTTTAAATCTATTGATATTAACGGTGTCGAAAATCAGCAGCCCATAAAAAATTTCAAGAAGATTTATAGAAAAGCAAAGGAATATGGGCTCAGATTGAAAGCACATGTTGGCGAATTCGGAACTGCCGATGATGTGATGGAAGCTGTAGAAGAGTTAGAGCTAGATGAAGTTCACCATGGAGTAGCATCTGCAAAGTCAGAATTTATAATGAATTGGCTCTCAAAGCATAAGATACAGTTGAATGTATGTCCATCAAGCAATGTTATGCTGCGTGTCGTGGAAAACTATTCAACTCACCCTATTAGAAAGCTATACGACCATGGAATACCTGTCACAATAAACACTGATGATTTGTTGATTTTTAATCAAAGCGTTTCTGAAGAATATCTAAATTTATTTAAGTACGGGGTAATGAATGCCAAAGAGTTGAACCACATCCGTGAAATTGGGCTAAGGCAAATTGATTTCTATGAGCCGTAAGAGTGTTTATCTAAAGTTTATTCGACTTTTCTTCAGAGGGAACATTGAAATAAATAAAGAACGAGAATATAAGGAGATTGATGGGATATTGGTAAAGGTTTCGGAAAGATGATTTAAAAAGGAGAAATATTATGGATATATTAACTGCAATTGCTGCAGGATTATTAACTATAGCTATACTAAGTAATGTGAAAATAAACAAGACTTCAGGTCAGCTGATGCTATTAGGTCTAGAGCTGAGCATAGTTGGAGTGGCCTTGCTAAATGCAGGTATATCTGGTAATGATCTTGCTAGTTATGTTTCTTATTTAGCTGGTACAGCTTTATTAATAGTTGGTCTTATATTTAATCTGTTTGGATTTTTCAAGAAGTAATCATAATTAAGATGAAGGGTATTATAGTTGTTAGTAGTTCAACAGTAATTTACTATGTAGCTAGATAATACAATTTAATAAGTATTTCTAGGAGGGGTATTAATTGAAATATCAAGTAATGCTAGATATATTTTACTTATATTTTTTATGGGTTTTATTAGCTTTATGACCATTAATCTTGTTATGAAAAATAATAACAATGATATACTTAAAGAAAAGGCGACGAAAGTAATAATAGAAGCACCTAAAAAATCAAATATCCCAGATATAAAAGAAACTGAAGAGGAAGGAGGAATAAGAGTAGAGGATACTTCACCTGACAATAATACTGATTCACCAGTTCAGCCACTACCTATACCATCTTCAGATTTTCCTGTTGAAGTTATACCACTATCTTAGACTATAATGAAAGCAATAATAGAGGGGTAAGGAGAATAATGAATTAATCCTTAGAGTAAATGATGATGAGGTTTATCGATTTGAGATTAAAGGGAGCGGTCTGATTTTCAAAAGTGGAGAGTATGCTGAAGGCTTGATTGAAGAAGGAGATATATTGGAGTTAACAGAGGATAAATAGAATCATATTTTAAAGGTAGGGATGCACTTATGAAATTATTTTTTATAAGACATGGACAAACTGATTGGAATTTAAAAGGGAAGATACAAGGAAGTAGCGATATAGAGTTAAATGAAATAGGTGTTAAGCAGGCAGAGGAATTAAGCAAAAAGCTATTGGCCGAGAATTACAGCTTCTCAAAAATTTATTCGAGCTCTTTAAAGAGAGCAGCTAAAACTGCTGAAGTTCTGAGCGAAAATACTAATATAGAATATGTAACTTTAGATGGAATCAAGGAGATGAATTTCGGTTTATGGGAAGGCTTATCCTGGTCAGAAGTTAAAGACAAGTATCCATCAGAATATGAAGAATGGTTTATAAAACGAAGATACACAAAAACTCCAAAGGGTGAATCCTATCAAGATATGCTAGAGCGGGTTTTGATGGCAATCTATAATATTATTAATGAGAATAGTGAAAATGTTGTAATTGTTACCCATAGTGCAGTAATTATGAGCATACAATGTTATTTAACTAGTACATCCTTTGATCAAATGACTAAGTTTAAAACGGATAATGGTTCCGTTGTGGAGATTGATACTGATTTATTTAGGTAGCTTTATTATATGACTTATTGTACTTTCAGCTTATTTGTGTTGGAGCTTATAGTATTTTTATTTTCAATCAATATGATACAGAAATTGATTAACTAGAAAGCTAAATAAATTCTATAGCTTGGATAACTATAATGCGCATAAGTAAAATAGGAAAAATTTTTGTACTAAGGAGGATGAACATATGGATTATAAAGTTATTGATCTTAATGATAATCAGGTGGACTATATTGAAGAACGCCTAGATGAATATGATAAGCAACATATAACCTATAAAATGTCGGGTAGTATAAGTATTGGTATTATAGAAGATGATAAGGTAATAGCTGGGGCAGATGCCTGTATGACTGCATTCAAGATACTGTATGTTTCAACTGTATTTGTTGATGAGAATTATAGGGGTAAGAAAATAGGCACGTTATTAATGCGAGAAATAGAAAAAAGAGCAAAGCTGCTGGGTGCCAATATGATCAGATTAGATACCTTTAACTGGCAAGGGAGAGACTTCTATATTTCCTTAGGCTATGAAGAGGTGGGTGCTTATGAGAATAAAATCGATGGCTTTTCTGAGCACTTCTTTGTGAAGAGATTGTAATAAATTCTAGTGGATTAACAGGAGGAAAGATGTTGTGTGATACAAGCACTACAAAAAATGAAGAGATTCGTTTAGGTACTATTACCCCAGATAATTGGCGTATATTTAATGGCTTAAAGGTTAAGGAGAATCAGCAGTCTTATGTTCCTTCAAATGTGGTTATACTTGCCAGAGCTTTTGCTTATAGAGAATATAATAGCTGTGTGTATCCAATTTATAAAGGGGATACACCTATAGGATTATTAATGCAACGAGATTATGAAGAAAATCATAGATTATTATGCGTTTTAGAAGAATTTATGATAGCAGAACAATATCAAGGAAAAGGCTACGGGAAGGTAGCCATGGATCTTTGGTTATCCATAATAAAATATGAAAACAAGTATGCTTCGATAATCCTTTGCTATATAGAGGGCAATGAAAGAGCACGAGATTTCTACCTAAGGATGGGATTTAAACATACGGGAGTAATAGATGAGGACGAGGTAGTTATGGAGTATGATCTGAAGGAGAGAATCACACCAAGTGACAATCAGTAAAACCATGAAAGGAATAAGCTATGGAAAGAAGAATACGCAATTCTGCAAAGGCACTGATCATTAAGGACGGTAAAATGCTGGCAACTAAAATTAATGATAAGGGAGATATCTTCTACATAATGCCTGGAGGAGGGCAGGAATCTGGAGAAACCTTAGAAGAGGCTGTTATAAGAGAGGTTAAAGAAGAATTCGGATATATCGTTGAACCAAAGTCCCTTGAATTTGTAATTGAAGGAGTAAGGGGAGAGTCCTTTCATAGAGTTGATTTAGTATTTTTATGTGAGTATATCAGTGAAATCCAGGGTGCTGAAATCATTAGTGACTGTAACCAAATAGGCTATGATTGGCTATCTATTGAAAATCTTATAAATGAGCCTTTATATCCTTCGAGATTAAGAAAGCAGATAATGAACTTGTATAATGGGGAAGAGACTATAGTCTATCTTGGAGATGAAAGCATGGAGGAATAGATAAATGATTGTAAGAGAAATTGAATATAGTGATGCAGCTGCCTTTTGGCAAATGCAGTTTCAGCTGGACAAAGAGACAAGCTATATGATGTACGAGCCTAATGAAAGAGTTAGGAATGATAATTCAATTAATAATCTTATAAAGAACTCCATAGAAGGGAAAGCTCTATTATTAGTTGCAGAAGAGGATAAGCAAATTGTTGGATTTCTCTCTGGTCAAAGAGGTGGACCTAATAGGATAAAGCATACAGCTTATATAGTGGTGGGAATACGAGAGGCATACAGAGGACAAGGGATTGGCAGTGAGTTTTTTAAAAGATTGGATTTATGGGCAAGAGCAAAAAACATAACAAGGCTTGAATTAACGGTAGTGTGTACTAATCATATAGCTAAGAAGCTTTATGAGAAAAATGGCTTTGTCATTGAAGGGGTTAAAAAGAAGTCTATGCTTGTCAATGGAGAATTTATTGATGAGTTTTATATGGCAAAGCTGCTTTAGATCCTTTGCGGGTATAGTATACTTTGTTCTAGTAGTACTGATTTATTTTAAAAAAGGAGATGAAATGATGAATAGTTTTGTTTATGACATTCCAACTCGGGTGTATTTTGGAGAAAATCAGTTTGGACATTTAGGTGAAGAACTTAGTAAATACGGAAAAAGAGTGTTGATGGCCTATGGTGGTGGGTCCATCAAGAAGATTGGCCTGTATGATACTCTTATGGCAGAGATGAATAAGTTTGGATTGGAAGTATATGAGCTTTCAGGAATTGAACCAAACCCACGAATTGACTCTGTAAGAGCTGGAGCAAAAATCTGTAAGGAGAAAAATATTGATGTAATCCTTGCTGTTGGTGGAGGGTCCGTATTGGATGCTTCCAAATGGATGGCGGCTGGAGCATATGTTGATCATGATCCATGGGATTTCTTTAGTAAATGGGCTCCTGTTGAAAAGGCACTGCCTCTTATCACAGTATTAACACTGTCAGCCACAGGCTCGGAGATGGATGCAGGGGGAGTTATAAGTAATCTTGAAACCAAGGACAAAATTGGTCGTATGGACCCACTGCTTCAGCCTAAGGTATCCTTCCTTGATCCTACAATTACTTACAGTGTAAGTAAATACCAAACTGCCTGTGGTGCTGCAGACATTTTAAGCCATATCATAGAAGTGTATTTTAATATGAATCAGGATCTTTATATGCTTGATTGTGTTATGGAAGGTCTGATGAAAACAGTAATTAAATATACACCCATTGCACTAGAAAAACCCGATGATTATGAGGCGAGAGCAAACCTAATGTGGGCTTCATCTTGGGCTATTAATGGCTTTGTAGATGGGGGAAAAGATCAGGCATGGAGCTGCCATCCCATGGAGCATGAGCTTTCTGCATTCTATGACATTACCCATGGCTTGGGCCTGGCGATTCTGACACCAAGATGGATGGAGTATTGTCTCGATGATACAACCGTATCTAAATATGTGCAGTTTGGTGTAAATGTATTTGGAATTGATCCAACGCTTCCATCTATGGACATAGCAAAGAGAAGTATTCAATTACTAAGTGATTTTCTCTTCAATCAATTAGGATTGGATGATACATTTACCAAAGTGGGAATTAAGGAAGAAGATTTTCCTGTCATGGCGAGGAAAGCTTGCATGAATGAAACAATTCCTGGATTTAGACCATTGAATCAGCATGATATCGAAAATATATTTAGAATGTGTTTATGAAGATAAGCTATAAGGAGTTTAAAAAGCCACAGAGTTGTGGCTTTTTACTTTGGATGTTGAATAAGTTAATGAAGGTTTTAATTATTATCTATTCTTTTTCTTACGGCTTATTTTCTTTCTTTCAGGGAAGAAAATGCTTTTTACACATAAAAAAGCTCCAGCAAAAGTTAATATAGGCAGGATCAATAATGGAAATGCGAAAGAGGTTACATAAAACTCCCATATCCCATGAATAGTATATTCTCCTGCTGCCATATACATCATTCCATAGCTAAAAGCTATAAGAATCAAGCCTGAAACAATCCCAGCTATATCAATGGAGTTTTTTTTCTTTTTTTCTTTTGTACTGAAAAAAATAGATGCTCCTAAAAGCAAAGGTATACCAGCAAACATAGCACCGATAAACAACATAATATTATGTCTATTAGGACCAACTATTATTGCTTCCTCAGGATTATTAGGATTATAGAAAATTTCTTTTCTACTTCCGATTTCAGGAAGGATGCCTGTACTATAATCCGTTGAAACCTTGTATTCCTGTCCATTAACTGAATAATTATATATTAGCTTATATGTGGCGGAAGTATGTTTTTTTCTAACGGAATCATATTTGTCTTCTGATTCTAAGATATAATCTAAAAGATACCCATCAACCTTTTTGTAATTTTTTATGGTTTTATTATAGTCAATTGTCTCTAATATACCAAAAAATAGTAAAAATAATCCGCATATAATAGTGATAGCTACTAGTCCTACACTCAAAGTTAATGGCATATTTATTTTGGTTTTTAATTTCATGTGAATTCCCTTCTTTACTTTTGTTCTTATCCAATCAAATAGAATTTATCGGAATTATATCTTATTAAAATGGACTAATATAATTATACAATATTATCACATAATTTATAATATTGTATAATTATTGGCTTAAGTCTACATAAGAAATTATATAGATAATATTAAAATAAAAAATATTTAGAAAATATCAATTCATTATATCAGATACTTTGCAATACTAACTTCAGTTTAGGATTATAAACGGAAGTTAGTTTTTCAATTTATATATAAATATTTAGGTTATAAGGTGGTATAATATTATTATACAAATATTGAAATAAATGGGAGAAGTATCTTATGGGTAAGGTAAAAAAGATTAGTTTTATACTGCTATTAATATCTTTTATAATAATCTTCCCTTTTATCGGTTGGTACCATGAAGATTTGAAATTGTAGACAATAAGCAACTATCCTATTGTAACTAATATAAATGAACATATATAGGAGATAATAAATGGAGATATTGGATGCCTATAGAGAAGATGGAACTATTGCGGGCTGTGATTTAGTTAGAGGAAGAGAGATACCTAAGGATTTATATCATTTGGTATGTGAAGTGTTAGTAAAGCATAAGGATGGAACGTACTTACTAATGCAGAGAGATTGGAATAAGAAAAACTATCCTGGATTATATGAAGCTACTGCTAGTGGTTGTGCATTAAAAGGAGAAAGCTCATATGAGGCGGCCTTAAGAGAACTTAAAGAGGAAACGGGAATAGATGCAAAGGATTTAAAATTAATGTACAGATATATCAGTGAACATACCCTATATCATGGCTATATATGTGAAACAAATTGTGTTAAGGAGTCTATAATGCTGCAAGAAGGGGAAACAATATCATTTTTATGGTTAAACAAGGAAGAGTTTTTAAATTTCGTTGATACAATGAAATATGTACAAGCTCAAAAAATGAGGTTGGAGAAATATTTAAATTCACTGAGGTGAATAAAAGTACAGATAAGAACGGGAGAGGTACAATGAAAAAAATATATATTTTAGGTGCAATCGTTGGTTTTTTGACTTTTTCCCTCAGCATGCAATTAGTGGAATTCTCTTCAATGTTCGTTATGCTTGGAATATGGGGATTTATATACTCTTTTGGCAAGCTATTAAGCAGTAAATGAGGTGGTTAAACTGGAAGTAAAAGGAGAGAAGATAGTTTTAGTTCCATATACAAAAGAAAGATGTCATGATTTTTTTAAAGATTATGTGGCTGACTCTGCTATGACCTATGAAGTTTATGCTTATGATAAGGAAAAAGTAGATATATATTATCAAAATAAAGTTTTAGATACGAGTAGGCTTTTCTTTGCAATAGCCTTTAATGATAAGACTATTGGTGAAATCCAAATAAAGCGAATAGATAGAGAAAAATTGTGTGGAACTTTAAGTGTTTGTCTAGTTAATGATTCACATAAGGGCAAGGGATACGGTACAGAAGCAGAGAAATTGATTATTGATTATGCAATAAATACATTAGGATTTAAGACTATTTATGCAGATGCAGTACATAGAAATAATAGAAGCAAACACATTTTAGAAAAATTGGGATTTAAGCATTTATATGATGATGAGGCCTTAGCTTACTACGAATTAAGTTTTAAATAAAGCTGTTTACATTATATTCTGAAGTTTCTTGGAGGGGTAAAATGTTCTTTGATACCAGTGCTTTGAAAAATGAAGAGATTTATTTAAGTTTATATAAGACTGCCGATGAAAACATAGCCAAAGGATATGTTCCTGCATACTATTTCAAAATTGTAAGGCGAAAGGATGAAGTAGAGGTAGGCGTATGCGATCTTCGTATAGGCTATAATAAGAATATTGAATACGGTGGAAATATAGGCTACGTAATCTATGAAACCTTCAGAGGAAATCATTATGCATCAAAGGCCTGTAAGTTATTATTGTCATTAGCAAAGAAGCACTGGATGGAAGAGGTTATTATAACCTGCAATCCAGATAATATAGCATCGAGAAAAACCTGTGAACACAGTGGCGCTAAATTCATTGGTATTATGGATGTTCCCAAGAATCATGAGCTATATAAAATAGGAGAGAAAAAGAAGTGCAAATATATAATTAGATTAAAAGCACATTTAAAATAAAGCCTCTGGTTAACTTAAGTCTATAACGCTAAGGCGTTTTCATAGAAAGAATAAGGAAAGGAAGTGGTTAATATGATGAAAATTATAGCCAAGAGTGTAGGGAGGGTGCACAACCTATAAACCCTCCAATAAAAAAATGGAGGAAAGTATGAGAATCGAAAAGGATAATATTGTGATTAGAAGTGCTACTATAGAAGATGCAGCTCAGTTAAATCGTTGGTGGAATGATGGACAGGTTATGGAACATGCAGGTTTTCCTAAAGGCTTGGGAGAATCTTTAGAGGACACGATTAATAGTATAAATAGATGGGAAGGAAAACTAAGTCAGCTTTGTATTATTGAAATTGATGGCAAGCCTGTAGGCGAATTGAACTATAAAATAAATGATGATGATGCTGCTTATCCAGGCTGGAAGATCTGTGACTTTAATTATCAGAACAAAGGCTATGGACCTAAAATTATTACCATGCTCTTTGAATTTATTTTCACTGATGAAGCTATTAATACCAGGTTTCCTATAAAGAAAATTCTATGGGATACAACTCTTGAAAATAAAAGAGCTCAGCACGTCTATGAAGCTAAAATTGGAGCAAAGAAAATTGGAATACAAGAAAATGCATGGAAAGATCAGCTAGGAAACTGGCGAACTGCTGTTGACTACGAAATTACTAGAGAAGATTTCTTTGATAGTGTAGTTTCAATTAGTCCTGTAAAGAGGGACAAATTAGATAAGGATAGTAATATAGAAATCAAAGCTTTTGAAGAAGGTGATTATGAGTCATTTGTTAGTATGTTTAATTCATACTTCTTAAATGACTGTCTGATTAAACTGAAATACTCTAAAATTGAAGGGATATGTTCAGAAATAATTGAAGCGGCCAAAGGAGAAGTTTCGCCTCTTTATTTGATTAAGATAAATAAAAAAACAGTAGGCTTTATTATTTACCAAATAGATGATCCAAGAAGTGATTGGTGCCAGAAGGAAGGCTTTGGCTTTATCCGTGAATTCTATATTGAAAAAGAGTATAGAAAAAGAGGCTTAGGAAAGCTTCTGTTTACTCATATTGAAAAAATTCTTAAAGGTAAGAGTATTGAACAAATATATTTAACTACTGATATTGCTGAAGAATTTTGGGAGAAATGTGGCTTTACTAAAACTTCTGAAGTTGGTTATAAAAATCAAGATCCAATTTATATTAAAAGGATTAATCATTAATAGGAGATTTTATGTGTGAGTTTTATTTTGATCAAAATAATCCTGAAGATAAAAAAATGAATGAAACTATTCTCCATGAGTTAAAAAAGAAAATTCAAAAAGAGAAAATATTAAGTTGTCTTATACTAAAAGATAATTCTTTGATATTTGAATTTTATAAGAACAGCAAGATCTCAGGGAGTCTTCAAACAATTAACTCATGCACTAAAAGTATTGTATCTGCATTGATAGGAACTTTAGTTGATAATGGCTTAATAAGAAGTGTTCATATGCCAATTACTGACTTCTTTGGTGATATAATTAATGAGCAAACTGATGAGAGATTGAAAGAAATTACTATATATAATTTATTAACCATGACACCAGGATTTCATTGGCCTGAATTTGGTGAGTGGAACTGTTTCTCACCTATGGTATACAGTAATGACATAGTTAAATTTATATTAGAGAGACCAATTATTGTAAGTCCTGGACAAGCCATGAATTATAATTCAGGTTGCTCTCATTTATTATCTGCTATTATTCAAAAACTAACAGGTATGAGTGCTCATAATTATGCCAAGGAGCATCTTTTTAAACAAATTGGAATATGCAATTCTAAATGGTATAACGATAGACAGGGAATTAGCCTTGGAGCAGATGGATTAAGACTTATCTCTTATGATATGTTGAAGTTTGGAAACCTGTACTTAAATAATGGATGTTTAAATGATAAACAGATAATATCAAGTGAATGGATAAAAGAATCTACAACCGCATTATATAAGACTTATGACGATATTGGGCATTATGCATATCATTGGTGGGTATCATCATTTAACAATAATGGCTTAGAAATAAATTATTATTTTGCTTTGGGGTATGGCGGTCAATATATAATAGTTGTGCCAAGGTTTAATTTAGTAGTTGTTTTTACAAGCAGGATGTATAACAATACGTTAAGGCCATTATACTATTTCAAAGAGTTTATTTTAAAAGCTATTGAGATTTGAATTATGAAAGGTTAGTTTTTCAAATTTAACAAAGGGAAGTCATTTGACTTCCCTTAAATTATACGGCAAAGTAAACATTAATCATTCTTAAGCTGATGGACTAGCCCTTCAGCCCCTTAGCCTGCCTTTCCATGTTTTCAACCACCACGTCAAAAAGCTCTCCTATAGATGCACCATACTCTAAAACCTTCCATGGAGTATTGGTGTGGAAATGAATTTTTATAAGCTCCTCATCGCCAACCACAAGGAGGCAGTCTCCTTCGATGTTAGCTGTTATATAATCATTGATTTCATCCTCAGAGAGATTCTCTCCTTCTATTAATAATTGAGTATCATATATATATTCAACCATAGTACACTCTCCTATATCTTTTTAAATTATAGTATACCAAAGTGACATATTTTTCAAACTAAATTTATATCTGAGTGATTAAGCACGTACAGGAGTAATTATTAAGATAATAAAAACGGAATAATAACAATAAAAACTTTTAGTTTAGAAGGTGTAAATTTGTTCCAAAAACCGTTGTGACAATGAATAGATTAAGCTACCATAAGGATAATATAACTTAAAGAAGCTAATATATCTTAAGGAGGTATTTATATGAATAAGGACATATTAAAAGGTAAATGGAATCAATACAAGGGTGAAGCAAAGAAAAAATGGGGCGAGTTTACTGATGATGAATTAGATCAATTAAATGGAGAAAGAGACATTATAGTAGGAAAGATTCAAGAAAAGTACGGAAAGAGCAAAGAAGAAGCTGAAAGAGAATTTGATGATTGGTCTACCGGCTTAGATAGAAGGAGCTCTATTTAATGATCAAACTATATATGCAATTGAAGCTTTAAAAGCAACTTAAATAAAGAGACCTTCCCATAATGGGAGGGTCTCTTTATTTTAAGCTATCTAATAATGATAGGCACTTATACGTTATAAGTATTTCCCTTTGGAGCCTCGTCTTCTTTTGCTTTTATTTCATAATCTTCTCCTGGAATAATTGCATTTAATATAATTCCAGCTATGGAAGCTACTGCGAGGCTAGAAAGGCTTGCTGTTTCATTTAAGGCTATTGTTACTCCGCCTAGAGCTGTTACCATGATAACTGCAGCTATTACTAGATTTCTGCTCTTTGAGAAATCCACCTGATTTTCAACTAGGTTTCTGATACCTATTGCAGAAATCATACCATAAAGCACGAAGGATACACCACCTACAATTGCTGAAGGAATGGTATTAATAAGTGCTGCAAACTTTGGACTTACAGAGAAGACTATGGCAAAGCAGGCAGCAATTCTTACAACTCTAGGGTCATACACCTTTGTCAGGGCAAGAACTCCTGTATTCTCACCGTAGGTTGTATTAGCAGGACCACCAAAGAGAGAGGCTAAGGTAGTTGCTAAACCATCACCTATAAGAGTTCTGTGAAGACCTGGCTCAGTTATAAAATCCTTACCTGTGGTAGAAGATATAGCAGAGATATCACCAATGTGCTCCATTATTGTTGCAAGAGCTATAGGAGCTATTGCTAGGACTGCACTAATTGCAAGGGATAAGTCCTTAACATTACCAAATACTAAGGCTTCTGCTTTTATAGGAGAACCGAACCATGGAGCATCAAGTACTGGTGTAAAATCTATAACATTCATAAATATTGCAGCTATGTAAGATACTATAATTCCTATAAGAATTGGTACTATTTTAATCATACCCTTACCCCATATGTTGCAGATAATAATAGCTGAGAGGGCAATAAGTGCTAGAGGCCAGTTTGTTTGAGCGCTGGATACAGCTGTTCCTGCAAGGCTGAGACCGATAGCTATAATAATTGGACCAGTAACTATAGGTGGGAAGAATTTCATTACTCTTTTAACTCCAAAGGACTTTATTAAAAATGCAAGAATAAGATAAATAAGACCAGCAGAGGCAACACCAAGACAAGCGTATGGAAGCATTTCAACATTAGCTACTTCCTGTCCGTTTTCTACTATTTTAGGAGCTACTGCAGCATAACCTCCTAAAAAGGCAAAGGATGAGCCTAGAAAAGCAGGAACCTTACCCTTTGTAATAAGGTGAAATAATAGAGTTCCAAGACCAGCCATAAGTAGTGTTGTTGATATATCCAGCCCGGTGATCATGGGAACAAGGACTGTTGCTCCAAACATTGCAAAGGTATGCTGTAGTCCAAGAAGAATCATTTTGGGGGTTCCTAATTCTCTTGCGTCAAAAATACCTTCTTGGTAATCCTGTTTTTTGTTCTTTTCCATAGTAAAGCCTCCTTAAAATGTACTTGTATTACTCTCAAGGAATAAGCTTTATTCCCTGAGGTAAAGAAATTTGCAAAAAAAATCCTGCAATGCACAGGGGCATGGCAAGATTGTAATTTCAAAATTCATAGTCGGAGAGGCATGTACCACTTGGACTATCCAATATTACAATCTTGTCGGGCTTTCTATCCCGAATTAAAGATTTGTTTTGCTTTGAATGTATCTTATCACAATAAAATTACTTTGTAAACAATGTTTATGTATAATTAGAATGATTTATGAATATATATGTCTGTCATTGTTGAATATTCAGAATAATTCATCAAGTTCTACTAATGTACCTTCCAATGCTATCTATTTTCTAACGTAGATAATATCACTTATAGCTCTCTCGGAACCATCACTGGGCCTATTTAGCACCTCCCCGTTGAACCAAATAGTTGCAGAGCCACCACCATCCATCTGGTAAGCATTATGTGCACCATATCTCTTCATTAGCCTTGCCATGCCACCATAATTTAGCCCAGCACTTCCGTTTGAACCTCTTCCATCCACTGTGATGAACAAGAAGGTGCCATCAGCTTTTTGTCCAATAGCCGAGTAGGGAGCCTTATATTTACTTTGGTTACCATCATAGATGTTTTCAACCTTGCCATCAATCACTAGTGCCGTATCAAACCACCAGGTATCGGTAAAGCCCTTATCTAACAGCTGCTCAGTTGAGGTATAATCCTTTGGATCAAATATCACTAGCTTACCGGAGCTAGTTAAAGCACCCATCTTCCCAATGCTTTTTCCAGGGATAAGTCCATATTCAACCTTACCATTTTTTATCATAACAGGGTTGTGATAGGGGGAGGACTTTGGTCTAAAGCCTGAGGCATCTCCATTAATAGCAAGTATTGCGTTATTATTCTTTGCTATAGTGCTGGTTCTCTGTTTAGTATTTACACTTGAGGCATAAGACCCACCTGCAAAGGCAGTGTTAATATCACCACTGATATTATCGCTTTTAATTTCAGCAATCCAATATACTACATTACCACCTTCTAAATACTCACTGTGTTTTTGGATTTTTATCTCTAAGCCTTTTCTTGAATAACTCCATTTGTCTTTGCTAGAAGAAGCCTTGGGTGTTTCTATTTTATTTTTGATTAAATAATTCCCGCTAGCATAAGCTATTTCATCCTTATATTCAATCCGAGACCAACCGTTAGAGCCTATTCCTGTTCTTTTTACTGACTGATTAAGCTTTAAGGCACCAACCTTATCAAAATCAGTACTTGGACCTTTTCTAATATTCAAATCTCCCGTTGCATAGACGGTTTCATTAACCTCAGTAAAGGTAACCTCTGATAATATTTTCTGTCTCTTATTGGAAAGCTCTTCAGTTGCTTTTTTTTCAACTAATTCTTTAGGATCTTCTTTAGGAGCTTCTTTGGCTTTCTGAACTTCTGCTGGCTTGTCCTTAGAAATATCCTCTACCTTAGCTTTATGAGCTTCCTTTTCTTTATTTTCAGTTTCTTCTATTTTGGCTGTCTCTTGTTTTTCATCCAGAACAGGAGTTTCTTCTTTCTTTACGGTATCTTCTTCTCTTTTTTGTTTTTCTTGATCTGCTTGGTATCCATCCTGAGCTATTTCTATTTCTTCTGCTGTAGAGGTTATACTTGATGTAGGTTCGCTTTCTTTTTTACTAATAGGAGTCTTAGTACAGGCAGTTGTGAATAAAATAACAGAAAATGACAAAAATATAAATTTCGATAGATTTTTCATTATAATTTCTCCTTTAAATAAAATATACATAAAATACAGTTTGTAACAAAAGCGTAATTATATATATACTATATAAAAGAGGGGTTGTCTACATAAAAATTACTAAATATTTGATTTAATTTGTCGTATAGCTTATTTAAATAAAAAGCAGTGTATTTGTAGAAAATTTCTTGTTTAATATGAGACATTATATATTCTTAGGTAAATAGTATCCTTTTGATAAGATGCAAGGGCATAGAGGATAAAAAAATACCTTCAAGGCTTATTTGCCTTGAAGGTGTTTTTTAGTATAAGGTTTAAAAATATTACTATTCCTCCACTGTATTATCCTCAGGAACTATAATATTCAATAAAAATGCCACCAAGAATGATAATACTATAGGAGACTTTCCTATTATGTTTTGAACATCCACTGGGAAGAACTGCAGGGAAGCAGTAACAGTGCTTATTCCAACACCAAGAGCTAGAGAAATACCTACGATCATTTTGTTTCTATAGTTTAAGGGTTGCTCCGATATCAGCTGTATTCCAGACATGGTTATGGCAGCAAAAACTGTTACCGTAGCTCCACCAAGTACTGGGTAGGGGATGGTGGTCATTAGTGCTCCGAATTTAGGGCAGAGACCAGCAGCCAGCATAATAAGTCCAACAATGAGGAAAACCCTCTTAGCTACTACCTTAGTTGTAACTATGAGTCCAACATTTTGGCTGTATGGATCCGTAGGAAGACCACCTATGCAGGCTCCCAGCATACCACAGATACCTTGTCCTTTAATAGCTCCTCCAATTTCCTTGTCCGTAGCTTCACGATTGAAGGCACCAATGGCTGTGGAGGATACATCTCCAATGGTCTGTACTGCTTGAACAATATACATTAAAATCATTGAGATAATTGCAGAAGGATGAAATTCTAAGCCCCATTTAAATAGCCTTGGTAGGGATATCCAGGAGGCGCTTTTTACAGTATCAAAGTTAATCATATTTCCCATTATTAAGGCTATAATATAGCCCACACCAATACCTATAAGCATTCCAGATACCTTTACATAACCCTTACCAAAGAAAGAGCAGGCGAGAGTCACACCAAGCACCACTAGAGTTATAAGCCAGTACTTAGGAGCTCCAAAATCCTTCATAGCAGCATTACCGCCAGCCATATAGTTAACTGCAGTGCTATACAGAGATAATCCTATACTCAGCACCACTGTACCGCTAACTATAGGAGGGAAGAATTTTCTTATCTTGCCCATAAGCATTCCCAAGAAAATAGAAGCAAAAGCAGCCACCAGCTGAGCTCCAAAAATTGCTCTTATACCATAGGAAACTCCAATAGCCGTCAAAATAGGCATATAAGCAAAAGCAACACCCATAACATTAGGTAATCCCATTCCAAAACCAAAGATAGGGAAAAGCTGAATTAAGGTAGTTATCCCCCCGATAACCATAGCTGCCTGCATCAAAAGTATTTTGTCACTCTCAGGAAGTCCCAGAAGTTGAGCTACTAGAATGGGTGGAGTAATATTTCCCACTAGCATAGCTAGTACATGCTGCATGGATTGCGGTAAAGCCAACCCAAAAGACGGCTTGCCCGAAATCTCAAATAAAGCACCCTTACTCTTAACAGATTCTTGAACCCTAGAATTTAACATACGTCTAACCCCCTATAATATAATAAGTCCCGTATACTCCTCCCTCACAAAAAAGGGCCTCATCCAACAAAAGGGGTAAAAGGAACTATACCTCCTACCCCTCAAGTTCTTAACTTTTCTTTTTTAAACTCCTAGTTATTACATATTACTCTTAGTTTACCTGCTTTATTCTCTTTTCTCTCTTCTCTGCCCTTACTTAATATGTGTTCCTGTTTCTCCACTAATCCCACTCTTAGCCTTCTCCAGCAGGGTTATCAAAGCACTGCGATTAGGAGCGGAAGAGGCAAATTCTACAGCAGCCTGTACCTTTGGCAGCATAGAGCCAGGAGCAAAGTGTCCCTCAGCCATATACTGTTTTGCTTCCTCTACGGTGATATTGTCTAGCCATTTAACCTCAGGCTTTCCAAAGTTTATCGCTACCTTTTCTACAGCAGTGAGGATTATCAGGAAGTCAGCATCTACCTCTTGTGCCAGTAGGCAGCTAGCAAAATCCTTATCTATTACAGCACCAGCACCCTTTAGGTGGTTGCCTTCTCTAGTTACAGGAATACCGCCACCTCCACAGGAGATAACTACTTCACCCGCATTAATAAGGCTCTTAACTGTTTCTATTTCTATTATTTCCTTTGGCTTTGGAGAGGCTACAACTCTTCTATAGCCTCTGCCTGAATCCTCAATTACCTTAAAGCCATTTTTCTCAGCTAGCTTTGCTTCTTCTTCATTCATAAACTGGCCAATTGGCTTAGTTGGGTTCTTGAAGGCAGGGTCATCAGAATCTACCCTTACCTGAGTGATTATAGTTGTTACGGATTTTTTTATTCCTCTATCTAATAATTCCTCTCTAAGAGCATTTTGAAGATCATAGCCTATGTAAGCCTGGCTCATTGCCACGCACACAGACAGGGGAGTAAAGGTAGGAGAGGAGGGATTCTGTTTTCCGTAAACAGTCATTGCTTGATCTATCATACCCACCTGAGGACCGTTTCCATGGGATATTATAACCTCGTAGCCTGCCTCTATTAAATCGGCAATAGCCTTTGAGGTATGCTTAACTGCTATCATCTGCTCTGGGAGGGTATTGCCTAAGGCGTTTCCTCCAAGAGCTATAACTATTCTCTTTGTCATAAGGCTCCAGCTCCTTTATTAGTCAAATTTTCTCTTTGCAGCTCTTTCTTCTAAAGCCTTAAGAGTTCTCTGTGGATCCTGGAACTTGCTTAGGAATATCATAGCTGCTATGATATATGGCTTATAGCTTGCTTCCTTGTAAAGAGGATCTCTATAGCGATCAAATACTGATGCATCAACCTCACCAGTTTCACAGCTAACTCCAGTGATATCAGCAGGTAGGCAGTGAAGGTATAAAGCCTTTCCGTCCTTTGTGAGCTTCATCATTTCCTCTGTGCAAGCCCAATCCTTATGCTGTGCATTTTGTGCTAATAGTTCCTTCTCTAAAGCCTTTATTCCATCAAAATCATTGTTTCCATAGAGCTCGGTACGCTTTTCCATGGCTACAAAAGGAGCCCAGCTCTTTGGATATACTATATCAGCATCCTTGAAGGCTTCCTCCATGCTGTGAGTTTTTGTAAAGGAACCACCGGATTTCTTAGCATTTTCCTTAGCAACCTCTTCTACCTCGGACATTATTTCATAGCCCTCTGGATGAGCAAGAACAACCTCCATACCCATACGAGTCATAAGACCTACGATACCCTGAGGTACTGAAAGTGGCTTTCCATAGGAAGGGGAGTATGCCCAAGTCATAGCTATCTTCTTACCCTTAAGATTTTCCACTCCACCAAACTCATGGATAATGTGAAGCATATCAGCCATGGCTTGAGTTGGATGGTCTATATCACATTGAAGATTAACTAGGGTAGGTCTCTGCTCTAATATGCCAGCTGCATTCCCATCCTGAACGGCCTGAGAAACCTCTTTCATATAAGTGTTTCCTTTACCAATGTACATATCATCTCTAATTCCTATAACATCTGCCATAAAGGAGATCATATTAGCTGTTTCACGAACGGTTTCTCCATGAGCAATCTGAGATTTTCCTTCATCTAAATCCTGAACCTCAAGTCCTAATAGATTGCAGGCAGAGGCAAAGCTGAAGCGGGTACGAGTTGAGTTGTCACGGAATAGAGATATTCCAAGACCGCTTTCAAAAACCTTAGTGGAAATATTATTTTCTCTCATGAAGCGAAGAGCATCAGCTATGGTAAAAACAGCCTCCAGCTCGTCATCAGTCTTTTCCCAAGTTAGGAAAAAGTCGTTGTTGTACATTTCCTTGAAGTTTAGCTTATTCAGCTTCTCAATATAGTCGTTTAAAGTTTTCATGTTAATCCCCCTTAAAATTCTTTCATTATATTTAATTTCTAGGAGAGGAAGGGTAGCTCCCTCTCTTAGATTAGATGGTTTACCTTATTTAAAATACATTTCAGGTAATGCAGCATATACAGCAGCACACTTAACAAGATCATCCTTCCAGGTCTTTTCGTTAGGTGCATGAGCCTGTGCTTCTGCTCCAGGACCAAAGCCTATAACAGGAATTCCGTTACGTCCCATGATGGAAACTCCATTGGTGGAGAATGTCCACTTATCAGTAAGAGGACGATTTATTCTGGATTCATGAGTTTCTGAGGAGCCGGATCTTGAGGTTCCATAAAGTCCCTCATAAGCTTCTTCCATGGCCTTTGTTAGCTTGTGATCCTCTGGAAGCACCCAAGTAGGGAAGTAGCATTCAATAGGATATACCAGACCTGTGAAGCTTGGTCTTTCATAGTCGTACATTGATACCTTAGCACCATATTTCTTTACAGCAGGAAGATTTCTGATTTCTTCTAAGCAGCTCTCCCAGGTCTCGCCAGCAGTCATTCTGCGATCTAAGGAGATAGAGCAGGAATCAGCAACGGCACAGCGGCTAGGGGAGGTGAAGAATATTTGAGAGGTGGTAACAGTACCTCTACCTAAGAAGTTAGCTTCCTTCCATTCAGGATTATATTTTTCATCCAGCATTTTTACTAGACCTTTGATTTCTTTATCCTCTGCTGCATCATTTTCATTGAGATCACGGATGTTCATGAGTATTTCAGCCATCTTGTAAATAGCATTATCTCCTCTTTCTGGAGCGGAGCCGTGGCAGGAAATACCCTCAACGTCAACACGGATTTCCATACGTCCTCTTTGACCTCTATAAATACCACCATCCGTAGGCTCTGTGGAAACTACAAACTCTGGTCTGATTTTATCTTCTTTTATAATGTACTCCCAGCATAGTCCATCACAGTCTTCCTCTTGAACGGTACCAACCACTAAGGCTGTATATTTATCTGTTAAAAGTCCTAGATCCTTCATTATTTTTGCTCCATAAACGGAGGAAACAATTCCACCAAGCTGGTCTGAAGTACCTCTTCCACCTATTTCACTATCAGTTTCATAGCCCTCATAAGGATCAAAGGACCAGTTAGCTCTATTTCCTATTCCTACAGTGTCAATATGAGCATCGAAGCCAATTAAGGTTTCACCAGTTCCCATGTATCCAAGGACATTACCCATAGGATCAATTTCTACCTTATCAAAGCCTAAGGCCTTCATCTCAGCCTCAATCCTTTTGATTACTCCTTCTTCCTCACAGCTCTCGCCAGGTATAGCCACTAAGTCTCTTAAAAACTTAGTCATGGCTGGCAAGTAGGCTTGTGATGCTTCTTTTACTTTTTCAAAATTCATATTAAACCCTCCCAATAGGTATTATAGTTTGATTAATCAATCTAATTCACTGAAAAAAATATAATGCTATTTTAGTAATACTGTTTTCCTTCCCAAACGATTTCCTTATATCTATCAGGATCTGTATCGCCTTCTGTGGAGAAGAGCAGTACCTTTGATTGTTCATTAAGCTCCAGAGCTGTTTTTAAAGGCTCAAGCTCTGCCATGGTCATTATAGAGTATAGAGCAGCAAAGCCAGCAGCTCCTGATTCCCCTGATACTACCTGTGGATCACCCTTTATAGGGGCACTGAGAATTCTCATAGCCTTTGCAGCAGCCCAGTCTGGTAAGGAAATAAAGGCGGTGGAATGATTCTTTAATATGTCCCAGGAGATTGTATTTGGTTCTCCACAGGCAAGACCAGCCATTATAGTTTCCATATCACCGGTAACGATTCTTTCCTTGCCATCTCCAGCAACAGCACCCTTGTACAGACAATCTGCTGCTTCGGCTTCTACAATTACTACCTTTGGTGGATTATTAGGGTATCTATTGGTGAAGTATCCCTGAACAGCTCCTGCTAGAGAACCAACCCCGGCTTGTACAAATATATGAGTAGGGGCTTCGATTCCTGCTTCTGCTAGCTGCTCATCAGCCTCCATGGCCATTGTTCCATAGCCCTGCATGATCCAGGAGGGGATTTCCTCATAGCCTTCCCAGGCCGTGTCCTGAACTACTACTCCATTAGGAGTTTTTGCTGCTTCTGCTGCAGCCATTCTTACACATTCATCGTAGTTGACCTCTTCTATGGTAGCCTTTGCTCCTTCAGCTATTATGTTATTAAGTCTTGTGAGGGTAGAGCCCTTAGGCATATAAACCACTGACTTTTGCCCCAGCTTATTTGCTGCCCAGGCAACACCTCGACCATGGTTACCATCGGTAGCTGTGAAGAAGGTGGCTTGACCGAATTCTTCTCTTAACTGTGGAGAGGTAAGAGTATCAAAGTCCAGCTCTGCAACATCTCTTCCAGTTTCCTTAGCTATGTACCTAGCCATGGAAAAGGATCCACCAAGAACCTTAAAGGCATTGAGTCCAAAACGATAGGATTCATCCTTAATGAAAATACTAGCAAGGCCCAAGTGTTCTGACATCCTTCTTAGATCTGCAAGAGGTGTCTTTTCATAACCTGGTATGGTTTTATGAAAGCCTCTAGCTTTTTTTACTTCCTCTAAAGCCATAACCTTTAGGCTTTCATCGTTAGTTTTAGTCATAGAATTTAAAGTCCATTTAATATTTTTCATTAATTACCTCCTCATAAAAAGGAATGCTCCTGACTATTTATTAACAAATTTATACGTTTTCATAATAGCATATTTAAATTATATATCAAGTTCTTTTTCAAAAGAATTCGGTAAATAAAAAATTTTCAATTAATATTGCTTTTTTCTAGCCCTTGGTGTTAGTATAAAAATATACAGGGATAAATTCCTGAGGATAAAGTATTAACAAATTTATACAAAAATTAGTGAAAAGTTTAAGTAGGAATTGGATTAAATAACATCTTTCATTGTTAAAAATTTAATTTTTTTTGATACTTATTTGATTGATTAATCAAACTAAGAACCATAGAACTTGAGATTCGGCCATTTAAGTATAAAGATAACGGGGGAGAATAATATGTTTTTATTTGTAAATGGAAAGGTTATCACCAGAGATGACAAGAGACCCTTAATAGAAAATGGAGCTGTTGCAGTGCAGGGAAATGAAATTCTTAAGGTTGGGGCTGAAGAAAGCCTCCGAAAAGAATTTCCAGAGGCAGAGCTTATCGATGCTAGAGGCGGACTCATAATGCCGGGACTAATAAATACACATAACCATATCTATAGTGCTATGGCTAGAGGCTTATCAATAAATGGCTATAATCCTCAGGGCTTCTTAGATATTCTAGATGGAATGTGGTGGACAATAGATAGACATCTTACCTTAGAGCAGACAAGACAAAGTGCTATAGCTACTTATATTGACTGCATAAAAAATGGAGTAACTACAGTATTTGATCACCATGCAAGCTTTGGTACTGTAGCTGATAGCCTCTTCACCATTGCCGATGCAGCAGAGGAGCTGGGAGTTCGTACATGCCTCTGCTATGAGGTGTCCGATAGGGATGGAAAGGAAAAGACCAGGGCAGCTATTAAAGAAAATGCTGATTTTATTAGATATACAGAGGGTAAGAAGGAGGATATGCTTAAGGGAATGATGGGACTTCATGCCTCCTTTACTATATCTGATGAAACCTTTGCCCTATGTAGAGAAAACACTCCTGATAATGTGGGCTATCATATTCATGTGGCAGAAGGAATAGAAGATCTTCACCATTCCTTAAAGCACTATGGCAAGAGAGTTGTGAACAGGCTTATGGACCTGGGAATCTTAGGACCTAAGACCATAACTGCTCACTGCATCTATGTTAATCCTCAGGAGATGGACCTATTAAAGGAGACAGATACCATGGTGGTTCATAATCCTGAATCTAATATGGGAAATGCCTGCGGATGTCCTCCAACCCTAGAGCTTTACAAGAGAGGCGTATTATCAGGCCTTGGTACCGATGGCTATACCAATGATATGTTCGAATCCTACAAGGTTGCAAATTTACTACATAAGCATTCCTTATGCGACGCTACCGTAGCCTGGGGAGAGATACCATCAATGCTTTTTGACGGAAACAGAAGAATTGCCAATAGATATTTTGAAAAACCTTTAGGAATATTAAAGGAGGGAGCTGCCGCCGATGTGGTAATTGCAGATTATAACCCTCTTACACCTTTAACTGCTGACAATATAAACGGTCACATGCTTTTTGGACTAAATGGAAGCAAGATTGTAACTACCATGATCAATGGAAAATTGCTTATGAAGGATAGAGAGCTTTTACACATTGATGAGGCTAAGGCCATGGCAGAATGCAGAGAACAGGCAGAGCTTTTGAAAAAAAGTATTAATGGATAGGAGAGAAGAAAGCTATGGGAGATAGGATGACACCCATTCCCTTTAAAAATTTAATGGAATGGATATTTAAGGAAAAGAAGAAAACAGGAAGAGTCTTTGGAATTTATAAGCCCTTTGTAAAGGAAAAGGAACAGTTCATAAATATCTTCAATGAGAAGATAGAAACACCCTTTGGTCCTGCAGCAGGGCCAAGCACCCAGCTAGCGCAGAATATAATAGCAGCCTATTATTCAGGAAGCCGCTTCTTTGAGCTAAAGACTGTGCAGATACTTGATGGAGAGGATCTCCCAGTTAATAAGCCTTGTATCCTGGCAGAGGATGAAGGCTATAACTGTGAATGGTCTACAGAGCTCAGGGTTCCTGAGGCTTATGAGGAATATGTAAAGGCTTGGTTTGCTTTAAAGGTAATCTCAAGAGAGTTTAACCTAGGGGCAGAGGATGGCTTTGTATTCAATATGAGTGTTGGCTATGACCTGGCAGGAATCAAATCAGAGAAGATTGATACCTTCATAGAAGGCTTGAAAAATGCAGAAAACACTCCTATATGGAAGGAATGCATGGCTTACCTTAAGGAGAATATTGACTCCTTTAACAATATAGATATGAGCTTTGTAGAGGGAATATCCCCTAAGATATGTACCTCCATCACCGTTTCTACCCTTCATGGATGTCCTCCTCAGGAAATTGAGAGTATTGGACAGTATCTCATAAAGGAAAAGCACCTAAATACCTTTATTAAATGCAATCCAACCCTTTTAGGCTATGAGAAGGCTAGAAAGATAATGGATGATATGGGCTATGATTATGTGGCCTTTGGAGATTTTCATTTTAAGGATGACCTTCAATTTGAGGATGCAGTCCCAATGCTTAAAAGGCTGCAGGCCCTGGCAGATACGGAAGGAGTAGAATTTGGAGTTAAGATAACCAATACCTTCCCTGTGGATGTTACAAGGAATGAGCTTCCCAGTGAGGAAATGTATATGTCTGGTCGCTCCCTCTGTGTCCTTTCCTTATCCGTAGCTCATAAGCTTTCTGAGGCCTTTAATGGAAAGCTGAGAATATCCTACTCTGGTGGTGCGGATTACTTTAATATAGAGGAAATCTATAACCTGGGTATATATCCTATAACCCTCGCTACCTATTTCCTTAAGACCGGTGGAATATTAAGAGGAACTCAGATTGCAGAGCAGCTTGAAAACCTTGAGTATAACACCACTGATAGAGTAGATGTGGATAAGCTTTATTCCTTCATTGAAGGATTAAAAGTGAATAAACGCTATAGAAAGAGCATAAAACCACTTCCTTCAAGGAAGATAAATAAAAAGGTTCCTCTATTTGACTGCTTCATCGCACCATGCAGCTATCAGTGTCCTATAAATCAGGATATTCCAACCTATATCAAGCTTCAGGGAGAAAATAAAGCCTTAGAAGCTCTTAGGGTGATAGTAGATAAAAATCCACTACCTTTTATCACTGGAACTATCTGCAGTCATACCTGTATGAATAAGTGCACCAGAAATTTTTACGAGGAATCGGTTAACATAAGAAGCACCAAGCTAAAGGCAGCAGAAGAGGGCTATCAGGAGCTTATAAAGGAGTTAAAGCCACTACCAAACCTTAAAAATAAGAAGGTTGCTGTAGTTGGAGGAGGTCCTGGAGGAATAGCTGCTTCATACTTCCTAGCTAGAGAAGGTGCTGAGGTTAAGGTCTTTGAAAAGAAAGAAAATATAGGTGGAGTTATCACTAATGTAGTGCCTGAATTTAGAATAGCTAAGGAGGCTGCAGATAAGGATATATCCCTGGCAAGAGCTTTAGGAGTGGAGTTTGAGACTAATCATCCTATAAATTCCCTAGAAGAGCTTAAGGCCTTAGGCTATGAAGAGGTAATATTAGCTGTGGGAGCCTATAAGGGTACCCCTCTTAATATAGGCTGCAGCAATGAAATGAATGCCATAGAATTTTTAGAAGCCTGTAGAAAGGCTCCAGAAACTATCACCTTTGGAAAGAATGTTGTGATAGTGGGAGCTGGAAACACCGCTATGGATGCTGCTAGGGCAGCTAAAAGAGGTGAAGGTGTAGAAAACGTATATGTTGTATATCGCCGTACTAAAAAGTATATGCCTGCCGATGAGGAAGAGCTGGAGCTGGCCTTAGAGGAAGGAGTAATATTCTTAGAGCTCCTAGCACCAGCTAGCTGGAGAGAAGGTAAGCTCCTATGCAATAAGGTTGTTTTAGGAGAGATGGATGCCTCAGGAAGACAGAAGCCTGTGGTTACAGAAGCCTTGGTAGAGGTGCCCTGCGACTTACTGGTGGCAGCTCTAGGTGAAAAGGTTGACGGCTCCTACTATGAAAGTCTTGGACTTCAGATAAATTCCAGAGGCTATGCAGTAATCCATCCTGAAACTATGGAAGGCTCAATTCCAGGAGTTTATGTGGTAGGGGATGGAGCAAATGGTCCAGCTACAGTAGTTGAGGCCATAAGAGATGCAAATAAGGCTGCTAATTCTATAATGAATATTCTTCCTAGATTAGAGATAAGACAGCAGCAGTCAATGGAACCTCTTATGAAGAAGGGTATAGTACTTCCAGCAGAGGAAGCTTCTAATGAAGCAGAGCGCTGCTTAGAATGTAATGTTATCTGTGAGGCTTGTACAGAAGTATGTCCTAATAGAGCAAATGTTTCTATAGCAGTTCCTGGAAATAGAATGGCTACAATAATTCATGTAGACTATATGTGCAATGAGTGTGGAAACTGCAGGAGCTTCTGCCCTTATGACAGTGCTCCATATAAGGATAAGCTTACCCTCTTTAATAACAAAGAGGATATGCTAAACAGCGATAATCAGGGCTTTACCCTTTTAGATGAAAACGAGAAGACCTTTTTGATTCGCTTAGGGGGACAGTTAAAGGAGATAAAACTCTTTGATGAGGCTTCCTTAAACAAGGAGCTTACACTGGAGAAAGAGATTAGAAATTTAATCTCCACGGTTTATCATAACTATAGTTATTTATTGATGAAATAAATTATTAAAAGAGGCGTGAAGAATATGGATATTATTCTTAAGGGAGGAGAAATAGTAGCTCCTCAGGGAAGTAAACGAGCTGATGTGGAAATTAAGGATGGGAAGATAGCTAGAATAGGAGAGGATTTATCCTCTCCTGAGGCTAGAATTATCGATGTACAGGGAAAGTTACTTTTTCCAGGGTTTATTGATACCCATACTCATTTTAAGCTGGACGCTGGAGACTTTTTTACCGCTGATGATTTTTATACTGGTACAAAGGCAGCCATAGCAGGCGGTACAACAATGGTACTGGATTTTGCTACACAGAACAAAGGAGAAACCTTAAGTGAAGCTTTAGAAATCTGGTATAAAAAAGCTGAAAATCAAGCAAGCTGTGATTACAGCTTCCACATGTCTATCAGTGAGTGGACTCCTGAAATCTTAGAGGAGCTAAAGACTATGACTGAGGAGGGGATTACCTCCTATAAGCTCTATATGGCCTATGACAATTTAAAGGTTAGGGATAACGAGATATTAGAAATCCTTAAGGCTGTGAAGGAACAGGGGGGAATCATAGGGGTTCACTGTGAAAATGGAGATCTCATCAATGAGCTTATTAGAGAGGAAAAGGAAAAGGGGAATTTATCCCCTAAGGCCCATCCTGTCTCAAGGCCTGATGAGATAGAGGCAGAAGCTGTGAATCGATTATTAACCATTGCTCGTCTTGCAGAGTCTCCTGTAAATATAGTTCACTTAAGCAGTGCTTTGGGCTATAAGGTGATAGAAAGGGCAAGGCTTGAGGGACAGAAGGTATATGTGGAAACCTGTCCTCAATATCTCCTCCTTGATGATTCAAAGTATCTTTTAGAGGACTTTGAGAGTGCCAAATATGTTTTATCTCCTCCCCTTAGAAAGGAAAAGGACATAGCTACCTTGTGGCAGGCTATGAGGGAAGGAAAAATAGAAACCATAGGTACGGACCACTGCAGCTTTAATTTTAAAGGTCAGAAGGAAAGAGGTCTTATGGATTTTTCCAAAATACCTAATGGTATGCCAGGGGTGGAGCATCGTCCAGTGCTTCTATATACCTTCGGTGTTAAGGAAGGAATATTAAGTAAGGAACAGCTCTGTGCCCTTTTATCCACCAATGCTGCTAAGCTTTTTGGAATGTATCCTCAAAAGGGAGCTATAGCCGAGGGTAGTGATGGAGATATAGTGGTTTGGGATCCTGAATATAATGGAAGGATAACTAAGGAGGAGCAGCTTCAGAACGTTGACTATACCCCTTATGAGGGAATGGAAACCTTCGGAAGAGCAGAATATGTATTCTTGAGAGGAATTCCTGTAGTAGAGCAGGGCAAGCTTCTCATAGAAAACCAGGGAAAATTTATCCCAAGAGGAAGAACTCAAGAATTATAAATAATAATATGTGTAAGGTCACAGGAAAGGAAAATTCATATGTTTTTATTAAATATTAATGGTAAGGACGTTGAAGTAAAAGAGGACAAGAAGTTAATGACCCTCTTAAGAGATGACTTGAGAATCACCTCCGTTAAGGATGGCTGTAGTGAAGGTATCTGCGGAACATGTACTATTCTTGTAGACGGTAAAAAGATAAAGGCATGTAGTCAACTAGCTTCTAAATATCAAGGTAAAAAAATACTCACTGTAGAAGGCTTAAGTGAAAGAGAAAAAGCTGTTTATGTTTATGCCTTTGGAGAAGCAGGAGCAGTACAGTGTGGCTTTTGTATCCCTGGTATGGTAATCTGTGCAAAGGCTCTTTTAGATGAAAATTTAAACCCAACAAGAGAAGAGGTTAAGAAAGCTTTAAGAGGAAATATCTGTAGATGTACTGGTTATGTAAAAATAGAAGAAGCCATTTTAATGGCAGCGAAAATCTTTAGAGAAAATCTAGAGGTTCCTAAGAATGAATCCACAGGAGCAATGTCTTCAGATATGCACAGAGTAGATGTTGAAGAAAAGGTGTTGGGCACAGGGGTATATGTTGATGATATTATTCTTCCTGGAATGCTCTATGCTAAAGCTCTTAGGAGCAAATATCCTAGAGCCAAAGTAAATAAAATTGATATATCAAAGGCTCTCCTCCATGAGGATTGTGTGAAGATACTTACAGCAAAGGATGTACCTAATAATGTAATTGGCCATCTGGTTCAGGACTGGGATGTTATGATTCCTGAGGGTGAGATTACAAGGTATGTGGGAGATGCATTAGCTTTAGTTGCAACTAATCATAAGGAAACCTTAGATGAGGTACTAGCTCTTATTGAGGTAGATTATACTGAGCTTACTCCTGTAACAAATCCTGCTGATGCCCTTAAGGCTGATGCTCCATTAATCCATGCTGATGGAAATGTTATGAGTAAAGAGCTCCTTAAGAAGGGAAATGTAAAAGAAGCTATTAAGAATTCAAAATATGTGGTAACTAGAAAATATAAAACTCCTTTCCAGGAGCACGGCTTCATGGAACCAGAATGTGCAATAGCCATGCCTGAAGGAGAGGATGGAATACTTCTTTACTCAGGATCTCAGTCTGTATATGATGAGCAGCATGAAATTTCCTTAATGCTTAATATACCACCGGAAAAGGTACACTGCCAATCAAAGCTTGTAGGTGGCGGCTTTGGAGGTAAGGAGGATATGAGCGTTCAGCATCATGCAGCTCTTATGGCATGGCACACAAAGAGACCGGTTAAGGTTAAGTTCTCAAGACAGGAGAGCTTAGATTATCATACTAAGCGTCATGCCATGGAGATGGAATTTACCACCGCTTGCGATGAGGAAGGAAACCTTACAGCTATGAAGGCCTTTATCATTGCAGATACAGGAGCTTACGCATCCTTAGGAGGACCAGTGCTTCAAAGAGCATGTACTCATGCTGCAGGTCCTTACAATTATCAGAACATCGAAATTCTTGGAATGTCTGTATACACCAACAATGTAGTTGGAGGAGCCTTCAGAGGCTTCGGAGTTACCCAAAGCTGCTTTGCTATAGAAAACAATATAAACCTTTTAGCGGAGATGGTGGGTATATCCCCTTGGGAGATAAGATATAAAAATGCTATTAGACCAGGACAGGTGCTTCCTAATGGACAGATAGCTGATGAGAGTGTAGGTATGGCAGAATGTCTTGAGGCTGTAAAAGAGGACTTTGAAAGCAGTCCTTATGCAGGTATAGCCATAGGCTTTAAAAACAGTGGAACGGGAGTAGGCTTAAAGGATATAGGAAGATGTCTTCTTTCTGTAGAGAAGGGCATAGTTCATATCAGGACCTCCGCCGCTTGTATGGGACAGGGAATTGCAACCATGTGTACCCATATGGTATGCGAAACCACAGGACTGGATCCTAAGTTAACCTATCATGAGGCTCCAGATACAGTACGTACTCCAAACTCCGGTACAAGTACCGCTTCCAGACAAACAGTAGTTACTGGTGAGGCTACTAGAAGAGCTGCAGAAAAGCTTAAGGAAGCCTTAGATAAGGCTGGCTCCTTAGAAGCTCTTGAGGGAATGGAATTCTTCGGAGAATACTCTGCTGTAACTGATCCTATGGGAGCTCCTAAGGAGAACCCTATAAGCCATGTAAGCTACAGCTACGGAGCTCAGGTGGTTATATTAGATGAAAAGGGTAAGGTAGAGAAGGTAGTAGCTGCTTATGATGTTGGAACTCCTGTTAATCCTAAGTCTGCAGAAGGTCAGATCGAAGGCGGTATAGTTATGGGCCTTGGCTATGCTCTCACAGAAGACTTTAAAACAGAGGGTGGCTATCCAAAAACTAAGCTTGGAACCTTAGGGCTCATGAGAGCCAATGAGGCACCAAAAATAGAGGTAAAGCTAGTTAAAGGACCAGGAAAAATTCCTCAGGCCTACGGTGCAAAGGGTGTAGGAGAGCTTTGCCTGATACCAACAGCTCCTGCTTGCTCTCATGCTTATTATCGCTTAGATCGTAAGCTTAGATGCCAGCTGCCTTTAAGAGATACCTTTTATAAAAAAGAGAAGTAAGGTACACTATAAATGAAAAGAAGTAAGCTGATAAGCTCTTAAGGGCTATCAGCTTACTAATATCTAAATTACTAGGAGGAATAATTATGAATAAAAAAGCAATAATTTCAGATAAGGCTCCAGCAGCCGTAGGACCATATGTTCATGGAGTACAGGTAGGAAATCTATTCTTCATTTCAGGCCAGCTAGGCTTAGACCCAGTAACTGGTGTCATGGTAGAAGGAGTAGAGGCTCAAGCTCATATGGCTTTAAAGAATCTAGGAGCAATCTTAGAAGAAGTAGGCTCTAGCTATAATGACGTAGTAAAAACCACTATTTTCTTAAAGGATATGGGAGATTTTGCTCTAGTTAACAGCATATATTCAGAGTATTTCAATGATGAAAAGCCTGCTAGATCCTGCATCGAGGTGGCAAGACTGCCTAAGGATGGGGTTGTGGAGATTGAGGCGATAGCGGTAGTTAAATAGAGGTAAGAGGTAAGAGGTAAGAGGTAAGAGGTAAGAAGTAAGAGATAGAGGATAAAAGATAGAAGATAAAAGATAAAAGATAGAAGATAAAAGATAGAAGATAAAAGATAGAAGATAAGAGCAAAGGGGTTAGAGGTGAAGGTTGGGGGCTATTAAGGTGATGCTGTGATATCTGTGCTTTAGCTAAAGGTGATATGTTGTAAAAGAAATTAAATAACTAGTAGAATTATAAAGGAGATATGTAGACCATGGCACAAATATACCAGAAGGATGCTAAGGATAGAATTTTAGATGCAGCTTTGAATGTTGTGAATAAAAATACTATAAGTGGTACTCGAATGCATCTTATTGCCGATGAGGCTGATATGGTTCAGTCTAATATTCATTATTATTATAAAACTAAGGATGAGCTGATGCTGGCTCTTCAAAATTATATCCTGGAGGAGTGCTATACCTTTAGAAAGATTCATAAGAAGAGCTCTAAGGATGATTTAGAAAGCCAGCTGGATGTATATATAAATCAGAAAAAGAAGCTCATCCTTGATAAGAGTAACTATGACTTTGCAGAGATAGATTTTTGGGTCCAGGGAAAGATCAATGAGGAGATACGACTAAGATTTCAGCACTCCTATGAGGAATGGAGAAGAGAAATAAGAGAAATTTTAGATAAGTATTGTAAGGACATGAACGAGGCTACTAGAAGGCAGTTACCTTATATAGTGGTTTCTATGCTTGAAGGGGCAACAATTCAGTATGGAATAAGCAGAGAGGGCTTTGATGTGGAGGAATACTTTGCTAGTGTGAAGAGAATGGTGTTGAATGAAGTTAATAGAGCAAAAGATTAGGTTGGGGTTTGTTGACGGGGAGAGTCTTTTGTAATATGATAAAAATATAACGAAGATTATGAAAAGTTGAAAGACACTTAATGGAGTAAATACAGTGATTTGGTGTATTTATTTCTGTTTATACTCATATGAAAACGTTATTTGTATTGAATTGTTTGAATAGTAATTCTATTGGGTGTGGTTGTTTTATTTTTAGGGCAGGGATTGCTTGAGTTTGTTGTGATATTTTTGATTATTGGTTGATTGATTAGTCAATCTAAGTAGTTTGAATATGGAATGAAAGAAGCAATTAAGAAATGGGGAAGGCTATGAAGGAGTTTTTTAGGGTTCTTAGGGATTTGTCCTCGGATTATGAGAATATGGCTATGACGGTTATTGAAGGAGAGGCTCTGGGGGAAAAGCTTATATTATCAAGGGGTAATTTAGTATATGAATCGAAGGAAGGGTTGTTTTCTTTAAGGGAAGGCTTGAAGCTTTATTCTGAGAGGATACAGGGAGATAAAAAGCTGGTTATTTGTGGAGGAGGGCATATTTCTATTCCGCTGATAACCATGGGGAGGCTTTTAGGCTTTCATGTAACGGTTATTGAGGATAGGATTTTATATGCTGATAATGCTAGGAGAGCAAAGGCTGATAGGGTTATTTGTGATAGCTTTCAGAAGGCACTGCAGGAGATAGATGGGGATGCTAGTAGTTACTTTATTATTGTTACTAGAGGTCACCGCCATGATCAGGACTGCTTAGAGGAGATTGTTAAGAAGAATAACGGCTATATAGGTATGATAGGCAGTAAGCTTAGAGTTAAAAAGGTCAAGGAGGAGCTTATAGCTAGGGGGATACCTGAGGAGGCTCTGGATAAGGTGTACAGTCCTATAGGTCTTAAGATAGGTGCTGAAACTCCTGAGGAAATTGCTGTGGCTATAATGGCAGAGGTAATCCAGGTGAGCAAAGCTTTGCGAGAAGCTGGTGGTTATTCTAAAGAGCTTCTTTCCTCTATTTTAGAGGAGGATGGGGAGGACAAAATCCTTGCTACCATAATAAAAAGAAAAGGATCAGCACCCAGGGGAGTTGGTGCAAAGATGCTTATCTTTAAGGATGGGAGAACCCTTGGAACAATTGGTGGTGGCTGTGTGGAGGCGGATATTATCACTAAGGCTCGTTATCAGCTGTTGGATGGGGACAAGGCTCCACGGATATATAAGGTGGATATGACAGGGGCTGATGCAGAGGAGGAAGGTATGGTCTGCGGAGGTACTGTGGATATACTTTTAGAATGGGTGTAGCTTATGAAGAAGGATTTTAATGGTTATAAGGCTTTGATACTGGCCGCTGGTCTTTCTACCAGGATGAAGAGCTTTAAGCCTTTGTTGCCTCTGGGAGATAAGACCATCATAGAGCAGACCATAAGTAGATTTTTGCAGGCTGGTCTTGAAAAAAGTGATATTTTAGTGGTTATTGGTAGGAAGGCAGAGGAGCTGGCACCGGTGCTTAGTAAGCATGGGGTTTCCTATGTTATAAATGATAGATATGAGACCAGTGATATGTTTTATTCAATTCAGCTGGGACTTAAGGAGCTTTCGGAGCCCTTGGAGGGAGTTTTACTTTCCCCTGGTGATATTCCTCTTATAAAGGCAGGTACCATCACTAGCTTGTTGGAGGAAAGGAAGAGGAGCTATTTTAATATAATTATTCCTTCCTTTAATAATAGAAGGGGGCATCCTATCTTATTAGGAAAAGAAATTATTTCAGCAGTGGCTTCTTATAATGGTAAGGACGGAATGCATGGCTTCCTTAAGGAGCAGAAAAATTATATTCATTATATTAATGTACAGGATGAGTATATGCTTATGGACCTAGATAAACCAGAGGACTATGAGAGAGCACTGAAGATATATAGTGAGGTTAAAGAACGTGGGGGTGAGCTTAATGAGGGAAATTGAAACTATTAAAGCTGTGGGACATATTCTGTGTCAGGATATAACTCAGATAATACCGGGGGAAGTAAAGGGTCCTGTATTTAGGAAGGGACATATTATTAGGGAAGAGGATATACCAGTTTTGTTATCTGTGGGTAAGGAGCATTTATATATTTGGGAAAAAACAGAGGGAATCCTTCATGAAAATGAGGCGGCAGAGATTCTTTATAGTATCTGCGCCAATGAAGGAATGACGGGCTCTGATATAAAAGAGGGGAAGATAGAGATATCCTCTCTTATAGATGGACTTTTTAAAATAAATAGAGAAAAGCTAAGGGGTATCAACAGTCTTGGAGAGATGATGATAGCTACAAGACATGGGGACACTGAGGTTAAAAAAGGGGATAAGCTTGCTGGTACAAGAATTATTCCTCTGATTATTGAAAAGGAAAAGCTAGATAGGGCTGTGGAAATAGGAGGAGGCGAAGGGATTTTAAAGGTGCTCCCTTTCAACTATAAGAAGGTAGGGATAGTTACTACCGGAAGTGAGGTCTTTAAGGGAAGAATTAAGGACAGCTTCGGTCCTGTGCTTAGGGATAAGCTCTCCTATTATCCAACGGAAATTATCGGGCAGAGAATCACCGACGATAATAAGGAGGATATTAGAGAAGCTATACTGAAGTTCATTGAAGAGGGAGCAGACATGGTTATCTGTACTGGAGGCATGAGTGTAGATCCCGATGATAAGACTCCTGGAGCTATTATGTCCACAGGAGCTAATATAATTTCCTATGGTGCACCAGTACTGCCAGGGGCAATGCTGCTTTTATCTTATTATTATAATGAGGGAAGAGAAATACCAATATTAGGACTTCCTGGCTGTGTAATGTATGCAAAGAAAACCATATTTGATCTGCTTCTCCCTAGGCTTATAGCAGATGATCCAATTTCTAAGGAGGATCTAGCAGCTTTAGGAGAAGGAGGTCTATGCCTTCAATGTGATGTCTGTACCTATCCTAACTGTGGCTTTGGGAAAGGTCGATAAACATCAGCTTATAGCCAGTTAATATCGGAGGAGTTATGAAAAGGAAAGCTTATATCTATATATTATTAATTGCTGCTATTATTTCAAGCTTTACTGGCTGTGGAAGCAAGGAAGCTGCTTCTAAGGATAGTGGAAAAAAAGACGTCTCTATACTGATTGCAGCAGCTGCAAGCCTAGAAGCTTCCTTGGAAAAATCTATAATACCGCTTTTTGAAGAAAATCATCCTGATATAAAGGTTCAGGGGACCTATGATGGTTCTGGGAAGCTTGCACTACAAATTCAAGAGGGGATTCCTGGAGATATTTTTATATCAGCAGCGGCAAGTTCTATGGAAGTACTTAAGGGTAAGGAGCTTATCTATGAGGATTCTATAGTAGAGCTTTTAGAAAATAAGCTTGTACTTATAGTGCCTAAGGCTTCTAGGGGTAGCTATAAGAGCTTTGAGGATATAATTAATGCCAAGACCATAGCCATAGGAGATCCTGCATCAGTCCCTGCTGGGCAATATGCAAAGGAAGTGTTAGAGGCCATGGGTCTATGGGAGGAAGTAAGTCAAAGGGCAAGTCTTGGGACAAACGTTACGGAGGTTCTTCAGTGGGTGGCTGAGGGTAGTGCAGAAGCAGGTCTTGTATATGCTACCGATGCAGCTCTTGAAGGAGATAAGGTTGAGGTAATAGAGGAAGCCCAAGAGGAGTTTCTAAAAAGCAGAATTATTTATCCTGCGGGAATAATTAGAGCTACTGAAAACAAAGAGACTGCAGAAGAGTTTTTAGATTTTTTAGCTTCAGAGGAAGTAAAGGAAATTTTTAAGTCCTATGGCTTTTATCCAGCGGAATAGCCATCAGTATTATTAAATTTAGAAGGAATCGATAACTATTAAGTTAATCAATTTATTAAAGAAAGGAAGAGGAGAATGAATATATCACCTATAGTAGTGTCCTTAAGAACTGCAGCCATATCAATATTCATTACCTTCTTCCTTGGAATTTTTTTAGCCTATTTAGTGATGAAAATAAAAAAGGAAAAGGTGAGAGCGGTAATTGATGCGCTGCTGACCCTGCCACTGGTTCTTCCACCTACGGTGGTAGGCTTTATTCTTCTTTATATTTTTGGAACGGGAAGACCTATTGGAGCCTTCTTCCTTGAGTTTTTTAGGGTGAAAATAGTCTTTTCCTGGGGGGCCACGGTGCTAGCAGCAGTGGTAATGTCCTTTCCGCTGATGTATCGCTCCGCCCGTGGTGCATTTCAAGCCATAGACGAGAATCTAATTTATTCGGCACAGACCTTAGGAATAAGTCAGAGTAGGATTTTTTGGAGAGTAATTCTTCCCAGTGCTAGAGAGGGTGTAATTAGTGGGGGAGTCTTAGCCTTTGCCAGAGCTCTGGGGGAGTTTGGAGCTACTGCCATGATAGCAGGTAATATCGATGGTAGGACAAGAACCCTTCCTCTAGCTATATATTCTGCTGTAATGGCAGGAAACATGGAGGAGGCTTCTAAATACGTTATATTAATACTTCTCCTATCTGTGGTGATAATCATATATATTAACAGGCTTCCATACTTAGAGAGCTTTGGTCTTAAAAGGAGGAAGAAATGACTTTAAAAATAGATATAACAAAAAAGTTTAAAGACTTTAATTTGGACATAAAACTGGAAAGTAAAGAAGGGTGGCTTGGACTACTGGGAGCCTCTGGGGCGGGGAAGAGCGTAACTCTAAAGGCTATCGCTGGGATAATAACCCCTGATAGAGGAACGATCATATTAAATGATAGGATACTTTTTGATTCGGAAAAGAAAATCAATCTACCCCCTCAGGAGAGAAGAGTAGGCTACCTTTTTCAGAGCTATGCTTTATTTCCCCATATGACTGTGGAAGAAAATATTGCCTTTGTTATAAAAGGAGGAAGAGCTCTTAAAGAAAAAAGAACAGGAGAATCTCATTGAGCTGTTTCGCTTAAAGGGCCTTGAGAGGACTTATCCCAAGGAGCTTTCAGGGGGACAGCAGCAGAGGACTGCTCTTGCAAGAATAATAGCCTCGGAGGCGGAGGTTTTACTTTTAGATGAGCCTTTTTCAGCACTGGATAGCTATCTGAGAGAGGAGCTTATTGAAGAGCTTCTACCGGCAATTAAAGCCTTCAGCAGTGAGGTTATTTTAGTAACTCACCGCAGCGAAGAAGCCTATAGGCTCTGTCAGGAGCTTGCTATTATAAGCTCTGGCAATATTATTAGTAAAGGTTCTACTAGAGAGATTTTTAAGAATCCCAGAAAGTTAGAGGGAGCCAAGCTTCTAGGAATTAATAATATTTCACCTATAGAAAAAATCTCAGATTATGAAATCCATGCTATGCACTGGGGGGTTAATTTGAGAGTGGATGAAAGGGTTCAGGAGAAAAGCAGGTATGTAGCTATAAGCCCCTATTCAGTAAAGCCACTGTGTATTAAGAACAAAGGATTAATAAATCTAATTAATAGCAGCCTGGTAGAGGTTATTGAAAAGCCTTATGACCTGGAGCTTATTATTAAAAGCAAAAGTGGACAGGGAGCTCTCCGGTGGATTATAAGCAGGGAAAAATGGCAGAAGGAATTTAGTGGAATGCCACCGGAATCCTTATACCTTTCTCCTGAGGAGCTGATTTTACTGGAGGATTAATAAAGGATAATTTATTAATTATTAATAGGAGAGATATTTATGGGAGATTTAACTCATTTTGATAACAAAGGTAATGCCATAATGGTGGATGTTTCGGAAAAGGAGGATACACTAAGAATTGCTGTAGCCAAGGGTAGAATATCCGTAGGTCCTGAGGTTATGGAAGCCATAAGAGAGGATAGGGTTTCCAAGGGAGATGTTTTAGGAGTAGCAAGGGTTGCCGGTATTATGGCAGTTAAGCAGACAGCTAGCCTTATACCCATGTGCCATCCCTTATTTATAACCAAATGCTCTGTGGATTTTGAGATAGATAGAGAGAATAGCTTTATCTATGCCATTTGTACTGCTGCCACAAAGGGAGCCACGGGAGTTGAAATGGAAGCCTTAACAGGAGCCAGCATAGCTTTATTAACCATATATGATATGTGCAAAGCCATAGACAAGAGTATGGAAATAGGTGAGCTTCACTTAGTGAAGAAGTCCGGTGGAAAGAGTGGAGATTATATAAGTGAAAGAAGGTGAAGGTAGTGAAGGATGGTTTTAATAGAGAGATAGATTATTTGAGAATATCTGTTACAGACAGATGCAATCTAAGATGTATTTATTGCATGCCTCAGGAGGGAATATCCTGGATAGATCATCAGGAAATCCTCACCTATGAAGAGATAGAAAGACTCTGTAGGATATTTGCTAGCTTAGGAGTAAAAAACTTTAAAATAACTGGAGGTGAACCCTTAGTAAGAAAGGATTTACCTGTTCTAATAAAAAAGCTTAAGAAGATAAATGGGACAAAATCCGTAACCCTTACTACCAACGGAGTGCTTCTGGAGGAAAATTTAGAAGCTCTTATGGAGGCAGGCTTAGATGGGGTTAATATTAGCCTCGATAGCTTAAACAAGGAAAGCTATGAGAGTCTTACCAGCAGAGAAGGCTTCCATAAAACCATGAGAGGGATAGAGGAGGCTTTAAAGCATCCATCTCTCAAGGTAAAGTTAAATTGTGTGCCGCTGAAGGGGATAAATGATAACGAGCTAGTGGCCTTAGCAAGGCTGGCAGAGGACAAGGCTCTTTCTGTGAGATTTATAGAAATGATGCCCATAGGCTTTGGTAAGAATTTTGACTTTATGGGAGAAGAGGAGATTATAGAGCTTTTAGAAAAGGAGCTAGGCCCCTTAAAGGCAACGGAGGAAGCTCTGGGCAATGGACCTGCTCATTATTATAGAGCAGAGGGCTTTATGGGAAGGATAGGCTTCATCAGTGCCAGGACCCATAAGTTCTGTGAAAGCTGTAATCGTGTAAGGCTTACGGCAGAGGGCTATTTTAAAACCTGTCTTCAATACTCTCTGGGAGCTTCCTTGAAGGAAGGTCTTCGTAGAGGAGACAGTGATAGTGAAATTGAAGCTATTATAGTTAAGGCGCTACTGGAAAAGCCTAAAGGTCATGAATTTGACAAGGATTCTGACCTTCAGGATGGAGAAGATAGAAGGATGTTTTCTATTGGTGGATAAATAATAGGAGGGATTACTATGGGAAGAGTAGAAGCTGTATGTATAAGTGAAAAAAAGGGGACTCAAAAGGTTAATGTAGGAAAGGCTAGGCTTATAGATAATTTTGGCATAGAAAATGATGCTCATGGAGGACCCTGGCATAGACAGGTAAGTCTATTAGCTAAGGAAAAGATAGAGGAGTTCCGTAAAAAAGGTATATTAGTAGCCTATGGAGCCTTTGGAGAAAACCTTGTGGTTGAAGGTATAGATTTTGCAAAGCTTCCTGTTGGAACACATTTTAAATGTGGAGAGATATTACTTGAGCTTACTCAGATAGGGAAGAAATGTCATGATCGCTGCCATATATATAATACTGTAGGTGACTGCATAATGCCTAGAGAAGGGGTATTCACTAGAGTTATAAAGGGTGGAGAGATTTCTGTAGGAGATATGCTAGAGATAGTAGATATGGATCTAAAAAATGAGGCATTAGAAGAACAAAGCCAAGAGAAAATAAATATAGGACGGAAGACAGAATAATGAGGGCGGCTATAATTACCTCCAGTGATTCAGGCTATAGAGGAGAGAGGGAGGATTTAAGTGGTCCTGCCATTAGAGAAATCGTGGAAAAAAACGGCTTTCAAGTGGTTTCCATGACTCTGCTTCCTGATGAAAAGGAGCTTCTCAAGGAAGAAATGATGCGTATCTGTGATGAAAATATAGCTGAGGTTATATTCACCACAGGAGGTACAGGCCTTTCCTCTAGAGATTGTATGCCTGAGGCTACGGAGGAGGTAGGAGAGAGAAGAGTTCCTGGGATTCCAGAAGCCATGAGGCAGTACTCCATGACCTTCACCAAAAGAGCCATGCTATCTAGAGCCACCTGTGTAACGAGAAAAAATACTCTAATACTAAACCTTCCTGGAAGCCCTAAGGCCGTGAAGGAATGTCTCGAATATGTGATATTAGACCTAATCCATGGACTTGAAATAATGGTGGGTGAAGCTAATAATTGTGCAAGAAAGTAATTGTTTACAATAAATTTTAATATTGTGCTATAAATGTTAATATATCAGTATTGATAGATGATTTAGTATATTATAAAATTAAGGCAATGAAGTAAGCGTATAATCTTTTGTTGCCTCCTTTTTAGCCTAGAATTCTTAACAGTGTTAAGTATTTTGGGCTTTTTATAAGTGAGGGCTGTGCAGAGTTATGATAAAAATACTATGTTGATTGGCTGCTATATAATAGTTTTAATTTACCGAAACAAATGAATTAGGACAAGTATTATCTTGGAAGGAGATACGGTACATGGATAAGGAAAGTTTAATGAAACAGCTTAAAGGAGGCTTAATTGTATCCTGCCAGGCGCTTCCTGGTGAGCCTTTATATATTGAAGGGGATACCATGATGCCTCTCATGGCTAAGGCGGCAAAGGAAGCTGGGGCCTGCGCTATAAGAACTAATGGTGTAATGGATGTGGAGAGAATAAAGGAAGCTGTAGGCCTTCCCATAATAGGAATTATAAAAAAGGATTATCCAGGCTGGGAGCAGTATATTACTGTAACCATGGAAGAGGTTGATAGCCTTGTAAAAGCCGGAGCTGATATCATAGCCTTAGACTGCACCCTAAGAGAAAGAGGAGATGGCAAGACTATTGGAGATTTCATAAGGGAAATCAAGAGTAAATATCCAGAGCAGCTACTAATGGCGGATATATCAAGCCTTGAGGAAGGGATCAATGCCTGGAAGTCAGGGATAGATTTTGTAGGGACAACCCTAAGTGGCTATACTCCTTACACTGTGGGGAAGGAAGGTCCAGATTATGAGCTGGTGGAAAAGCTAGCGGAAGCTATTGATGTACCGGTAATCGCTGAGGGTAAGGTTCACTATCCAGAGCAGGCTGCTAAGATGCTGGAGCTTGGAGCTTATGCTGTAGTAGTGGGAGGAGCAATTACAAGACCCTTAGAAATTGCTAAGAGATTTATGAAGGAAATAGCTAATGTAAGTAAATAAAGTAAATAAAGAAAAAGCTCGGGAGACAAAATGTCTATACCCGAGCTTTTTTTATTCCTTTACTTCAGCGATGTAAGTCCAAGTCCTTCCCATATCAAGAGATTCATATTTACCTTTTGAACCCCCGTTATAGTCACCATCCTGTCCCTGTCCTACTAGAAGAATAAGCTTGTCTTCTTCGATAAAAGGTGGCTCAGGAAAATCAAAGGGAATATAGTCTATGGAGGTGTCATTTAATTGAGGCTCTGGGAGCTCTACCTTTGTAAAGGATAAGCCACTATCTTCTGTTCTATATAATTCACCATAGCTACCACCGCTTTTGGATAATATTATAAAGCCGTGGCTTTCATCTATAAATTTAATTCCTGCATCCCCACCGGTATTTCCCAGGAAGGGGTCCTTATTTATCTCAGTCCAGCTCTTGCCTTCATCCTCTGTTTTTTCTAGATTGAAAAATCTACTTCCTAAGGCCGCATCTACTATGGTGAGACGATAGCCTTTAATGTTACTTATATAGGAAGTGAGGGAGTTATCCTGAGGCTCTTGCTTTGGAGGGGGATTCTTCATAGCAGAGGAAGGGTCCTCAGCAGCAATATTGGTGAGGTCTTCCGTGAGAAGATATCTTATTGGTGGATAGCTTGACTCATTGTCAGGAACATATAAGGATACAAAATATCCTTTAAGCTCAGAATAAGCAGACTGTGCATCCTGAGTATTTCCTTGAAAGTCTATGTACCTTATCCCCTCAGTGTTATAACCGAAGGATCTGTCTCCTGAATATAGAATTCCATACTCCTCTTGATTCCAGTTTTTCAAGTCTTCCTTAAAAGGTATAACCTTTATTGTATCTATAAGGGGTTGAAGCAGCTTATATTCTGAGTAATCTTCTGTGACATAGCCATCTAGGTAAAGGGTAAGCTTATTAGATTTACTGCTGTCATAGCTAATCAAATAGCTTTTTGTGATACCCTCATTATTTTTTCCATAGACAAAGGTATCAATATAGGTAATTGTTCCATCAGAGGAAAACCTAAGGTCAAAGGAGGAAGAGATATAAAGATTCTCTGGTATATTGAATTTTTCATCGAGGGTACTTATTAACCCTTCTAGGCCATCCTCATAAAGATTAGCTTTTTTAAAGGACACAGTCCGCTTATTCTTTAAATCCGAGAGAAACCAGGCAAGCTTGCCATTATAATTTATGCCACTATGATAAACCTTCACTCCATAATTTACTGTAATAGCTAACAGAATTACTAAGGCAGCAGCGGTCCATGTTCTACCCTTTAGGAAGGTTGTCTTACTTTCGTAAGAGGCTGAAGCTCTGCGAGTCTTTATAGCATAAACTATTGGCCAAGCTATAAAAAATATCAGTGACAGAAGCAATATGGGGAGATTTTTAGTCTTATTACCATACTGAGCTATACTTGAAAGATGATACCAGGCGATGGCGTAAACTAGTATAAATATGGGATTGGTAATTGAATAAAGTAAAGCTTTAAACATATTATTTTTAGTATCTTTTTTATTTGACATTTATCTAAGACCTCTTTTGTCAATAGGATTTATCTGATCCTACCTTATTTTTTTGAAGAAATTACTATTTTGTCATTGGTAAAATATAGTGCTACTATTTATACGTGCTATCTTATCGAAAAGTTAATGTGCTATAAATATTTTGTATTTTCTAATAAAAAGCATTATGATAGATTATATATAAGATAGCCGAGGAGGTGAGAGGTGTAATGGATTTATCTACCAGGTTAATAAGAGCACAGCTAGAGCTGATTAAGCCCTTTCTTGATGATGCGTCAATTGAAAGTGCACGAAAATGGCAGGATAGGATTGGTAAGCTAATAGAGGCGAGGCATAGGGCAGAAATTAAAGTTTTGGACCATAGCTTTCAGGGATTTGATGGAGCTTGGATTACCCCTAAGGTTATAGAAAAGAAGGGGGTAATATTATATCTCCATGGTGGAGGCTATGTATGTGGTGATTTAAATTATGCTAAAGGCTTTGGAAGCACCTTAGCAGTAAAAACCTCCATGAAGGTTTTTTGTGCTGCTTACCGCTTGGCACCAGAAAATAAATATCCAGCTCCCTTAGAGGATGCTTTAACGGCCTATGAATTTCTATTAGAAGAAGGACACAGCAGCAAGGAAATAGTTCTCTGCGGGGAAAGTGCTGGGGGAGGTCTTATTTATGCTCTATGCTTAAGACTTAAGGAGCTGGGAAGGCCATTACCAGCAGGACTTATTGCTATTTCACCCTGGACTGATATGACCCACTCTGGAGAGTCCTATGAGAAAAATAAGGCTTCTGATCCATCTATGACTGTAGAAAAACTTGAATTTTTTGCAAGCTGCTATACAGAGGATAGAAAGAATCCCTTAGTATCTCCTTTATGGGGAGAGCTTTCAAAAATGCCTCCTTCACTTATATTTGTTGGAGGAGATGAAGTAATGCTGGATGATTCTGTGAGGCTTCATCATAAGCTTCAAGAATCCGGCTGCAAAAGCAAGCTTATAGTTACCCCTCACATGTGGCATGGTTATGTTCTTTTTGATTTGAAGGAGAATAAAGGCGATTTTAATAAGATAAATGTTTTCTTAGAAAGGGTGCTCCATGAAAAGAGAAAGCTTCATTGGATGAGGCTTGATAATGCTGCAAAGATATATCCTGCAGCCAAGAGAAGAAATTGGAACAATGTATTCCGTCTTTCCATGACCCTAAGGGATAAGGTGGATGAGGATATTCTCCAGCTGGCCTTAGAGATTACAATAAGGCGCTTTCCCTCCATAGCTGTTAGGCTTAGAAGAGGAGTGTTCTGGTATTATTTAGAGCAGATACCTCATGGACCTGAGGTTATGAGGGATAAGAGCTATCCCCTATCGAGAATGCCCTTTGATGATATTCGTAAATGTGCCTTTAGAGTGCTATATTATGAAAATAGAATAGCCGTGGAATTTTTTCATGCACTTACCGATGGTAACGGGGGAATGATATTTTTAAAAAGCCTCGTGGCTGAATATATATCAAGAAAATATAATGAGGAGGTTCCTAATACTCATGGGATATTGGATAGATATGAGTCACCAAAGGAGGAGGAGCTGGAGGATAGCTTTTTGAAATACTATGGGAAGGCGACCATGAGCCGAAAGGAAGCTACAGCTTATCGATTAACTGGTACTCCTGAAGATGACGGCTTCCTTAACAATATCACCTGTATGTTTAAGGTGCAGGAGGTTTTAGCTCAGGCAAAAGCCTACGGTGCTACCCTTACGGAATTCATCGCAGCAGTAATGATTATGTCTATTATGGAGCTTCAAAAAAAGAAGATATTATCACCTAAAAGACTGAAGCCTGTGAAGGTATTGATACCGGTGAATCTTAGAAAGCTCTTCAAAAGTGAAACCTTAAGAAATTTTGTCCTCTATGTTACACCTGGTATAAATCCCAAGATGGGAAGCTATACCTTGGAAGAGATCATCAAGGCTGTTCATCATCAAATGGGTGTGGAGCTTAATGATAAGCATATGAGGGCAAGAATGACAACCAATGTGAAAAGTGAAAAGGCAGTAATTTTGAAGGTTATGCCCCTTTTCGTAAAGAACTTTGCCATGAAGCTTGTGTACAATGTGGTGGGTGAGAAGAAATCCTGTCTCAGCATATCCAATTTAGGTGCTGTTGCTCTTCCGGAGGAAATGAGTGGGTATGTAGAAAGAATGGACTTTATTCTTGGAGTTCAGGCGACGAATCCATATAATTGCGGAGTTTTATCCTACGGGGATATTCTATATATTAATTTCATCAGAAGTATTAAAGAACCAGAGCTGGAGGCAACCTTTTGCAGAAGAATGAAGGACCTTGGCTTATGGATAAAAGTAGAAAGTAATCAGAGGTGAGACTATGTACTGTGTAAAATGTGGTGTAGAGCTAGCGAATAATGAAAAACCCTGTCCCTTGTGCGGTACTCCTGTGTACCATCCTGAAATAAAGACTGAAAAGAGCAATACTCCATATCCTCCCCATGAAGAAACAGTGGAGAGGGTCAGCCCTTCAGGAATGCTATTTATCATAACTGTGATATTTATCCTTCCTCTGATAATAACTCTTTTGGCTGATTTAAGTATAAATAGCAACATAACCTGGTCTGGTTATGTTGCTGGTGCAATTATTCTAACATATATTATTGCTATATTACCTTATTGGTTTCCAAAGCCCAATCCTGTGGTGTTTGTATCGGCAGATTTTATAGCAATTGGGTTATTTCTGCTCTATATAAATTATAATGCAGGAGGAGATTGGTTTTTATCCTTTGCCCTTCCAGTGATAGCTGGAACCATGCTCATAACTATTTCTGTAATTGCTCTAATAAGATATGTGAGAAAGGGGTATTTTTTCATTATAGGGGGAGCCTTCATTTTAACAGGTGGCTTTATGCTTCTCATAGAGTTTTTGCTTAATATAACCTTTAATATCAGGGATAGGCTTATCTGGTCCTATTATCCCCTGATAGTTTTAACTCTCCTAGGGCTGGCTCTAATTATAATAGGCTGCAGTAAAACCCTGAGAGATTCCTTATACAAAAAGTTTTTTATATAGATGGAGGTTAATAAATGGAATTTAACTTAGCTTTTCCGCAGTATTTTTGGATACTTTTCGCAGTAGCAGCTCTCATCAGCTCCATAGGCTTTTATAAATTTATATATTTTATATCCATAGGCTATGGCTTTGCTATTACCGGTCTTGGGTTAATAATGATATTTTTGTATCGTGATTCAATTACTCTTTTAGGTGCACTACAATGTGCACTGCTCATTCTTTATGGCTGTAGGCTTGGAGGATATCTCTTGAAGAGGGAAATTAAGAGTCCTTCCTACAAAAAGCACATGGAGAATGAGGTTAAGAGTGGAGAGGATATGACCCTTGGGGCAAAGCTATCTATCTGGATAACCTGCGCTCTTTTATATGTCCTTCAGGTATCACCGATATTTTACCGTTTGTCTGCAGGGACAAAGGACGATATCCTTTCTTATATTGGACTAGCTGTCATGGCCTTTGGTCTAGCCTTTGAGGCGCTGTCAGATTATCAAAAATCTAAGGCAAAGAAAAAGAATCCTAAACGCTTTTGCGATGTAGGACTCTTTAAGGTGGTTAGATGCCCAAATTACTTAGGAGAAGTAATTTTCTGGACAGGCGTTCTCATTACTGGTGCTGCTAGCCTTCAGGGAGTTATGCAGTGGATCTGTGCCCTTATAGGCTATTTTGCCATAGTTTATATCATGTTTGGTGGTGCCAGAAGATTAGAGCTTCGCCAGAATAAAAACTATGGCGATGATAGAGAATATCAGGAATACGTAAGAAAAACTCCTATTCTTCTGCCTCTAATACCCCTTCACAGTGTCGCTGATTGGGAATGGCTTAAGGGGTAGTATAAAGCTTTAGAGCATAGTCCATGAGCTCTCCTTCAGCGGTGATTTCGCTGGGATGAGGATAGCTCATGGCTATTTTTTCGAACTTTAATTTAAGCTCTTCAGCTTTTTGTGCATCCTTTTCTGCTAGAAGGGCATAAGCATACTGGGTTCTCAGGATGGAAGGGAAGCTTTTCATGACCTTCATGATTTGTTTTTCACTCTTACCCAGAAGCTTATCCAGTACCTCGGGACGATTCTCATTAATTACCTCACAATATACAAGGTCTAACATCATTAGGCTACGATGGAGTCCCAATATACCTGTATCCAGCTCTAGTAGCTTTTTCATTGTTTCCTCAGCTTTTATAAAGTCCATGGAGTCCATGAGCCTGTTGCAGGCAAAGACACCTAAGGAAGCAACCATGCTGTTTTTCATTGCCTCCTCCGAGGGAATAACAAACCACTCTTGAGGCATGTCCTTAAGACGTACTCCCTTGGTAATCTGTTCATTAATTTTCATCTGGACATAAAAGGCTCTTAGGGAATCTGGATTATTACCCATGGATAAGGCATTATAGCCATCATTATCTACGGTTCCTAGGCTAAGAGGTATTCCGTTCATAAGAGCAAAGGCTATACCGATAATAGTAATCATCAAAAAGAAAATCGATAGGCTTCCTCCCCTTGGGAATATAAAATACAGAGCCCCAAAGATTCCTGAAATTATCAGGTTCATAATAGAACCGCCAAAATTATAAAGTACAAAAGGTATCCTACCATTTTTAAATTCTGGAGGTACCATGAGGCACTGGCCGCCAGTTCCTGCAATGGATAAGCGGCGAAGACGGAGCCTCCCATCTATTTTGATCCACATAAGGCTGCCAATTCTAAAGGATGAAAATTTATAACCGGTGATTAGTCCAAAAACCAGATGTCCTCCTTCGTGAAGGATTATCTGAAGAAATATTGCAATATAAACTGAAATAAAAAGTAATACACCCTTATAGATTATTTCTCTCAGGGAAGCTTGACCATCAGACATGTCCATTAAATAACGGGCTATAAAGATGCCGCAGACACCACCCATGACCATAAAAAGGCCTATCATTAGTCGCTGAGGCCATTTGCTCGACTGGTTTTTATTGGTTTTACTCATTCTACACATCCTTTCTGAAGCCTATAATTATATTTCAGCCGCTCATTTAATGAAAAAGGAGCGGCTGTTTGTATTAAATATTATTTATTTAGTAGAGCTTTTGTGCTTGCAAGCTTGACGCAGAGACAGAAGATATCCATTGCTGCCTCCAGCTCATCAAGAACAGGGTAGGAAGGAGCTATACGTATGTTTCTATCCTCTGGATCATTGCCATAAGGATAGGTTGCTCCTGCACCAGTCAAGGTAACTCCCGCTTCCTTGGCTAGTCTAACGGCTTCCTTAGCGCAGCCTGGAAGGGTGTTTACAGATACAAAGTATCCTCCTTTAGGGCTTCTCCAGGTGGCTAGTCCTGTTCCGGATAAATGCTCCTCTAATTTTGAAGTAACCATATCAAATTTAGGACGAAGCTCCTCTGCTAAAAGCTTCATGTGATTTTTTACACCTTCAGGATTTTTAAAATACTCCACATGTCTTAGCTGATTAATTTTATCGTGACCTATGGTCTGAGCGGACATGTGCTTTTTTATTTCCTTTATGTTCTCAAGGCCTGAGGCTAAAAGGGCTACCCCTGAACCAGGGAAGGTTATCTTTGAGGTGGAGAAGAAATATAAGACTCTGTCCTCATTATTATAAGTCCTTGCTGCTTCTAATATATTTTTTAGTGAAACTTCTTCATATATATGATGAATTCCATAGGCGTTGTCCCAGAATATTCTAAAGTCCTTAGCAGCAGTTTTCATGGAAACTAGACGGTCCACTGTTTCATCACTGTAGCAGATTCCTTCAGGATTGGAATGTAGAGGAACACACCAGATACCCTTTATAAGTGGATCCTTGGAAGCTAGCTCTTCTACTATATCCATATCAGGGCCATTCTCTGTAAGGGGCACGGTGATCATCTCTATGCCTAGGGCTTCACAGATGGTAAAATGCCTGTCATAGCCTGGGGAAGGACATAAGAATTTCACAGGTGTTCCTTCAAGGTCATAGGCCTTCCAGGGCTTTTCTCCTTGAGTACCAAAGAGGCATAGCCTTGCCATGGCATCATACATCAGGTTAAGGCTTGAGTTTCCTCCTATAATCATCTGAGCTGCATCTATATCCAGGAGGTCAGAAAACAGCTTCTTACATTCTGGTATTCCATCTAAAACTCCATAGTTACGAACATCTAATCCATTTTCTGAGTATAAGCCTTCAGGCTTTTTTAATAGCTCATTGGATAAATCCAGCTGTGAGGAGGCAGGCTTACCTCTTGACATATCCAGCTTAAGTCCTTTTTCCTTATAGCCTTCATATTCCTTTTGTAGGCTTTCTTGATAAGCTAGAAGCTCATCCTTTGTATAATCTGTAATTGATTTCATATTATCCTTCACACTCCACATAAAAGTCTATTGAAATTAATTTATGTTCTTGCCTTCTTTATTAATTATAGAGGTATTTGAAGATAAAGACAAATAGATAAATTTTGACTAAGTACTCATATAGGCTCTTATATAACTGGAATTTCATAAATTATACCGGAAGATTATCAGTAGGTTAGGAAAAAATATAAAAAGTTAAAGATTTAACATATAATTCCTTGAGAATTTATGGCTTTAAAAATTTATATTGATTTTATGGTAGAATTTGTTTATCGTCTGTTTTTTATTGTGTATAATTAAAGCTATATATTAGATTTGTGAAAAATATATTGAGGCTGAAAAGGAAGGGTATAGAATGTTTGAAGAGCTTAAAAAGATGAAAAAAGAACTTTTCCCAAAATGTGAATTTATAATAGAATATCCTGGAATAGTAAGCACTCCAGAAGAGATAATAAAAGTGCTTATAGATTATTGCAGTAAGGAACAGAAGGCTTTAACAGTTTTAAAAGAAAGCATGACACCGATAGTTAAGATTGATGGTAAAACCTATATAGCTAGAATAGACCAGTTTGTAGGTGCTATTGGGGGAGGTCGTAAGCTTGATACTCCTCATCCACTGCCTTATCTAAATTCATCTTTAAGAGGACAAAGTATATTTGTATATCCTTATGACTATATTGAAGGCTAATTTCCATGTTATAATTAATGTATATACTAATTATACAACGAGGTTGAAGGATGGAAAACAAAAGAACAATTAAGCCAGGCACAAAATACAGACATTTTAAAGGTAATGAGTATTTAGTTCTTTATCTAGCAAAGCACTCTGAAACCTTAGAGGATATGGTGGTTTATCAGCCTCTTTACGGGGAGAGGGGAATATGGGTTAGACCTCTATCGATGTTTCTGGAATCCGTAGAGGTAGAGGGTAAGCTAGTAGAAAGATTTATGGAAGTAGAAGAATAGTACAACAGAGCATTTTATTATTTTTAGAAGACAGCTATGTGATGATATGGATATGATAATGTGAGGAGAAGGAGATTTATGAAGGATAATGTAAAAATCATAATAATTATTCTAGCTATAGCTGTGATACTAGTTGTATCAAATGTGTATACTGCTACTAGCGGTATATATAGGCAGCTAGGGAAGATAAATAGTGATATTATAAGTATTCAAAACAACATGGATAATTTGAGAAGTGATATGGAGAAATTTCAGGGTAATCTGCAAGAGGAGCTGAAGAGTCAAGGGAGCCTTCTCAGCAGCTATAATATTTCCTATGATAATGGGAATCCTGAAACACTCACTGGCGATATTATCATAGAGCTAGTGCCTAAGGAATATAGCGAGGATACTACTGCTACTATAACTCTAGGAGATAAGGTTGCAGCTATGGAGCGAGAGGGTAGCATCTTCACTGCTGTTATTTCAGTACCAGTGCATATTATATATTCAGACCTTATAGTGGAGTTTAAATCCGGGTCTTCCATCAGAAGTGAGGTAGTAGCACCAGGAGACATTGGTTTTATAAACGTTCTGAGTAATGATGTTAATGTAGACTTTTATGGAGAAGGCTCCAAATCCATCAATAATAAATATGGATATCATGGGCAGATTCAGGTATATATGCCAGAAGTAGATATGATCCTATCAGAGGTAAGGCTTCTTGCAATTAAAAATGATGAGGTGATCTGGGAAACAGAGGATTTCTATCATAATGAAGAGGAAGGTAACTACACCACTGAAATTGATAAGAGCTTTTCCTTAGAAAAAGAAGACAGATTACATCTTGCTGTAGAAATGAAGGATTCTTATGGCTTCACATACAAAACTCCTATATATAGTACTGAGATTAATGGCAATGACGGTGTAACTGGAGCTTCTGAGAATATGACTCCTGAAGTCTTAGATGCAGAAGGTAATGTTATTGTATTTAAGAATTATTAGATGATTCTATTTACATTATTTAGCAAAGCTAATATAATTAATTTGTTATTATAATAAAAGGAGGGAAGTAAGTTATGACACCTGCTAATTGCTAACATTAATTTTAATAAAGATAAAAATTAATGATGATTCAAAAAGAGTTTGCTTTTTCAATAATAAGATAAAGCTTATTTCACTTGCTCTTTTTTGAAATGCAATTTAGAAGGTAGCTTACTTAACTAAAATTTATAATTACATTATCTATGAAGCTTTAGGATGCCCATAGGCTTTCTTTGGTTCTGGTGTTTTATGTGGATTTTTATTAGATAAATGTAGTGGAGTATAGAATTTTAGGCTGTAGGAAGAGGCTCTTCTTACGGTCTTTTTATATTTAAGAAAAATAAAACTTAATAGTTAAGGTTATCTCTAGGTTGTTTTCATCATCATTTAAAATATATAGAAATGGTGGTGATTATATGACACCTGCAATGATGGTAATGCTTTCAGATCAATAAACGGAAGGAATAGATAGTTTATGATTTGCTCATTACCGAAAAGTAGAAATCAAATAGAAAAACTTTATATTCCTTCTTCAAGGCTTTATAAAATTGGAGGTAAGGAATATGGAGAAAAAATTAACCTTGAAATGGTATATATATTCAAATGAAATTGCTAGTGAAGAAAGATACTGCCACAACTGTGGAGGCAAGGTAATCTTTCAGGATTCATTAAAAAGAAGACAAAATGCTAACGGAAAAAATATATTTTATTTTGCAATTTACAAATGTCCTAAAGGTCACAGCTGGAATAAGCCTATAGATAAATTTAAAGCAATTTCAGGCTTAGTTAATGAGCCTGAAGAATATGAACATCAGGAAAGCAAGTATGAGAAGCTTCATATTAGAAGGCTTAAGCAGGAAGGTGTTGAGGAGCTTGAAATTATCCTGGAGGTCCTGGAGGATAGTGAAAGAATAGATAAATTTTTATCCAATAAAATAGCTGATCTCAGCAGAGGTGATATAACGGAGCTTATAAAAAATGGCTTTATTAAGGTGAATAATCTTGAGGTTAAGGCAAATAAGCTATTAAAGGGTAAGGATATCATCACCTGTAATATTCAATAAATCAAATAAAAAAGTGGACAATTGATTTGTCCACTTTTATTGTACATTTAATAGAAATGTTGAGTTTTATTTATACCATGGCTTAGCAACAGGTAGTTTTTTATATTCTTCTGTGCTTTCTATCATAGCTCTGATTTTATAAAACAGTTCTCTTAGCTGCACAGCTTCTTCTGTAATAGAGTCGTTTTTATCAAGCCAGGTAATTTTTTTCTCTATACCATTGGCAGTGAAACTAAAATTATAAGTGATAAATGGAGTTGACTCTGTAAAGCCTTTTGACTGAAAATTTTCCTCATAGGCTAGAATATTTATCTTCTTTAGTTCTGAATAAATAGCATCCATGTTTTTATCAGAAAGCTTTAACTCTGTGGTGATTGATGGATCTATAACCATATCTTTTGTAAACTGACCTTTAGCTGTATCTAATTGATTTTTAGCACCCACACCATAGCTAAATACAAAGTTGAAATTCACTGGCTTTGATGGGGGTAGTTTGTTCTTTGAGTTTAATGAACTGCAGCCTGAGAGTAAAGTGGTAATTAGAAGGAGACATAAAGATAGTACCCTAATAAATGATTTCATAATTACTCCACCTTTATTTTTTATTATTTGTATGTAAGAGGTTGGAAAAATATATGGTGAAACAAAAAAATTACCTTCTTAGATTAACAAGATATTAATGTAAAAATTGGTATTATTTACTTGTTGGTTGTATAATTAAATTATAGCTTTATTCGCAGGAAAAAAAGTATTTTCTCTATAATTTTGGAGAGAATTAGTGCTATGTTTTCAGATGTATAGGACATGAATAAAAAAATTAAAAGGAGAATTTATATGCCAGGAAAAAAAGATGATTTTAAGTTCGAAATTACAAAGGAAATAGGTGTACTTTCAGAAGGAAGTAGGGGTTGGAGGAAGGAGCTCAATAAAATCAGCTGGAATGGTGGCGCTCCCAAATTTGATATCCGCGACTGGGATGAGAACCATGAAAAGATGGGTAAGGGTATTACATTAAGCGAAGTAGAGCTCAGAAAATTAAGGGAGCTTATTGATATTGAGCTGGGAAAATTGGATTAGTGGAAACAAATTTACTAAATGTATTGTTCTAAAAAGAGTTTTTAGAATGAAATGGAGGATGAGCAAGTGAGTTGTCCGAGTTGTGGTAGCACAAATATTGAAGAGGGAGTTTCCATTGGCAAATCTGCTGAGGGAGGGTGTATAGGTCCAAGATTCAGTGGCTTTTTGTTTGATGGTGTGGCACAAATGTATTGTGATATATGCCTAAATTGTGGAGAGATAACACGCTTCTTTATAAAAGAGGATACGGATAAAAAATGGATTAAGAAACCTGGAGCGTTTGGAGTTAAATAGGGTGTATTCTGAAGATAAAGCGGCATAAATGTTCTTTGAAAACTGAATATTACGGTAGTGGAAAAATAAGGTGTAGTTAATTCGCAATAGTAAAATATTATGAATTATAACAATGATGGGAGGGATAATCTTGAAAAAATATCTTGAAATTATTGTTTGTGTTATTCTAGTTCTTACAATGGGAGCTTGTAGTCATAAAGAAATAACCAAATTAACTTATTCAGGAGAAGCGACTCAATGGGAGGCAAAAGCCGAGTATAATGCAGATGGGAATTATAAATATACTATAAAATACCTTGGCAATGATAATAAAACATTTAAATTCAATTTTAAAATAGAATATATTTCGGGCAACACAAGTGGAGGTGTTGGTGAATACAGTGATTTGGTTAATAAATCTGGCGGATTAACCTTAAAGTTTGAAAATGACTTAATTAATGGAGACATAAAAAAGTATGGAAGTAGAAATAATTTATACATCCAAATTGATTGGGATAATAAAACAGAAACAATTAATTTGAAAAAAGATGGTGTTCCATAATATTCTTAAATTATGAAAGTAAAATCAAATATTATGTTAATCATAATACCGTACTATTCGAATTCATAAGGTGCCATCCACGTGAGAAGTGAGAAAGTGTTCGCAGTTTGAATAAATTACGATATAAATGTTATTTGAAAATTGAATAGTACAGTGCTGGTAAAATGTGGTATAATTAGTTCTTAATAGTTTACTATTGCGAAGTAAAAATTATTATTTGGAGGTGTAGTATGCTGAAAACAAAACGGCTTGAATTGGTTGGGTTTGATGTTAAATATGCAAACGATTTCTTTGAATTATGGAGCGATTTTGAAGTAATAAAATATACATTTACACCTTTATTGACCACCATTGATGAATGTATTAACTTAATTGAACATCAGATAAATCGGACAAACAAAGGCTTTATAGACCGCTTTGTTATTCTGCTAAATAACAAAGCTATTGGTATGGTTGGTTGCATTTGTATGGATAAGGGAAATTTTATTTATGGGCTTTATTATCAAATATCTCGAGTTCACTGGGGGTGTGGTTATGCAAGCGAAGCAGCGAGTGCATTAATGCATTATGTTTTGAATGAATACCCAAATGCCATTTTTAAAGCAGAAGTAGTATCTGAAAATCCAGCAAGTGCATCTGTATTGAGAAAAATTGGATTAAAACAAACACATATAGAAGAAAATGGATTTAAGCGAAATAATTTTGAACTTGATTTAATACATTATTCTAATGCTTAGCCCTGCAAAATGAGCATAGTCTTTAATTCATATTCTTTATTTATTACGAAAGTAAAATCAAATATTATCTTAACCATAATACCGTACTATTCGGAATAAATATGCGGTATTTTTATGTCGAAATTCATAAGGTGCCATCCACGTGAGAAGTGAGAAACTGTTCGCATGGACATCCAATAGATACTCTTATTCAGCGGGAGGTACAAAAGAATGAAAAGGATTATGATTATAGGTTGCAGTGGCAGTGGAAAGACAACTCTCTCGAAAAAGCTTTCAGAAAGGTTATCCCTACCGTTAGTTCATTTAGATAAGCTTTATTGGACAGGACATTGGGAGACAGTAGCTAGAGAAGAGTTTAATGCTATGCTCCTGAAAGAGCTGGAAAAAGACAGATGGATTATTGATGGTAATTATAACAGTAGCATACCTCTAAGATTAAAATACTGTGATACGGTGATATATTTGGATTACTCACGGTGGACTTGCCTCCTTGGAGTTATTAGTAGGGTTATAAAAAGCTATGGAAAAACTAGACGGGATATGGGAGGAGACTGTCCTGAGAAATTTGATTTGAATTTCATAAAATTTGTATGGAATTTTAATAAGAAAAATCGTGAAAGATATTTAGAAATTTTAAGATGCTCTAAGGATAAGAGGGTTATTATACTAAGTAATAGAGGGGAATGTGATGCTTTTTTAAATGGATTATAGAGAAATTTATTTTGATATATAGAAACTTAATATTAAAGTAATAAGTGATAAATTTGAATTTATATGGGGGAAATATGATTATAGAAATCGAATCACTTAATGATTATTGGGATTTTATAGATGAGGTATCTGGTGATCCTAATTTTTCAGATCCACATTATATTTACAATAAAAATAATTTGCTTGATGCTTGTCATAGGTCAGATGAAAAAGTGTTTGCAGTTTTTAAGGAAAATAAAGCAATTGGTCTCTTCGTTTTTTTAATTCTTATGAATGAAAAATATATTGAAATGATTATAGGGCTATCTAAAAGTTCTATAGCATATTCAGAAATGCTTAACTATTTAGAAGAAGAATATAAGGAGTTTCAGATGGATTTCGTTTTTAATCCTAAGAATTACATTTTGAGACAAATACTAAATGAAAAAAAAGCAAGAATTGATACTGAGCAGATAAAACTTAATTTGGTTAAAGATGACATTCTGTATGAAATGAACGTTAATATTCAAGAGTATACTCCCCAATATGAACACAAATATCTTGTGCTACATACCAAAGACACTTATTGGACGGGGGAAAAGGTACTTAAAGCAACAAATATGTTTAGAGTACTATTAGCAATAAAAAATGATGAAGTGATAGGTTATCTTGATATTACTTATAGTTTTGATGAGAATGAGCCTTACGACCTTTATGTTAAGAAGGAATATCAATGGAGTGGATATGAAAGGGCATTATTAGCAGAGGCTGTTAGATTAAACAGGCCTCATGGTATGATGACTTTAATAGATGTAGATGACGTAGAGAGAGTAGAGTTATTTAAATCCATGGGATTTGTTCAGATGGAAAATCAGAATAGTGTTTATGCAACTTATAAAAGTAGCTTGCAAAGGTGACATCCACGTGAAAAGTGAGAAACTGTTCGTAGTTTGAAGAAATTACGACATAAATGTTCTTTGAAAATTGAATAGTACGGTATTTACAAAATATGGTATAATTAATTCGCAATAGTAATAAATTACGAACTAAAATTTAATCTTATAAGGGGGGTAAATAATGAATATTAAAAATGATAGTAATAATCTTAATATCACCTTGACTAACACTGTTTTTCTTACAACCGAGATTAGCAAAGAAGATAAAGATAAAGTGTGTAGCAGACTATATAATCATAATGTTAAAAACACAGATGGGCTATTACGTAAACCAGGCTTTGACATCAATCTTTGCCTTAAGGATGGTAATATTACAGTGGGTGCTATTTTATGTGATACTTTTAATTATTGTATGTACATAGATGTGTTATGGATTGATGAAAAATACAGAGGATATGGTTATGGAAAAGAATTAATATACCAAGCAGAAAGAATAGCTAAGGATAATGGTTGCACTTTTTCTCATACCTGCACATTTAGTTATCAATCTCCGAAGTTCTACCAAGCGTGTGGATATGAAATTTTTGCAGAGTTAGATAACTATCCTGATAACATAACACAGTACTTTCTGAAAAAAACTTTTAAGAACGAATAATAACTATAATTTGAAGTTAACTAATTCAAATTATTCTTAAATTACGAAAGTAAAATTAAATATTAAGTTAATCCTAATACCGTACTATTCGAAAGTGAATATGCGGTATTTTTTATGTCGCATTTCAGATAAATTATGAATCAAAAAAACTTAATGTTAACTTGCGTTGCTTGAGGCAACTGATGGGTAGGAGCTATACTAGAGCCATCAAAGGACAGGGAGGAACACAAATTGTTTAGTGATAATTTAAAGATGATTAGGAAGAGCAAAGGCTTCACTCAGGAAGAGCTTGCTGCTAAGGTTAATGTTGTAAGGCAGACTGTATCGAAATGGGAAAAGGGGTTGTCGGTACCTGATGCAGTAACCTTACAAAAAATTGCTGAGGTTCTGGATGTAAGTGTTAATGAATTACTTGGTGCGGATCTGATGGAAGATAGCAATAGAAATGAAATAGCAGAGCAGCTTGCTAGAGTGAATGAACAGCTGGCCATAAGGAATAGAAGATGGGGTAAATTTTGGAAGATTATAGTTATTATAATTCTTTTTATAGCCATTATCAACCTTATAATCGTTTTGTCCTTCGGTGCACTAAGAGTTAATTTGGATAAGGAAATTCATAGAGAAGAAGTTATTATTTATGATAAGGATATAGAGTAGTATAGTATATATAGCATAATATATGGCGTGTAAAAGACCTTTGACATGGCAAAAAGTATATATATCAAAGAACTTTGATAGAAAAACACTAGGTTCTGAATTAAACTTGGTGACAAGGAGGTACAGAAAATGGAACTTGGAGCACAAATCAAAAAATACCGAAATGAACAGACACTCTCACAGGAGGAACTTGCTGAAAGAGTATTTGTATCAAGACAATCAATATCTAATTGGGAAAATGGCAAGACTTATCCGGATATTAAGAGTTTGCTGTTGCTGAGTGAAGTTTTTTCTGTATCCCTTGACCAACTTGTCAAAGGAGATGTTGAAATTATGAAAAAAGAAATTGATTCACAGGAGCTTGAAAAATTCCAAAAGGACAGCAACGTGTTTACAGTAGTATTCATTTCTCTTATTATACTCCCAATTCCCCTTAGTAAGCTTTTGGGGTGGTGGGGAATAGCCACATATATTATCCTTTTTGCTGTAGTGATATATTATGCCATCCGTGTTGAAAAGCATAAGAAGAAATTTGATATTCAGACCTACAAAGAAATTGTAGCTTTTACTGAAGGTAAAACTCTAGATGAAATTGAGAAGGCGAGAGAAACAGGAAAAAGACCATATCAGAAGCTTTTACTGGCAACTGGAGCAGGATTATTAACAGGAATTATTGCAGTACTTTTCCTATGGTTGCTATAGTAAGTTTGAAAATAGAAACGTAAGGACAAGCTCTAATTTTTTAGGATTATAGAGGTATAAGTTTCTTATACTAAAAAGTAAAAATTAAATATTAAATTAATTACCTTGCTGCATATTCAATGTAATATGCGGTATTTTTATGTCGAAATCCATAAGGTGCCATCCACGTGAGAAGTGAGAAAGTGTTCGTATGTCCAACCTTATATTGGTTGTACAGGAATAATTTTGTTGACAGATAAAGGTAGTTGGATTAAAATAAGGCTTAATTAGATAGTCTATCTAATTAGTTTTGAAGGAGAGATGGGAATGGATAGGTTTGATGTTGAGTTAAATAGCATTTTGGTGGAGGTGTATCATAATATCTTGCGTCTCGAGGAGAAGGCTCTAAAAAATGCTAATGGGATCTCATTGTCTATTAATGAAATGCACCTGATTGAAGCTGTAGGAAAGGGTGGAGATGGTGGGAGAACCGTTAGTGAAATTGCTGAGGAGCTTAATATCACCAGGCCGTCGGCTACGGTAGCAGTAAATAAGCTTGAAAAGAAAGGCTACCTGGAGAAGGTTAATAGCAAGGATGATGGGAGAGTTGTAAGAGTACATTTAACGAAAGAAGGTGAAGTGATAGATAGATATCACCATTTTTATCATACAAAAATGGTAAGGGAAATCAGCAGCGAATTTTCTGAAGAAGAGAAGGTATTTCTCCTGAAGGCTATCTATAAACTAAATGATTATTTCAAAAAAGGTATTGGTGAAACTAAATGACTTTTAAAATTATTGGAACAGGAAGCTATGTGCCGCCTCTGGCGGTAACCAACGATGATTTGGCTAAATATATAGATACCTCTGATGAGTGGATAGTTCAAAGAGTAGGGGTTAAAAAACGCCATATCTGTACTACAGAGACAGCGGCAGATCTGGCCTATGAGGCTGCAAAATTAGCCTTAGAAAATGGAAATACCAGGGTAGAGGACTTAGATATGATTATCTGTGCCACGGTCAGTGGAGAGGATATTTCTCCTGCTGTTTCCTGCAGTGTTCAGGAAAGGCTAGGGGCTACCTGTCCTGCCATGGATATCAATGCTGCCTGCAGTGCATTTATTTTTATGCTGGAAACGGCAGCAGGATATTTTGCTAGGAAGAAGGTTAAGAAGGTCTTAGTCATTGGGGCAGAAAGGATGTCTAGGATTATGGATTGGAGCGACCGCAGTATCTGTGTGATCTTTGGAGATGGAGCAGGAGCAGTCCTATTATCAGAAGGAGATAATTACATTTCCTCAAAATTAAACACCCAGGGTGGAGATGATGTAATTAAGATACCTAATTTTATGGGCTCCTCACCCTTTTATAAGAATGAGCAGATAAAGCCCTATATCCACATGAAGGGGCAGGAGACCTTTAAGTTTGCAGTTAATGCCATGTGTAAGGATATAACTGAGGTAATAGAAGAAGCAGGGATAACCCCTGAAGAGGTAGACCATGTAATACCCCATCAAGCTAATATAAGGATAATTGATGCAGCAAAGAAGCGCCTTAATATTCCACCAGAAAGATTCCATTCCAACATTGAAAGCTATGGGAATACCTCAGCTGCTAGCATTCCCATTTTAATAGATGAGCTCAATAGAGCAGGACGTATTAAAAAAGATGATATATTGGCACTAGCCGCCTTTGGAGGAGGGCTCTCCAGTGGAGCCTGTATTTTAAGGTGGTAAAGTTAGATAGACTAACTAAATACAATTTTTTATAAAAGGAGAAATTAATTATGATTTTAGAAAAACTTGCTAAATTATTGGCTGAGCATACTGATATAGAGGCTTCATCAATCACCATGGATACACCCTTTGATAGCTTAGGCTTAGATTCCCTTGATACTGTAGAGCTTCTCATGGAGCTGGAGGAAGAGGTAGGAGTTCCTTTAGAGCTTCAAGAAAAGGTAGATACCGTGGGTGACTTAGTTAGATTCATAGAAGATAAGATTGGTGGAAGTCATGAGTAAAACAGATATCTGCTCACTCCTTGGGATAAAGTACCCTATTTTTCAGGGAGGAATGGCATGGATAGCTGATGGAAGGCTTGCTGCTGCAGTATCTAACGGAGGGGGCTTAGGGATAATCTCTGCAATGAATGCTGACTCAAAATATTTATTAGAGCAAATTAACATAGCCCGTGAGCTGACAGATAAGCCCTTTGGCGTAAATGTTATGCTTATGAGTCCTCATGTTAATGAGGTGGCAGAATTATTAGCCAAAGAGAAGGTGCCGGTAATAACCACCGGTGCTGGAAATCCATCAAAATATATACCCATGTGGAATGAGGCAGGGATAAAGGTTATACCTGTAGTGGCTTCTGTGGCTGTGGCAAAGCTGGTTACTAGAGCTGGTGCAGCGGCAGTGATTGCTGAAGGGGGAGAATCAGGAGGTCATGTGGGTGAGATCACAACCCTGGCATTGATTCCACAAATCAGTGATGCTACCCCTCTTCCTGTAGTGGCTGCTGGGGGAATTGCTGATGGCAGGGGAGTAGCTGCTGCTTTTATGCTGGGAGCTCAGGGGGTTCAGCTGGGTACCAGATTTTTAGTTGCCCATGAATGTAATGTTCATGCTAACTACAAGCAAAGGATTTTAAAAGCAAAGGACATAGATACCATAACCACAGGAAAGAGGCTTGGCCATCCTGTTAGAAGTCTGAAATCGCAGTTTTCTAGAGAATATTTTAAAAAGGAATACGACAGCTCCATCTCCAATGAAGACCTAGAGCAGCTAGCTGTAGGCTCCTTGAGACTTGCTGTGGTAGAAGGTGATGAGAAGAGAGGAAGCTTCCTTGCTGGTCAGAGCTCTGGTCTAATTAAAAAGGAGCAGCCAGCAGCAGAGATCATAGAAGAGATTTTTAAGGAAGCTAAAGAGGTTTTAAGAGGTTCAGAAAACATTTTGAATGGAGCATTGAAATGGGTAAAATAGCCTTTGTATTTTCTGGTCAGGGAGCACAGTACAGTGGAATGGGTAAAGAATTATATGAACACAGTGCTGCCGCCAGAGAAGTTTTTAATATAGCTGATTCCATAAGAGAAGGAACCTCACAGCAGTGCTTCTATGGCACTAAAGAGGAATTAAAGCTTACAAAAAATACTCAGCCCTGCATATTTTCAGTGGATTTAGCAGCAGCTAAGGCCTTAGAGGAAGCAGGAATAACTCCTCATATGGTAGCAGGCTTTTCTCTAGGAGAGGTTGCTGCACTGGTATTTTCCGGTGCTATGCCCCTGGAGGAAGGTTTTTCTCTAGTGTGCAGAAGAGGAGAGCTCATGGAGGAAGCCTCTAAGGAATGGGATACAGCCATGGGAGCAGTATTAAAGCTCAATAACCAGGAGGTAGAGGAGCTTTCCTATAAATACAAGGGGATATACCCTGTGAATTATAACTGCCCAGGTCAGCTGGTTGTTGCAGGATTAAAGGAAGAAATCATCCTATTCAAGGACGCGGTAAAGGAAAAGGGAGGACGCTTTATGCCTCTGGCAGTAAGTGCTGGCTTTCACTCTCCCTTTATGAATAAAGCCTCAGAGAAATTTCTCTTAGAGATTGAGCCTTACTCTATGAGTAATCCAGCAGTTCCTGTATATTCAAATGTCAATGCCCTTCCCTATGGGGAAGATATCAAGTCCTTACTGGCAGAGCAAATTAAAAGCCCTGTTAGATGGCAGGAAACTATTGAAAATATGATTGCACAAGGGGCAGATACCTTTATTGAGGTGGGACCGGGGAATGTTTTAAAAGGACTTATTTCTAAGATAAACCCCTCAGTTAGGGTTTTCAATGTAGAGAATATAGAAAGTCTAAATCATACATTAAGGTCGGTGAAGGAAAGTGCTTAAAGGAAAAAATGCAGTGATTACTGGAGGCTCCAGGGGTATTGGGAGGGCTATTGCCCTAAAGCTTGCTGCAGAAGGAGCTAACATCGCTGTGATATATAATGGCAGCGAGGAAAAGGCAAGGGAAACCTGCACTGAAGCCAGGTCCTTTGGAGTAGAGGCAGAGTGCTATAAATGCAATGTATCAGATTTTAATGAAGTAAAAGAAACCCTGGATAAAATTATCAAGGAAATGAATAGAATTGATATCCTGGTTAATAATGCAGGAGTAGCAAGGGATGGCCTCATCTATTCTATGAAGGAGGAGGCCTTTGATATGGTAATAGATACAAATCTCAAGGGTACCTTTAATACTATAAAGCATTTAACTGGGCATTTTATAAAAAATAGATCAGGAAAAATTATCAATATAAGCTCCATAGTTGGGATTACAGGAAATGCCGGTCAGGCTAATTACTCAGCATCTAAGGCTGGTGTCATTGGACTTACAAAGGCTGTGGCTAAGGAGCTGGGAAGCCGTGGTATAAACTGTAATGCCATAGCTCCAGGCTTCATTGAAACAGACATGACTGAAAAATTAACCAAAAGGGAAGAGCTGCTTAAGGCCATAACCTTGGGCCGTATTGGAAAGACTGAAGACGTTGCTGAGCTTGCTTTGTTTTTGGCCAGCGATAAGGCTAGCTATATCACTGGTGAAGTTATCCGTGTCGATGGCGGATTAGCAATATAATGAGGTGAAATAATGAACAGAGTTGTGATTACTGGAATGGGGGCCATAACCCCCATTGGAAATGATGTAGACTCCTTCTGGAAGGGACTTCTAGCAGGGAAAAATGGAATAGGTCCTATTACCCGCTTTGATACATCAGAATATAAGGCAAAGCTTGCCGCAGAGATTAAGGACTTTGATCCTTTATTATACATGGAGAAAAGTGAAGCAAGGAAGAGGGATTTATTTACTCAATATGCCGTAGCTGCTGCTTCTCAGGCAGTTTCAGATAGCGGAATCATAGATAATATAAATCCTGAGGACTTTGGTGTTTATTTTGGCTCAGGGGTAGGTGGCCTAATAACCATGTCTGAGGAGAGTGAGAAGCTTCTAAATAATGGACCAAGAAAGGTTTCACCCTTCTATATACCCATGATGATTGCAAATATTGCAGCGGGTACTATTGCCATGAAATACAATGCACAAGGCGCCTGCATTCCTGTGATTACCGCCTGTGCTACGGGAAGCAGCTGTATTGGAGAAGCCTACAGGGCTATAAAGCACGGTTATGCCAAGGCTATCATAGCTGGAGGTTCTGAAGCCTCAATAACTCCCATTGCTGTAGCAGGCTTTACCAATTGCAAGGCTCTAACCTTATCAGAGGACCCCAATAAGGCGTCAATTCCCTTTGATAAGGACAGAAGTGGCTTTGTCATGGGAGAGGGGGCAGGAGCTCTTGTCCTGGAGGAATACAGTCATGCAAAGGCAAGAGGAGCAAAGATTTACGCAGAGCTAAAGGGCTATGGCTCCACCTGTGATGCTTATCATATTACCGCTCCCCATCCTGAAGCAGAAGCCTCCTCAAAGGCTATTGTTAATGCCATAAAGGAGACGGGGCTTGTAGATGAAGCAAGGATTTATATTAATGCTCATGGAACAAGTACCCCATTAAATGATGTCAGTGAAACCCTGGCAATTAAAAAGGCCTTAGGAGATAAAGCCTACAAAGCTCTTGTAAGCTCCACCAAATCCATGACAGGACATATGCTGGGAGCTGCCGGTGCTGTTGAAGCAATTGCAGCTATACTTGCTCTTAAGGAGGGTGTGGTACCACCTACCATAGGCTTAGTGGAGGAGGATTCAGAATGTGACCTAGATTATGTAAAGGGAGAGAAAAGAGAAGCTGACCTGGCCCTTGCCCTATCTATATCCCTGGGCTTTGGAGGGCATAATGCCTGCTTAGCCTTTACAAAGGTGGAGGATTAATCATGAATCTAAAGGAAGTTAAAGAACTTGTAAATATAATGAATGAGAATAATCTTTCCCTTATAGAGATAGCTGAGGAGGGGAAGAAGATTAAGCTGGCAAAGAATTTCTTTAGTGATAATGAAGTAAGAAGCTCTGCACCTCAGGCTATACAGGAGGCAAAGAGCTCTACCAAGGAAGAGGCTATGGAGGTAGTGAAGGAGACTTCAGCTGCTCCTGATAATGCCTATTATGTTACTTCACCCATGGTGGGAGTATTTTATTCCTCAGCCTCTCCTGAAGCCGCCCCTTTTGTAAAGGTAGGGAGTAAGGTGAAAAAGGGTGATGTAATCTGCATAATAGAGGCTATGAAGCTTCTTAATGAGATATTAGCAGAGAGAGATGGAGAAATTACCGATATATATGTAAGTAATGAAACAGTGGTGGAGTTTGGTCAGAAATTGTTCCAGATGAGGTGATAGATGTGAATAGAGAAGAAATTATGAATATCATTCCTCATAGGGATAACATGCTTCTAATAGATGAGGCAGTGGTAGAGGATGGTATCGCTAGAGGAAGGGTTAAGATACGAGGAGATGAGTGGTTTTTGCAGGGACATTTCCCGGGGAATCCTGTGGTTCCAGGGGTTATTCTCTGTGAAATCCTAGCACAGTCCGCTTCTGTACTGATGCTTCAGGAGGATACGGAAAATTCTACGCCATATTTTACTGGTCTTGATAAGGTTAAGTTTAAAAATACTGTAAGACCTGGTGATCTCTTTGAAACAGAGTGCACCATATTAAAAAAAAGAGGGCAATTTTATTTTGCCAGTGGGAAAGGCTTTGTAGGGGAAAAGCTTTGTGTTGAATGTAACTTTTCCTTTGCAATAGTAAGAGGTTAAAAGTATGTTTTCAAAGATATTAATTGCTAATAGAGGAGAAATAGCCGTTAGAATCATCCGTGCCTGCAAGGAGATGGGGATATCCACCGTTGCTGTTTACTCTAAGGCAGATGCAGATTCCCTCCATGTTGCCCTAGCTGATGAGGCTCTGTGCATAGGAGAGGCTCCTGCCACTAAAAGCTACTTAAATCAGAAGAACATAATAAGTGCAGCCTTAGTTACTGGAGCACAGGCTATCTTTCCTGGCTATGGCTTCCTATCAGAAAATGCTGATTTTGCAGACCTATGCCAGAAGCATGGAATTGTTTTTATTGGTCCCAGCTCTGAGGTTATATCCAAGATGGGAAACAAGGATGCTGCCAGAAGCATAATGATAAAAGCAGGAGTACCTGTGATTCCCGGCAGTGATATTGTATCGAATATAGAGGAAGCTAGAAGTGAAGCGGAAAGAATAGGCTACCCCATCCTTATAAAGGCAAGAGCTGGCGGAGGGGGCAAAGGAATCCGCCTTGTTAAGGCTCCTGGTGAGCTTTCTAGTGCTTTTACCATGGCTTCAGAGGAAGCAAGAATGGCCTTTAGTGATGGTAATGTATATATAGAAAAATATCTCTCTCCTGTTAAGCATGTGGAGGTTCAGCTCCTGGCCGATGAAGGGGGAAATGTGATCTCTCTAGGAGAAAGGGAATGTTCTATTCAAAAAAACAATCAAAAGCTCATAGAAGAAGCACCATCGCCAGCGGTAACCAAAGAAGTACGAAAGGCTATTATGGAAGCTGCGGTGAAGGCTGCTAAGGCTGTAAATTATACCAGCGTAGGCACCGTGGAATTCCTCCTAGATAAGGATAATAATTTTTATTTCATGGAGATGAATACAAGGCTTCAGGTGGAGCATGGTATCACAGAACAGGTTACTGGAATAGACATTGTAAAGTGGCAGATAAGATTAGCAGCAGGGGTACTGATTAACTTTCAGCAGGAGGATATTAAGCTAGACGGCTATGCCATTGAATGTAGGATAAATGCTAGGGGAGGGGGAAGGGTGAAATTTCTTCATGTCCCTGGAGGACCCTGGGTTAGATTTGACACGGTGCTTTATCATGACTATCTGCTCCCTACCTTCTACGATTCAATGATTGGAAAGCTTATAGTTCATGCCAAGACCAGGGAAGAGGCTATTAGAAAGATGCATTCAGCTCTCTGTGAGCTGGTGGTTGATGGTATAGATAATAATATAGATAGCCAGATAGACACAATTAATACTAAGGAATTTAAGAGTGGTAATTACTATACTAATTTTCATATGAAGGGAAGTGACAGTGATGCTCCTTCGAGGGATATTTAAAAAGAATAAAAATGAGCTGGAAAAGGGAGGCCGCATTCCCAAGGTCATTTCTTCTGAGAGCTCAGAGCTTGCCCACACCTGTCCTAAATGCTCCAGCACCATGGCAGTCAGTGAGCTCTATGAAAATTTTAATATGTGTAAATGCGGCTGGCATTACCGCGTTAATGCACGCCAGAGGATAGATTATATTGCTGATAGGTCTTCCTTTAAGGAATTATTTGAAGAGCTGCAGTCAACTAATCCCCTGGATTTTCCTGACTATGAGAGTAAGCTTAAAAATGCTGCCTTGGCCTGCAGGGAAAAGGAAGCAGTGATATGCGGTACCTGCACTATTTCAGGGAATCCCTGTGCCATCTTTATCATGGAGCCCTTTTTTATGCTGGGAAGCATGGGCACCGTGGTAGGTGAAAAGATCACAAGAACCTTTGAATATGCAAAGGAAAGGAATTTACCGGTTATAGGCTATACCGTATCTGGTGGTGCCAGAATGCAGGAGGGTATATTATCTCTGATGCAGATGGCAAAAATCAGCGGTGCTGTGAAGCTCTTTAGCGATGCTGGAGGCTTATATATAGCAGTACTTACAGATCCAACTACCGGTGGAGTTACAGCAAGCTTTGCCATGGAGGGAGATATTATAATAGCTGAGCCCATGGCTACCGTAGGCTTTGCTGGAGCAAGGGTAATAGAGCAGGTAACGGGTAAAAGATTGCCTGAGGGCTTTCAAAAGTCAGAATTTCTCTTAGACCACGGCTTTGTAGATATGATAGTTCCAAGGAATAATCAAAAGGCTGCCCTTAAAAGGCTTTTAGCTCTTCACAAAAGGGGTGATAACTGATGAATACAGCCTATGAAAAGGTAAAGCTGGCAAGGTCAGCAGACCGAAAAACAGGAGTCAGCTATATAAAGGAAATCTTTCGTGATTTCATAGAGCTTCATGGAGACAGACGCTTTGCCGATGATCCAGCCATCGTTGGAGGAATAGCTACTTTAGAGAATATGCCTGTAACGGTTATAGCCATAGAAAAAGGAACTAACACCAAAGACAAGGTAAGAAGAAACTTTGGCTCAGCAAATCCAGAGGGCTATAGAAAGGCTCTTAGACTCATGAAGCAGGCAGAAAAGTTCAAAAGGCCTGTAATATGCTTTGTAGATACTGCCGGAGCCTTTTGCGGCATAGGAGCAGAGGAAAGAGGCCAGGGGCAGGCCATAGCAGAAAATCTCATGGAGATGATGACCCTAAAAACTCCTATAATTTCAGTGCTTATTGGAGAAGGAGGCAGCGGAGGAGCCCTAGCCCTAGCGGTGGCTGACCAGGTATGGATGCTCCAAAACACCATCTATTCAGTAATATCCCCAGAAGGCTGTGCAAGCATCCTGTGGAAGGATCCAAAGCTGGCACCAGAAGCCTCTGAAAGCCTGAGGCTTACAGCAGAGGATATGCTTAATCTTAATATAGTGGAAAAAGTAATTGGCGAAGATGGCAGGACCTTCAAGGAAATTACAAATTGTATTAAAGAGGATTTAATAGCAGAGATAGCTGATAAGAAGAAGCTTCCTATAGAGGAGCTTTTAGAAGATAGATATAAGAGGTACAGAGTATTTGGTGCTTGATAGAGCCTTAGCTATAGTTATGATTTGTTGGACTTATTTATATATTATAAATTGTGGTGAATTAATATTATAAACCTTGAGGAACAAAAGATAAAAATGCACATTGCTTTTTTAGATAGTTTAGGAGGATAGCCTATGGTAAAATAAAGCTATTATAGATTAAATAGATTTATTAAAGGAGCCTTCCTATGAATAACGAAACTCTAAAATATTATGATAATAATGCTGAGAGCTTCTCCAGCTCCACCTTTTCCGTGGACTTTCAAGAGGTTCAGGAGAAATTTATTAAGTATCTAAGCCCAGGAGCAAAAATATTAGATTTTGGCTGCGGCAGCGGAAGAGATACAAAATATTTTTTCAGTAAGGGCTTTGATATAGAGGCTGTGGATGGTTCTCCAGAGCTCTGCAGGGTAGCTTCTAAAAATACTGGCATCGAAGTAAAGCAGATGCTTTTTCAGGAGTTCTCTGCCAGGGAGGAATATGACGGTATATGGGCCTGTGCTTCAATACTTCATCTTCCCATGGAGGAGCTTAAAGCTGTTTTCCATAAGCTTTATGAAGCTTTAAAATCTGAAGGTATACTTTATGCTTCCTTTAAGTATGGAGATTTTGAAGGCCTCCGCAATGGAAGGTATTTTACTGATATTAATGAGGAAAGGCTACAGTCATTGCTTCAAGAGGTTAGAGGCTTTACTGTCATAGAAATTTGGATTAGTGAAGATGTAAGGATTGGCAGAGAAAATGAGAAGTGGCTCAACTGTATAGTTAAGAAGGCTTTGTAGGTCTTTAGTGAGCCATGGATTTCAAATAAATAAAGAGAAAAATTTCCGAAGATGTCTTAGGACTTCTTCGGAAATTTTTTTGTATAAGCTTAAAATAGTATAGTTCCTTGGATAGGCTATATTAGGGCCTCATGAAAGAATTCGTTACTAATAAAGACAGTTGTCCAAGGAGAATCCAAAGATTTTTGGAGTGTTGCTTATTTAAATGTAATTTACTTTATTAATCCTCTAACCAGCTCTCGCCAGTTGAATAATCAATAGTTACTCCAGGCTGAGCATTATAAACAAAAACATTAAAGGAAATTCCGTCACCATTGTCTTCTACGGAATAAGCCTCCATCTGAACCCCAGTAGCAACTAAGTTATTACCTTCATATATTGGAGTAATTCTATATAGAACATGATTATTAGTTTCTTTTATATAGTCTGCTACCATATTCTCGAAGGGCAGCATTCCATCAACATTCATATAGCGAGTTCCTGTAATAAGATTTTCTTTATTAGCATTCTCAGCAGTAAGCTGATATCCAATAAGGTGACATCTATTATAGAGATACTTTCCATCTACAATATCATATTTAACTGTCTGCCATCCTGTAGGTTTAACATGTCCAATATTGCCTCGCTCCTCAGTAGGCATTAGATCCGTTCCGATAGAAGCCATAGCAACTCCGCAACGGCCCAAGCTATCCAATTCACTATAATTTTCATAGGATGTAGTTGTATAATCTGAAGGTGAAAAATCAGGAATATTATTGTTTATTGCTATATATGGGGTTCCTGAAAACTCTGGAATATCCGAAACATCTATTACCGATTCTTGATTATTAGATCCATATACTTCTTCATCAACAGGTGTTTCATATCCTAAGATTTCTTCTAGTATTGTTGAAATTGTAGATGATATACCATTAGGATTTGAAGGATCATTATTTTCGAAGAGAATACCACCTACAAAAAGTAAAAGGGCTAAAATAATACCTATAATTTTAATGTTTTTATTGCTGGACTTCATCTTTGCCAAACCTCCTTACCAATACATTCATGTGATGTACCAACAAACTCTGTAATAGAAACTAATTGGAATCCATTTTCTTTTAAATTGCTATTAAAAAATAAATCACCAGGATATTTCCTGTTCCATCTGTAGATAGTAAATTGAGTTATATCCTTGTTGCTTATATCAATGATCTTATCTTCAATAAAACAGTGACTGAGACAATTCTCAGTGACTAAAGGATTATCAGTAATAACATAATTAATTGGAGACGATTTAAAAAGAATTTCGGAATAAGAGGATATGTATAAAATTTCTTCTCCTATCATTTTTGAAATATCTTCAATTACTTTACTATCTCTGCTTTGTCGTCGCTTGTTAAACATCATGCCATTAGAGTCATCAAGGCATATAATTACATTCAATAAACTCACCCCTTCATTATTCTTGTGTCTACAAATATTAGAAATTAAATTTAAGTAAAATTAATTTTTATATTTATTTTTCTAAATAATAAACACATTCTCTATTATTATAAATGAAATAAGAGAAAAGTTTCTTATTATATAATGAAATATGTATAAAATTTAGATAAAGAAAGAGGTGGATATAACTAATATTTACATTTTCTTTTGATTTCGTATAATATATAAGTAGAGAGAATATTTACGGAAAAGATTAATATTATTTATTGCTTCAATAGACAATAACAATAAAAATAAGGCTGGAATGATAGGAAGCATCTCATCATTCCAGCTTTTTAATTTACTTAAGTCTCATTTCATTAAAAAATCACAAATCTATCAAGAGAAATTAAGCTTTTAATTAAAAAATATAAGTATAAAGATAAGCTTTCAAAACAGAAAATAAAATAATTTAATAGGTGATGAAATTTGAGAAAGATAAAGAGTATCAATATATCAAGATATACAGCACTGATAATTCTACTTTTCATAATTTTCGCTGCCATTTTGTTCAGGCTTATAGATTTGCAGGTTATCAATCAGGAGGAATATGCCAGAAGAGCAGCTAATGCATCTACAAGATTAATTGCTACTCAAGCTCCAAGAGGTAAGATTACTGATTCTAACGGGATTGTGTTAGCAGACAGCAAAAACTCCTATTCTGTAGTTTATCTGGAAGCAGAGGATAGTAGTGAAGAGCTTTATAGCACACTAAGAGAGCTTTTTTCGCTTTTTAAGGAGCTGGATATAGCTATTGAAGATGGCTTTGAATTGAAGATAGATCCTCAGGGAAGCTTCTATATGGATTATGGTACTGAGGATGAGGCTACTATTAAAGCCATGGATTTGAGATGGAAGCAGGATAGAAATCTAGACTATTCTTTAGGACAGGAGCTAGAAGGCTTTAAGGATTTAGATAAGGATAATGAAGAGGAATTGAACATTTATGAAGAAACGATCCTTTCTGTTACTCCAGAGGAGATGTTTTATAGGCTTGTTAAGGAATATTCTATGTATAACCTTTTAAATCCCACGGAGGAAGAGGCAAAGGCCTATAGCTCCATGAGCGGAGAAGAGATAGCCAGGGCTTTACAGGAGAGCTACAGCCTTGAGGAAATAAGGAGCTTTATGGTAGTTTTAGATAAAATCAAGATGTCCAGCTATTCTAGCTTTAGTACCATTACCATAGCCTCAAATATTTCCGTGGAGAATGCTAATATACTAATGCAGAAGGAAAATGTACTTTCTGGAATAAACATAGAAATTGAGCCCGTAAGATATTATCCCTATGGCTCCTTAGGCTCCACGGTGCTAGGTTATATGTCCTATATCAGCTCTAATAATCAAGAAAAATATCAGGAGCTGGGTTATGATGTGTCCTCGGACAAGATTGGAGTCAGCGGAATAGAAGGAGCCTTTGAAAAGTATCTTGTGGGGAGCAAAAGGGAGACGATAGTTTCTGTAGATACCTATGGAAATATAAAGGAGGAGCTAGAGAGCAACGAAGCGGTGCCGGGAAATAACCTGAAGCTAACCATAGATTCCTCACTACAATATACCGCTGAAAGAGCCCTTGAAGAAACTCTCCAAGAGCTGCAGAGGAATAGATTAACTGCAGGTAGCATAACAAGTAATGCCACAAGAGGTGCTGTGGTGGTTCAGGAGGTGAATACGGGGAAGGTATTAGCCATGGCAAGCTATCCCTATTTTGATCCCAATAATATATCAGAGGATATTTTAGCCCCTGATTATGAAGCCTTTGCAGAGGAATACATAAAATCTACAGGAACAAGCCTCACCCCTGAGGATCTATTTTCTGAGGACTACACCAGAGATAATTACGATATATATCCCAAGGCATTGTATAACTATGCTACACAAGGTTCAGTCCCTACAGGTTCAACCTATAAATTTGTAACAGCAATGGCAGCTCTTGAGGAAGGTGTTGTTGACCCGAAGGAGCAAATTCTAGATCAGGGAGTATTCAATAAATATAAAGAGGTTGAGAATTATACAGGAATGTGCGGTATTTATGAAACCTATGGAACTACTCATGGTCATGAGGATATGACTCAGGCCTTTAAGGATTCCTGTAACTATTATTTTTATGAGCTGGCCTACAGATTATATAAGAATTCAGGAATCGATACTCTCCCAGAATATGCCTGGAAGCTGGGACTGGGTTATAATCCTGAAACCAATGAAAGAAGCAGTACTGGCATTGAAATAGAAGAAACCACCTCTGGTCAGGTTTATAGCAGCAATGCCTACACTAATCTAGTAGCTACCTTATCAAAATATGATATAGTAGACATGCTAGAGGCTGGAGAATATACCTATGCTCCTTCTCTGGGAGAAAAGCATAGGGGCTTTAATATAGGAGTAAGTAGCAATGACCATGAGGAATTAGCAAAAGCAAAGCAGGCTGTGAAGGATTATGTTTCAGAAGCTCTTAAGAAGCTCTGGGAGGTTGAAAATATAAATGATTTTTATGATGAAGTATACACAGAAGCTATAAATTTATTAAAGAACCTAGTTGAGACTTATGAAGAAGAGGAAAGAGTAAAATATACAGAAGCTGATTTTGAAAATGCGGCGAAGAATATAGCAAGATATGTAGCTTTTGATAGGTCAGGAGATGTTACCTCTGTGGGTAATCTGCTGAACAGCTCCATAGGACTTGGTATGAATAATCTCACTCCCCTTCAGCTGTGCAGTGCTCTCTCCACGGTGCTTAATGGAGGAACAAGGTACAAGTCCTATCTGGTTAATGAAATTACAGACTTAGATGGAAATGTTATCGAAGAATACAATCCTGTAATACTTAATGAATTAAACTTAAAGGAAGGCACCGTTGAAGCCATTAAAGAGGGAATGGCAGCGGTAACAGCATCTAACTCAACCTTTGCTAATTTCCCAATCTCAACAGGAGGAAAAACCGGTACAGCTATTTATAGCAATAATCAAAAGGATATTGGCAGATCCTCCTATGCAGTGTTTGAGGCCTTCGCACCTTATGATAATCCTGAAATAGCCATAACCGTTGTCCTTTATGATGGAGGTGGCGGAAGCAATGCAGCCCCTGTAGCAAGAGCTATCTTTGAAACCTATTTTAGAGATGAGCTTACAGAAAGCTATCCTAATTATAAATCAAGTACTACAGATTATTCTTTGAAGCCTGAAATTGATAATATTGATTAAAAGAATATAGGAAATCCAGAGAATCCTTCGATTAGGGAGTGATTCTCTGGATTTTTATTTTATATAAATATATTAAGCTATTGGTAACTTAATACTTATCTGTGGCAACTTAGAATAAAGCTACTTGTAGGAAATATTTACCTTTGATATCCTTGAATTAGTAAGAAAATGGCGGTGAGGGGATGAAAATCACAATTAAAACCGATGAGAATATAAAAGACACAGAGGTACAGATTACCTGTAATTCTTTGACACCAGAAATAGAAAAGCTTATATCTCTAATGAGAATGATGGAGCTACAGCTAACAGGTCTTAGAAATGGAGAAACCTATATTATTGATATAGGAAGGGTCCTCTATATTGATACGGTGGACAAGAAAACCTTTATTTACACACTGGAGAAAGAGTATGAATCAAAGCTAAAGCTCTATGAGCTGGAGGAGCAGCTAGTAAAGGTAGGCTTTTTTCGAGGGAGCAAGTCCTCCATTATCAATTTTAAACACATTGTCTCCTTAAAGAGCGATATAGACAGGCGGCTTCGGGTAACCCTGAGCAATGGTGAACAGCTGATAGTTTCTAGGCAGTATGCAGAGCAGGTAAAAGAGAGATTGGGGGTTAGATAAATGGAAGAGAAAAAAAGTATTCTAGATTATCTAGGGCAGGTATTCTCCATATTTGGTTTAATAATGCTTGCAATGATCATCTTTGCAAAGATCTTCGGAGATGGTGCAGCAGAGATATCAACTATGTTTCATTTAGGAAGTAGGGGATTACCCCTCAGCATCATGGTTCAGTTTTTGGGAATTTCAGCCCTTACGGTGGCTTATAATTATATTTTTTTAACTGATACAATTATAAAAAAGTTATCTGTTACCATAAGGTATATTTTTATGCTTTTATCTATAGCTGCTACTATCATGGCTTTCATCATAAGCTTTGAGTGGTTTCCTATAGATTATTGGCAGCCATGGCTGATGTTTATTTTAGGCTTTGCCCTTAGCTTTGGAAGCAGCGTTCTTATTATGACCTATAAGGAAAGATATGAAAATAAAAAAATGCAGGAAGGCCTTGATAGATTAAAGGAGAAGCTCAAGGAGGAGCAGGATGAATTATAGTATTGAGATAAATGACCTTACAAAGATTTTCAATATAGCTCCAGTGTTAAATAAGGTTAGCTTAAAAATATCAGAGGGTGAGAATTTTGGCCTCTTAGGACCCTCGGGAGCAGGAAAAACCACCTTGATAAAAATACTCATAGGACAGCTTAGGCAGACAGAGGGGGAGGCGCTTTTACTAGGAAAGGATACAAGAGAGCTGACTCAGGATATATATTTAAGACTGGGTATGGTTCTGGATAACAGCGGTTTATATGAAAGGCTAAGCTGCTATGATAATTTAGTTTTGTTTACTGAAATATATGGGGTGTCCAAGAGTGTTATTGACAGTGTGCTCAAGAAGGTTGGCCTCCTGGAAGCAAAAAAGCTAGCAGTGCATAAGCTGTCAAAGGGGATGAAGCAGAGGTTAGTACTGGCTAGAGCTATTTTAAATTCTCCTAAGGTTCTCTTCCTTGACGAGCCCACCAGTGGCTTAGATCCAGGAACAGCAGGGGAAATCCACAGACTGATCCTAGAGGAGAAAATGAAGGGGACTACAGTATTTCTCACCACCCACAACATGGAGGAGGCCTCAAAGCTCTGTGACAATATTGCTCTTCTCCATGAAGGGAGGATTGTGGAATATGGAAAGCCTGAGGAAATCTGCAGAAGATACAATCATCAGAATAAGCTACAGCTATTTTTAAAAAATGGAGAGACTGTCTTCCTAAAAAATGATGAGAATGTCCCTAAGGCCATAGAGCCTTATTTTAAAGAAAACCTCGTGGAAGCTATCCACTCCACAGAGCCCAGCCTTGAAACAGTATTTATGGAACTGACAGGAAGGAGCTTTCAATAGTATGAGTATAAGGAAGATATCAGCAATCTTTAAGAAGCAGATAAAGGATACCTTTAAGAACAAGGGAGTGCTAGTACAATTTATCATGTTTCCCTTAATGGCTGTGATAATGGAGGGAACTATAAAAATAGAGAATATGCCTAAAGGGTATTTTGTCCTTCTCTTTGCCACCATGTTTATTGGCATGTCACCCCTTATCAGCATGGCAGCTATCATCTCCGAGGAGAAGGAAAAGAACACCTTACCCATGCTCATGATGTCCAATGTTAAAGCTAGTGAATATCTAATAGGAGTAGGTAGCTATTTATATCTCATCTGCAGCATAGGAACCTGCATCTTTGGAGTTGTTGGAGGCTACAAGGACGCCGATTTCGCAAGGTTTTTTGGGATAATGTCTGTAGGAATATTAATAGCCATAGCTATAGGAGCAGTAATAGGACTATTATGCAAAAATCAGATGGCAGAGACCTCTATCTCAGTTCCAGTGATGATTATATTCTCCTTCCTGCCCATGATTTCTATGTTTAATGAAACTATAGGCAAGGTATCAAGGTTCACCTATTCCCAGCAGATTAACAACCTAATTAGCTCCATAAGGGGAGAGGCTGTAGGTATTGAAAGTATTATAATACTAGGGATAAATCTTGTGGTGGTAGTTGGACTTTTTGGTGTGGCTTATAGGAGGAGGGAGATAGGGTAGTAGTTTTTTATAAGTGAAGCTTTAGAGGGGAATTATTAAAGAGGGCTGAAGTGAGCCCTCTTTGTATTTCTATGGCTATTGTTTATAGGGAGGTATTACTTTCTACCAATAATCAGCCCATGATTACTTGCTCCTAAAATGCTTTTTTCTCTACAAACAGCGTAGTGATAGTCGCACCAAATCTTATATTCCTCATCATTCATACTGTTAACCTTATCTCTTAAAAGTGGAGAAATTCCATCAGCAGCCAGATGGTCTACAATTTTGATATTGAACTTATTAAAGTCATTTTCAATCTCATCTGGGCTATAGTAATAGGAGTCTGTCCAAAAGCAGTCAGGATCTTCATGATTAATTACACCAGTATCAATTAATTTTTTCCCGAAGCTCATGTTAAGATACTTTTTATCACTGGAAGCAATATGAGGGAACATATAGAATCTGCTTATATATGACACTGCCAGCAAACCACCCTTTTTTAGAACACGAATACATTCAGCTAGGCATTTTTCCCGTAAGACTCTGTCAGTTAAATGATAAAGAGGGCCCATGCACAATACTACATCGAAGGTTTCATCATCAAATAGGCTTAAGTCCGTTGCATCGTTCACCAAGGCATCCATGTGGTAGCCTTTATTCTTTAATTCCTGATTAATGATATTTATATGCCGTGGAGTTATATCTAGGGCTGTAACCTCGTAGCCCATATCACCATAGTAAAAGGAATAGATGCCTGTGCCAGCACCACAATCTAATAGCTTACCACTAGCAGGAAAAACCTCATTAAAGGCTCTTACGGTAGTAATAAATTCTACTTGTCTAGACTTATTGGTTGTAAGCCTATCTTCTTCTTTATAATTTTCATAGCTTTCTACAACATAATTCATATCCCAATCCCCCAGTAGTATTTTTATAAATTCTCTTTGCTGCAATACTTTTAAAGACAATTACAGCCTTTATATATGATGGATTTATATAATTAGTGCTGTGATAAATGGTAATTAGATAATTAGTTGCAATAGTATAATGATGCTTTCAAAAGGCATTACGGCTTGATTAACATAATATGGTAATTAGAAAATTGTATCATAGATAATATGAGATTTACAATAAATAAAATAATTTTACTGAAGCTATATTCTAAGTATTTGTAATATTTAGAATATATATTGACAAGCTGTTGATGATATTATAAAATTAAATATGCTTCAAGGATAGACAATAGAATATCGCCAAGGTTGGCATATGGAACTCATGATTTAGAGCTAGCTCTATAACTATGTCCATATGTTATTTTTTTGCCCTATGGACTCAAGGCTAGACTGATAAATCAGTGAGTTTAAAGGAGGAAGATATTATGTTTATCGCTGAAGAAAAGAAAAAGCTAAAGAAGCAGTACACTCTGGAGTATGCATTTTATATGATATTATCCAGCTACTTCAAGGAGGTGGTGGTAAAAACCACCTTTACAGAAGCACAGCTTGCCCTCTATTACAGGGAGCTTCCCAAGGAAAAGCAGTATATCCTTGAGGATAGGTGGATCCTAAAGCTAGAAGAAGAGGTGTTAAAAGAGCTGCCAGAGGATATAGAAGGACTCAAAGCTGAAATCTTCATCTTCACTACTAAAGACAGAGAAAGCCACACCATGAGAATAAGCCTCGGTTGGATAGCTTATGATATTAGGGTTTCAGAGGAATATAACAAGGTGAAAAAGAAGCTGGAGCTAAAGACAAGCATTAGTAGAAGAACAGTATTAAATGAATAATATAGAATAAATATACTAATTAAGATTCTGGAGAGGACATGGGCTTCTTCAGAATTTTTATTTCAGGCATATTAGTTTGGTGGTACAATATTTATAGGGTCTTTATTTACAGGAGAAAGATAAGAATTGATTACATATGATAAGTAACAGCTTAGTTAATGATAATTGGATATTCAAATAGAATAGAAATAATATATAAGGTAGACTGGTGGGGAAGACAAATGGAATGGATTAATGCTTTTGGAATTATAATTGTTGTGTTAATACTGATACCTAATATAATCTATGCCTTTAAATTTAAAGGGGTAGAAAACAAATGTAAAAATAAGATAATGAACTTCTTCGAACAGCTTGGACGCTATGGCTCAATGTTTTTTATGGCTTTTAATATAGGTATACTGGAGTATGGTTTTAAATTAAAAGTAGCTTTCCTTCTATGGATTTTTATAATGATTGTGCTAATTATAGCTTATTGGATTGGATGGCTGCTGTATTTCAAGAGACCCAGTCCTTTCTGTGCTCTTACCTTAGCTATTATCCCTAGTGCAATTTTTGTACTCAGCGGTATATTATCAAGAGATTATCTGCTGCTGATATTTGGGCTGATCTTTTGTATAGGACATGTGTATGTTAGTTACGTAAATTATAAGGGATAATCACAAAGGATATTAATAAAATTGTGAAGCTATCAGGGGATTAGGACTATTTTAAAATAATACTTGCTTAATATTTGTTTTGATGGTATAATAAGTTATTGCTTAAATAAAATGAATTTTTGAACAACGTCTTTTTGTTAGTACTGTATCACGTGCTGCTTCATCAAAGAAATTTTGTTTTATTGGTTAGGATTGTTTAAGAAAAATAAAATTTTGGAGGTACACGTATATGAACGGTACAGTAAAATGGTTTAACGGAGACAAGGGCTACGGCTTTATTACAGGAGAAGATGGAAAGGATGCATTTGCACACTTTTCACAGATTCAAGGAACTGGATTCAAGTCATTAGATGAGAATCAAAAGGTTACTTATGATGTAGCTAATGGTCAAAGAGGACTTCAAGCTGAGAACATAGTTCCTGTAAGATAATATAGTATATAATAAGCTCCTTAGGGTATATCCCTGAGGAGCTTTTTGCGCGTTCTAGACATGGAGAGAATTTATTTTTAATATGTGTAACCTAACGGCTTTTTATTTTCATATATACTTAGTAACGAATAAGCTACCTCGTTACTATTTAATATATACTCTATAAAGAATAATCGGAGGTCGTTATTGTATGGAATGTTTAGAGGCAAGAATAAGGTCTTTGAATCTGGAGGTTATTGATCTTCAGCATCAGTTTAATGAGCTTATGGATAATGATTTCTTTAATTTTGACCAAGCTGTTGAAGAGAAGGTAGATATGCTACTCAAGGAAATCAATGAAAGGGTAATAGAAATCTACCAGTGCTTCTATGAGCTTCATGATAAGCTGGGAGGAAGCCTTCAAGGTACCTTAGATATTATATGGGATTACGGTAGTGAAGAAATCTATGCCATGGATGATATGGAGCTGGATATTGAGGATTTATTAATTGAGGATGATAATATTTAAAGGAGGCTTTGCTATGATAGAAAAACATTTATCTAGATATAATCACTATATTAGCTAAAGGAGCATGGAAATATATAAGCTGGGAGACCGTTATGCCATAGCTTCTGAGAATGAAGAGCTCTTCTGTGATGAATTTGTAAAGGATAACGATCTTTCCCTAAAGGAATACCAGGGCATATTAAGAGTTTTTGGAGCAGTAACGGAGGAGCAGATATTCTTCAATCCTTGGGACTTGTGCCTGGAGGTCAGGAATCTAAGCTACTTTACCACCTTAGAGGATTGTAAGGAAGCTATTGATTATTTAAATAATAGGGTAACAAGAAGCTGGATTGTATATTGCTATTCCCTGATGGATGAGTTAGAGAAACTTATCAGTATCAGCCAGATCTTCTCATTTCTAAAGAACCCCTCTCCCTACAGGGCACATTATAGGTGTGCACAGGAGACGGTGAAGATATATGGTGAGAATATCAGTGGAAGTCACTTTACCTTTTATCGTGGCAGCAATATTTTAGCTGACTTTGTTTTCGCTGAGGAAAAAGGAGTTTATTTAATAGACTGCAGTAAGGAGGATATCTGGGATGCTTTAAAAGAATGCAAGCCAGTGAATGAGGATTGTATAAATAGATTTTAATGTAAGTGATTTGTGGTAAGTGGTACAATATTTATATAAGCTTCGATAGATAATAAGAATAGCAGTTAATAATTAGCTTAAGGGTGATTGATAATGAATGAAGAGTTTTTTAATGGAACAATGATAAAATCTATAGATCTTTTACCTAAGGATGGGAGAGCTGAAGCTGGATACTTAGAAGCAATGCTTGATAACTTTGCTGCTAGCTATAAGCTTTTTTGGTTTAAAGGGATTTTTACAGAGGTGCTTAAGGGTAACAGAACTCTTTCTTATAAGAGAATAGTAGCTAGGATGATAGCCTCGGCCTGGTATCCTATTGTTTTTTATAATTTATACTTCGGTCATTCAGATAATCTAGCCGATGTCATAAGCTATACTCATAACGTTCTCAAGGTGGAAAGAGAGATAGATGAAGAAAAGCTTGTAGAGTTTATTTGTGAATGTGAGGATAAGGAGCTTAATAAAAAGATTAATACCTTTACAAACTTTGTTCCATATAGGCTTATAAGACCTTTTTATCAAAGAGATATAGAAGAGGAAAAGAAAAATGACACAAGGTTTAATGATGGTAAGATTAATAAAATAATTGAACAGAATAATCAAGGAGATGAGAACGCTTTCTACACTTTAGATAGAGTCAATAAGAGACTAGTAGTATCAAAAAAGTGGAGTGAATACCTAATCAAAAATGCAGCTATCATCGAAGGATGGATGAACTATAAGCTCATTGGATTTATTCAAAGTAAAAATCCCAATGTTCCAGCTATACCCTATAAAATATTTCCTCCAAGAAAGAGGGATTTATCTAGTGCTACTAAATATTGGACCAGAGTAAGGGGAGTTGTGACTCTTAGAGATTTATATACAGACCTAGAATTCACAGGGGATAATCTAGAGCGATATGGAAGTATAAGCATAGATCATTTTATACCCTGGAGTTTTGTACTCCACGATGAGCTCTGGAATCTATATCCTGCCTTTAAGAATATAAATAGTATGAAGGGTAACAAGCTTCCCGATGTTAAGAAGTATTTAGATAGCTTCTGCCAGTATCATTATCGGTCCTTCATTGCAGCAAAGGAAACAAAGGATATTAAGAAAAAGACAATAGAGGATTATCTCACTGTAAGGAAGGATATCTTTAATATAGGGAGTGATGATAGAGGACAGGATGCTTTCATTACTTCTATGAAGCAAACTATAGAACCTCTGTATCAGATTGCCAGTAATCAGGGGTATGGGGTGTGGTGGTATAGATAAATGAAACTAATCTCTTTAGAATAATAATGGTTTTACTACATTTAATAAAACTTATAATTCTAATAAGCTTGGACAATTGTAATGATGTGTGAATAGATTTTTTTGGGATAGTTATGAGCCTATAAGAATATCATGAAATAGACTTGCATATTTATATTAAATAAATATGGTTAGAGTGATGGTGATTATGATTATAATTCTATTGAAATATAATATAGGTTTATTCTTTATTTAATAAGTTAATAGATTGCTTAAATATAATTCTAGAAACTTGTTAATGTTATCTTTTTTATTCTAGTTATTTGCATATATTTATAAAAATTCAAAATATTTCTAATTAATTGTTTACACCATACACAATATACTGTATAATATATAATAGGAGGGGAAAAAAATGGTTGATTTGGTTGGAATAGCTGAAATTGCAAAGATGTTTGATGTTAGTTCTGCTGCTGTTACAAATTGGAGAAGTCGATCAGATGATTTCCCTAAACCTGTAGCAATGTTAAAATCTGGCCCTGTGTTTAAATCTGAGCAAGTAAAAAAATGGTACAGGAGGAAAAACAAAATGACATCAACAGTAATTTCTTCTATTAATCTTAAAGGAGGCGTGGCCAAGACTACGACGACAGTTGGTCTTGCACAGGCTCTATCGGGAGTATTCGATAAGAAGGTTCTGGTTATTGACTTAGATCCGCAGACAAATGCAACTACAATGCTTATCGGTGAGGATAAGTGGTTCACGCTTAATCAAGAAGGGTATACACTCGCTACATTATTTGAGGATGCAATAAGTGATAGTAGCAATTTTAATCTATCAAAAACTCTTCAAAAATCTGTGGGGAATGTAGGAGAAGTTAAATCGGTAGATTTATTGCCTTCTAGTTTAAATTTAATTGACTTACAGGATCGTTTGATAACAATGCCTGCTGGAAAATATCAAACGCGCATTCCAGTTAATATTCTTCGTCGAGGAATTAAGGATATAATTGATGATTATGACTATGTTTTGATTGACTGCCCGCCAAATCTAGGGAACATTACTCTCAATGGGCTTCGTATCTCTGATGGTTACATTATTCCTACGATACCAGATGTAATGTCGACATACGGTATTCCGCAGATTGTTACTCGTGTGTCAGAATTTTCAGAAGAGATTGAAAATGACATTGTTCCTATTGGTATTGTAGCTACAAAGGTGCGAGGTCAAGCTGCCATTCATAGTAGGACAATGAATAAAATGCGTACCGATTCATGTAAACCAATGGGCAAATCTAATCTTCTTTATCCTCCAGTTTTCGAGGCGTACTTTTCAGAGAGTGCTAAAATTGCAGAAGCTGCAGAATATCAAGAATACAGTACACTTAAGCAGAAATGGGGATATCAAGGTCAATACGATTCTTTCGTAAAGTTTACTAAAGAATTCATGAGGATAATATAGGGGGTATAACGTTTGGACAAAAAGACAGTTCTTTCACTTTGGAAAAAAGTCGCAGGAATCATAACAGATGAGATTACTACTAATGATGAGTTTTCAAATCGCATGGGTTTAGTATTTGAAGATTACTTAGCTAAGATGAACTCAGTTAATTATGAAACTGTCAATACTAAATCCAAAAGGGGGAATAGGCGCAATCCCGCTAAAGTTAATCCATTTGATTTGCTTGAACAAGGAGTCGAGGTTTTAAAAGCTGGACTTGATCCATTGGATATAGAAGAGCTAAAAGATATTATTGCAGAAAATGGTATGGATACAGCGAAGTTAGCAATGAAATGGAAAAATCGAAGTAGACTGATAAACCACATAATTGATACTACACAGCGCAGATATTTACGAGGAGAAGCCTTTTGGAATGCTGGTGTAGAGAAATCTTCTGATAATGAATAATTATTGTAATGACATATAAAGTATTTAAGATAGGCACTCTTCGTTCTACTTCGTAGGGTGCCTTATTTTTGTGATATCGGAATAAGTGTAATATATTTGGTGAAAGTACCTAATGAAAGTAATATCGAACTCGTAGAAAAAAGTAATGGTGTTTACTGTAAATTAGGATATGAATAAGGTCACATTTAAACAAAAATCTGACCGATTAAGCAATATTATCAATATGTATATGTAATTAAATTCTAATATAATTCAAATACTTATAATCCAGAGGTATACAGTGTAAACATAGCAGATATAATGAATAACTGTAAATGGGCATCTACTAGATAATAGATGAAAACCTTAATGAATGGATATGTCATATAACATTCTAATTGGTAATTATACTTACAATAATTGTGATAGTGTTTGAATATAGCTTTAATCATATTTGTGTTATATCGATTAATTGAGCAGAATTAAAAATGTTAAACGAAAAATGTTATGTAAATAATTTACATTGTATAGTATAATAATTATAAACAGATTTTAAGGAAGTGTTTATATGAAAATGTTACTTGGTAAACTTTTCACAAAGTATTACGACGCTGGTAACAAAGAAATAATAAATATAGGATACAATCCAGAAGACTATACTGATTATTATTCATTTGTCAAAACTCAACATGTGCTAGGATATCGTCAAGTAATTTTAACTTCTGAGATAATGATTGAATTAGTAAAGTATTATTTCCTAGAAAGAAAATTTAAGGTTGTAAGTATAGATTTGATGGAAGAAGACTCTCATTTGTCAAGTGATCTGGAATATATTATTGAAAAGACAACCTGTGATAGGGCTTATTTTGCTAATCTAATAAAGCATCTAGATTTTATATCAGAAAAATCCTCTATAGATATAAAGAAAATAGAATTAGCTGGCAAGGAGAATAATAACTACATTAAAACCTTTTTTCAAGTAAATGGAATTGTTGGGGTTAGCAGAGATGAATATAATAACGAGTTAAGTAAAATTTCACCTAAGATTAAAAGGTGGATTTATTAATGATAATATTTATAAAGAAATTCATTAATGTATTTAAGCATATTGCTTCTGTAATTTTAGCAATAATACTATTAAATTTCTTTAATCTGTTTAATTATGCGAGTTTCATACCAAAGAGTATACGTTTTGAGACAGGATTAACAGCATATGTAACTGTATTAGAATCTATTTTTACTATTACTATAGATAAAATAAGTAATAAACTTTTGACAGAAATTCACTGCATTTTTTATGGCTATGGAAATGAAAAAGATATTAGCAATACTCCTGATGTTTATTTCAATAATGAGCTGGGGATATGCGAAATAAGATTAAATCTAGAGGCCAAGGGGAGTGCCAGGATTCTTAGTCAAAATCAAATAAAAATATCTTTCCCTGATTGGGTTGATATTCAATCAGGGCATAAGAATAGTGTCTTATCTATTGGTAATAATCACGACTGCATAGTTTCTATAGAAAAGTTATTACCATATAAATCCAATAGAGAAGAAAAAATAAGCACTGATATTAAAATAGCTTTAATAAAATCAGAAGTAGATGAAGATCGTGTTATTAATGTACAAGCTGAATTGGTTACTAAAAAAGGGATTATAGGTAAGGTAATGTGTAAGTATACAAGTAATTCTTTTAGACTTATTAATAGATTAGGAGGCTCCTAGGATGGCTACAACCAGGTGGACTGATAATGTTTTACAAGAAATAGATGATTCTATAAATAAAATGTTGAGTTATAACAGTTCTGGTTCCAATGATAATGATAAAATAGAATATATAAATTGGAATCTCACAAAGCAATTAGATGAAAATGAAAAATTAAATTTCAACAATCGAGATATTGAATTTAATTATATATCTTTTTCATATGATAAAGTTACTCCAGGCGATCAACCACTTGAGGACAGAATAACAAATCATAAAGGATTTATAATTGTATACTCAAATGGCGTTAATATTAATTATATTATAAATCAAAAATCTAGCGCTTTACTAATACTAAGAAAATTACTAGGATATAATGGAAGAAGTGAAATTACAAGCAATTGTTTTTTGATTGAAAGTGATTTGTTTATTTGGCTGATCAGTAAAGTATACGATTTAGAGAATGTTTTAGGTGGTGAAGATTCAGAAGAGGAATATGAGAATATTATTATAGATGCAATAAAAGGTTTTAAGGGAGATACTGATGATTTACTAACCAAGGTTACTGCTGATGGTGAAAGTGTAATGAACATAATAAGTACTCTATCATTCCTTCTTGAAAGTAGAAATTTGAAACAAATTCGCTTAGATATGAAATATAAGAATCATAATAACGTTGAATTAACTCTTGATTCAAAGGGTACAATAACTACTTCTACATCTGGCTATGTAGGGGAATTTGAGGAATGTGGAAATAGATATAGTAGTATATCCAAAATATATTTACTAATTTATTTAGAAATCGTGCCTAGAATTATGCAGCTATTTAGAGATGAAAAAGAAAACGATATTTGGAATGAACAAGCAAATGTTAATTTTTTGAAAAAAGTTGCAAGTGATTTGACTGAAAAGGTAGATTCAAAAATTAATAGTTTAATTTCTAGTGTTACATAGTCATGCATTAGCAAAGTACTTTCTAAGAAAGTATCAATAAAACTGATATATCTTATAATTTTTTAGAATATAAGTAATCACTCAAGTTATCCAAAACTTAGAGATTTATTCATTGCATAAAAAAGACAAAAGGGGTATTTTATGGTGATATGGATCCTGTGATCTTTTTATGAAAATAATTTGTTAAAGGTACGGTTTACGATAAAACTGTTGCAATAAGACCCATGGACTTATATCACGTTAACGATAAATTGGTCCTTTCTAATATTAGTTAATTCGTAAAAGACCATAGCATTAAAGCAAACTTTAAGTGGTTTTATAGCTGTTACTTTTTAACAATCTTCAAGAATATCAGCTGATTAAGGGAAAAAGGAAGTAAAAAAGATTAGACTTTTATCATACCAATAGCAACATACTTATTCTAGGATACTCTTAAATAATTGTAGGGATTAAGTTAATCGATTTAGAAACTTCTATACAACTGTATATTATTTAAGTGGATTCCGCTGCTTGCTGGATATCTATTATATGTAAGTTATACTTACTTACGTAGATGCTTTGAATTACTACTGTTGTTGCTTATTTCTACATAAAGATAAGTAGAAGAAGCTCATACTCATTAAGGAGAAATAACCGGAATTCTAGGATGCATCTAAGATGTGTGGGCTAGTTGGCGAGGTATATAGTTTTGTTGAAACTAGCTAAAGCTGGTCTTTTTTATTTTACAAGGCATATTTTTGATGAGAGCTTGCATTGCGATAGTACTTTCATTACTAAAATAGAAGGGCGTTGTACAGTTTACCTATTAGAAAATTGTTCTTTTCTTGATATTTAGTTTGAGAAAAATGTGTCAATGCTTATTGTTTTTAAATTATTAATATTATGTGATATAATGAAAAAAATAGGAGTATACGTAGATTTATAAATTGAGGTTATTGATATGGTTACAACTAAAAAGACTTTGGACATTGCATATTGATATTGGTATGAACAATAAAGTACTAGTGGAAACGCTAATATTAATATTTGTTCAAAAAAATCTATAAGGGAAAAAAGTTACGACATATATGTTGGAGAAGATATGTCAAACATTAGATTGTGGTATTTACGACATAATGGAAACTACGAGAGAAAAATAAAAGTGAAGGATGATCAGAAAATGAGCAATAAAATTCGAGTGCTTTATGATACATCAGCAATAGCAGATGTAAAAAGTACAGACGACGTAATATTTGGACTAGATGTGGAGAAATTTCTTGATTTATTACCTGAAGAACCTATATTTGACTTAGTAATAACATCTCCACCATATGATATTGGTAAAGAATATGAGAAGATAATGCCATTGGAAGAATATGTAGCTTGGCAAAAAAGGATTATTAATAAGATTTATGTTCGTTTGAAGGATACAGGAAGCATTTGTTGGCAGGTTGGAAATTATGTGAATAATGGTTCAATTATTCCTTTGGATATAGAACTTGCACCAATTTTTAAAGAGCTAAATATGCAATTGCGTAATAGAATTATTTGGCACTTTGGTCACGGTCTTCATTCAAAGAAGCGTTTTAGTGGACGTTATGAAGTAATTATGTGGTACACCAAATCGGATGACTATGTCTTCAATCTTGATCCAGTTAGAGTACCAGCTAAATATCCAGGTAAAAAGTACTTTAAAGGTCCAAATAAGGGAAAACTTTCTGGTAATCCTTTAGGAAAGAACCCAGAAGATGTGTGGGAGATTCCAAACGTTAAGAGCAATCATGTTGAAAAAACAATTCATCCTTGCCAATTTCCGGTTGGATTGATTGAAAGATTAATTTTATCAATGACAAATGCTGGTGGATTAGTATTCGATCCGTTTTGTGGTGTTGCATCGGCGGGAGTTGCATCATTGATTCATAAGAGACATTTTTGGGGATGCGAAGTAATGAAGGAATACATTGATGTAGGTAAGGAACGATTAGAAGAATCTATAGATGGCACAGTTCAATATCGTCCATTCGATAAGCCGTTATATGATCATACTCAGAGTAAACTTTCGAAAGTTCCAGATGAATGGATAAAAGAGGAGTAAGTACTATGAATACTATTGTTGAAAGTCACGCAAATGGAATAAAAGTAGTACCGAACGATATAATCAATGAAATCTGTGATGTGTTTTCTACAGTGGAATTTAGTTTGAAAAAGTATGTGATAAATGATTTGAGAGCAGCGATACCAATAAAATTAAAACAGCTAGGCTGGTCGGATAATGTAGTGCTTGATAGGAATTCCAAGATAAATATTACTTCTATCCGAGATAATATCGGTTTGTGCATGCAAACTGGTAATGTGAGCAGAATATATGCGGATTTATTAAAACTTCAAACGTTATTTCTCAGAGGAACGATAAAAGCTGGAATAGTTATTATACCTACTTTAAGAGCGGCAAAATCGTTCGGAGGTAATGTGGCTTCTCTAGAACGTTTGCTAAGAGAATTGCCAATTTTTAAACAGGTAATAACAATGCCAATTGTTATTATAGGATTTTATGAGTAGGAGGGGGAAATTTGTTAACTGAAAATTTGCATGATTATCAAGTTTTTGGAGCACCATTGATTCAAAGGATTGATGAGATCAAGAAAAAAAGTAATGATTCGAATAGGTTCTTTGGTCTTGACTTTATGGGGAAATATAGAGATCTAAGTACTATAGAAGTTAAGATTGATTTTCCAGTTTACAGACTGAAGAATGGGCGTACTAGAACATTTCAGAGAGAGTACTTGGCTACACATCCAGACAAGCCAAAAGATATTTTTACCAGTGAGCATGATTCATTAGCAGCACAATCGGCTCAACATGAGATATTGTACAAACTAGTAGAAGAGGAAGATTTATTAAAAAACTTCAAAAATGAAAATCTATATCAGACAGAACCAATTATTTGTACTGATACTGGTGTTGTAGTTAACGGTAATCGTCGTCTTTGTGCGTGGAGGGAAATTTATTATAGTAATAAAGAAAAATTTAAGCATTTTCAGACCATTACGATAGCCATACTACCTCCTTGTGATGAAAGTGATATAGATGAACTTGAGAAAAAGTTGCAGATTCAAAATAGTATGAGAGCTGAGTATCACTGGCATACAATTGCATTGATGGCTAGGGAGGAAATAGAAAATGGTGGAAAAAGGGATTCTATTGCTCACTCGTTCGGAAAAAGTCCGCAGGCATTACAATTATTGATGGATGCTCGTGATTATGCTGAACAGTACCTGATATCAATCGATAAGCCTGAACAGTGGTCTTTGGTAGATAAAAGCTATTATGCTTTTGAGCAGATGGTTAAAGGAAGGAAAAAACTTCAGGATCAGGGCGAAAAGGAATTGTTTGAATCCCTTGCTTTTTCCTTTATTACTTCTGGAGGTTCTGAGGGCAGATTATATGAAACAATTCCGGATATTGTAGATAATATAAAAGAAATTGCTGAGGAACTAGCACCAAGAATTGTTGCAGAAGAAGAAGAACTGCAAGAGGAAGATGATGCAGAGAATCTATTATCTGGTGGAGAGCAAATTGAAGTAAGCCAGGCGAGTAAGGTTGCTGCCGCAGTAAGACAGACAGAAGATGTTGGTATTATACAAAATACAACGAAGTCTGTAATTGAGGTTCAGAAACAATTAAAGAATGAAAAGAAAGCTGAAAACTTCTTGGTTCTGAAATTATCCAAAGCAGTAAGTGAATTACAGAATGCTATTACTAATGGACTTAATGATTGTAATGTTAATACAGAAGGTGTAGAAAAACAGTTAAATGCCATTAGTGAGAAGGTAGAATATATACAGAAATGGCTTGATGAGCGAAATGAAGATTAGTATTGATTTTGATAATAGATTGCAAGAGGCTGTACTCATCCCAGAAGAAATAAATGAATATGAGTGGAATAGTTTTCTGAGGATACTCAATGACTATGCATATAGTGTTATTCTAAAGGAAAACAAAATATATTTACCGTGGAAATGCTTCTTGATAGTTAAAAATGAAATTGTTAAATATGCAAAAAGTCATTCTATTACAATCAAATTAACAGAAGCAATTAAACCAGTGCTAAAAGAGGCAAATGTTCAATCATATTCCTTTGCCTTAAAGCAGAAGACTTTAAGTCTTGATGATATACATACTAAGCTTACCAAAAGAGGCTTTATTCGGAAACTTACGGACAACCAGTTAAACAACCTTAGTAAACTAGGTCCTCTTCCAGCGGGAGCTACTTTTTCAGTTCCTGGTGCTGGTAAGACAACTGAAGCATTGGCGTATTACTTTTTAAATAGTGAGGTGGATGATCGTTTGTTAGTAGTTGCACCAAAGAATGCTTTCGGAGCTTGGGATGAGCAACTATCGGCTTGTGTGCCAACAGAAAGAAACGGTTTTGTAAGGCTTCGAGGTGGAGAAAAAAGCATTGAGATAAAACTTAATGATAAGCCTAAATATATGATTATTACATATCAGCAATATCCGAGGGTTAAAAACTTAATAAAAGACATGCTTCTTCAGGATTCTGTATTTATGTTCTTGGATGAGAGCCACAGAATAAAAAGTGGCAGAACAGGTATAAGTGCTGATGCAATACTGGATATTTCATATCTTCCTAAAAGAAAACTAATTATGAGTGGTACCCCTATGCCTCAAAGTATAAAGGATATAATACCCCAATACAGTTTTCTATACCCTGAAAAAAGTATTACAGAGGATATTGCAATACCGTTGCTTCACCCTATTTACGTAAGAACAACAAAAGGACAATTAGGAATTCCTCCAGTGGAGCATAGGTTGATAAGTCTAAAAATGGATACACTACAAGAACAGATATACCAAACACTCAAATCGGAAACTAAGAGACAACTAATACCGATATTATCAGATTCGTCGAAATTTTCGTTAAGACAAATTGGAAAGAAGATAATGAAAGTTATGCAATTTGTCTCTAATCCGGCACTTCTTGCTGGAGATATGACATATGCATTTGATAGGTGTATTGGTGAATTACTTTTAAAGAATAATGGTCCAAAAATCGAATATGCATGTCATAGAGCAAGAGAATTAGTTGCTGATGGAAAAAAAGTTTTAATATGGTCTTCGTTTGTTCAAAATGTTGAACTTATCACTGCTCGGTTGTCAGATTTGGGAGCAGATTATATCCATGGTGGTGTTGATGCTGGAACAGAAGATGAAGACGATACTAGAGAATGGAAAATCAAAGAATTCCATGATAATCCGAATAAGATGGTATTAGTGGCCAATCCTGCAGCAGCCTCAGAAGGAATCAGCTTACACAAGGTATGTCAGTATGCGATATACGTGGATAGAAATTTTAACGCCGCACAATATTTACAGTCAGAAGATAGAATTCATAGGCTGGGGTTGCTCCCTGAACAAAAGCCTGTAGTAGAAATCATTGAGTGCAAAAATACAATAGATCAGTTAATAAGAAAAAGACTGGAAGATAAGATACAACGCATGTCCGCTGCGCTGAATGACTCATCATTAAACGTTGATATAATACCATATGACTATGAGTATATTGAGGATGAGGGTGTTACAAATGATGATGTTCAAGAAATTATTCAGTACTTCTTTGGTAGTGAAGTATGATAGGTATTACTTCTGGAATTGTTGCAGAAACCTTGTTGCTATTGCGGACATTAAAAATACTAAATTGTAGCAAGTTGCATGAAATTCTTCAACTACGTATAGGATACGGAATTAATAACAAAGCATGTATTTATTTTGCAGAGCAAAGCAAGTGGATTTCGATTGAAAAAAAAGAAATATCATTAACTGAACGCGGGATATTAATTCTTTCGGAATTTATCAGAGATTCATTAGATAATAATCTATGGCGTCGGATTCTCTATGATTACATAAAAGACTGCTCACCTATATGGTCTAAACGTATACCCTATGGGAGGAAAGAAGCATTTATTTTTATGACTCCTGATGAAAAGAGATGTTTTATAGATGCTGGTTTAATGAGTGAAAATATAAGTTCAAAAGAAATTGAATGGTGGGATAGAACGGCTGAGTACATAAGAGGAATTCATCATTTGTCCTTGGATGCGACGGGACGAGCAGGTGAGAGATTAACATTAATATATGAAGAAAACCGTATTGGGCGTGCTCCAAAATGGGAGTCATTCGAAACCAATCTTTCTGGTTATGATATTATTTCTTGTGTATCTCCTTTTAGTTCGGACCAGCTTCTCATCGAGGTTAAATCATCAACAAGGGATATACATCACGCAAGTATGATTTTATCGAGGAATGAATGGGAAACTGCTACAAAATTGAGAAAAAATTCTCGGTATAAATTTTATCTGTGGTTACTTGGAAAAGAACATAGACTCGCTATTATTGGTGTCGAAGATGTTAAGCCTCATATACCGTCAGATAATGGTGGAGGTATATGGAGAGAGTTGGAAATAAAATTTGATTCATTTAATAATGTTGTATGGGAAAGTATTAATTATCAAAAAGAACATATACTGGTATAACTTATATCTTGATACTAAGAAATCTTGAAATATTAGATTAAGATTAATTTGGAGTGAATAAATAATATATAACAAGATTAGCTAATATTAACGAGTATTAATCTATATGTCTGTAATAGTTTTTTTCATTTAGCTAAGTACAGTTAAAGTAAAGCCTATTTAATTATAGGCTTTACTTTAACTTTTAGAAGTTAGAAATTATATATTTATATTTTACGTCTCGTGCTTAGATTGAACATAGAGTGGACAACCTGTATGTTTTCTGTCTGGTCCCTACCTCCGACAGCCAAGAGGATTATGTGATCGTTGTGGGTAGTATCGCCTATATATAAGCGATCCTTACAAATAGGAAAGAGGTTACCTTGAGCAGATATATAAGTATTTATCTCTCCCTTACTAAGTCTCAGGCCCCCTTATCTCTTGAATGTAGCTACTTTGAAAATGTAGAATCCTCTCTTTAAAACTTGCAACACTATCCACAGGATTATTTTTCCTAGTGAGTAAACTATACAGCGATTTCTATAAAAATCGCTGTATTTTTATTTACATACAATAACTAAATTTTTAGGGAATGATAGTTATGTGTTATTATTATCTTAAGTAGAATTATAAAAGGTAAAATCGAAATAATTATATTGATTAGTGTAGTACTGACTATCCGTATATGGAGGCAAGATTATGGACAAAGATATTACAATAGAAGAGCTTAAGAATAAAGTTCAAGTCTTTTGCGAAGTCAGAGATTGGGATCAATTTCATAATCCCAAGGACTTAGCTATAGGTATTTCAACAGAAGCTGGGGAGCTATTAGATATTTTTAGGTTTAAAACTCAAGAACAGATGGATACTATGCTTCAGGATAAAGAAAAAAGAGAAAGTATAGAAGAGGAAGTTTCAGATATTTTTTATTTCATTCTGAGATTTGCGCAGCTTTATGATATAGATTTAGCGAAAGCACTTATAGATAAGCTTGCTAAAAATGATTTAAAATATCCAGTAGAAAAATCTAAGGGTAAGAACAACAAATACAATGAAATTTGAAGGTGACTGTGTATGCTTGTGTATGATTCAACTAAAAGTGCCTTTTTAGATGATGTTGTTAATGATGCTATAGCCGATAAAATATATGAAAGATTTAGGCAGAAGATAGGGAAAACGACAAAAAGTGAAATTGCTTCATGGAACAATTCCATGGGATATATGTACAAAGTCTTAAATGATGATAGGATTCCTAAGGATGCAGGAATAGCTATAGAGTTTAGGATACCTTATACCTCAAAAAGGGTAGATTTTATTCTTTCAGGTAAGGATGAGAAAGGTGAGAATGCTGCAGTAGTAATTGAGTTAAAGCAATGGTCCTCGGCTAAAGAGGTTATAGGAAAGGATGGTATAATTAGAACAATTCTCAATGGACGCCAGGTAGATACTACACATCCATCCTATCAGGCTTGGTCCTATGCTACTCATATAGAGGATTATAATGAAACGGTTCAAGATAGGAAGATTTCCTTAACTCCTTGTGCTTACCTTCATAACTATGTAAAGCAGAATCCTGATGCAATAACTCATAGTACCTATGACTATTATCTGGAAAAAGCTCCTGTTTTCCTAAAAGGTGATGTTATCAAGCTAAGGGATTTCATAAATAAGTACATAAAATACGGCGATAATAAAGAAACCCTATATATGATTGAAAATGGAAAGATTAGACCATCTAAATCCTTACAGGATGCCTTGTCAAGTATGCTAGAAGGAAATAGAGAATTTATCATGCTTGATGATCAAAAGCTGGTTTATGAAACAGCCATCCAAGCTGGGGAGAAGTCCTACAAGGATAGCAAAAAAAGAGTCTTAATTATTGAAGGGGGACCTGGGACTGGAAAGTCCGTATTGGCAATAAATCTATTAGTTGAGCTAACAAAGAGAAATCTAGTATGTCAGTATGTTACTAAGAATTCTGCACCTAGGAATGTATATGCCTCAAAGCTTAGTGGCTCTATGAGAAGAACAAGGATCGATAATTTATTCAAAGGCTCAGGAAGCTATATAAATACTCCTAGGAATGAATTTGATGCATTGATAGTAGATGAAGCTCATAGACTTAATGCAAAGTCTGGTATGTTTAAAAACTTGGGTGAAAATCAGATTAAAGAAATAATCAATGCTGCTAAGTTCTCGATATTCTTTATTGATGAAGCTCAAAAAATTGATATGAGTGATATTGGAAGTATAGATGGAATAAAGAGCTTCTGCAGAGAGTTAGATGCTGAATATGATATGATGAGGCTAGAATCCCAGTTTAGATGCAATGGTTCTGATGGGTATATTGCGTGGGTTGAGGATGTTTTACAAATAAGAAATACTGCAAATAGTGATGGCTTTGAATTGGATTATGATGTGCAGGTTTTAGATTCACCTATAGATTTAAGTAATAAAATATTTGAGCTTAATAAAAAAAATAATAAAGCTAGGTTACTAGCAGGCTATTGCTGGAATTGGATTAGAGAAGGTAAGAATAGAAGCGATATTCATGATATAGAAATAAAAGAATATGATTTTGCCATGAGCTGGAATTTGGGTAATAGTACTACCTGGGCAATAGATCCTGATTCTGTAAATCAGATTGGCTGCATACATACTAGTCAAGGTTTAGAATTTGATTATGTTGGTGTTATCATTGGTGATGATCTGAGATATGAGGAAGATAAGATAGTTACCGACTTTTTTAAAAGAGCTAGAACCGATCAATCGATAAAAGGATTAAAAGGACTATATAAATCTAATCCTGATGAAGCGTTAGCTATTGCTGATAAGATAATTAAGAATACCTATAGAACTCTTTTAACAAGAGGACAAAAGGGATGTTATATATATTGTACTGATGAAGAACTAAGGAATTATCTTAAAAGAAGAATTTTGGAGATGAAAGATAATAAAATCGAGAATCTAAAATATAAAGATACGGAAGAGACTGAAGTAATTGAATCTCAAAGATAATTTACTTAGAAGTATTATGTTGTGTGAAGCTAAATAAACATATGCCAATGAACCCTTAAAAAACGGGTTAATCAAATAAAGAAAAAGTAAAGTCAATTTACTATTTGACTTTACTTTTTCTTATAAACTAGAAATTATATCTTAAATCTTACATCCCTTACTCAGATTACACACAGCGTGGACAACCTGTATGTTTTCTATTTGATCCTTACCTCCTATAGCTAAGGGTATTATATGGTCGTTGTGGGTAGTATCGCCTATAAATAAGCTCTCTTTACAAATAGGGCAGAGGTTACCTTGAGCAGATATATACGTATTTATTTCTCCCTTACTAAGCCTAAGGCCCCTTTCCTCTGGAATGTAACAGCTTTGGAACTCTAAAATCCTATCCTTAAAGCTTGTAACAGTATCCGTAGTATTGTTTTTCATTGTGGCAAAGATATCTGATAGATCCTCCTTAATTTTTGTTCGATGAGCCTTCACCATGTTAAGGCTTAATGGATTTAATATATACCATAAAGCATACATATCCTGAATTCTTCTGACACTAGAAAAATTAACACTAAAAAGCTTATCAAGCTCCTTTTTGAGAAATTCATTTCGAGCAACCTCTATATCTCTATCGATTAGAATAAATTCTACCTTCCTAATAAGAAGCTCTGTACCTTTAATTGCCTTTAGCCATCGATTTTTATAATCTACATTTAAGGAAGCTTGCTTTAAAGCATCTGTAATGACTCTTTTATTTTTTATTCTGAAGCACATTCTATTTTGTAGCTTGTAAATGTCAAGTAGCTCCTTCTTTGAATCACAGCTAATATAGTTAAAATATGATAGGAAGGTTAATATTTCTTCATTGATCATCCTTGAGTTATTATTTCTGAAGTAAAACCATTTTGAACATTTAGCAGTTAGATTTTTGATAGTGTTGATTACGTCCTTATCAACATATGAATTCCACATTTCAAAGGAATTTTCCTTAATAGGGTAAGGTCTATTATTCAGTCTTATGAATAGGTCAATTGGATTAAAGCTGGGGTTTCTATCCTCATCGATTAAAACAATAGAAAGAGAATAGGAATATACCTTCTCTCTAAGCTTTAGGTCAAGGTCAGAAAAGGATTTTCCATTTAATTCTTGATAAACAGTTAACCCCTTAAGTCTATAGCCATTATTCTTGGAAAAGCTAAAGACACCAGTTTCGTTATTGTAGCTTTTACTAATGAACGCTAGGATGGATAAAAGTCTCTGCTGACCATCTACCACTTCATTCAATCCGTTTCTCCGTCTGAAGATAAATATGGGAGGAAGCTTTATTCCTAGAAGTATACTTTCGATTATTGAAGAGGACTTATCCTTAGTTATAACCTCCTGTCTTTGATAGGCTGGACGTATTAAAAATCTTCCCGTATTCATTTCTCTTATGATATCCTCAATAGTTATGCTTTGAGGCTCCCCTTTATCTAGGCGATGAGCTTTGACAAACTCTATTGTAGTCGTTTTCTCAAAGCTGTTAAGATTTGCTTTTGGTATTGCAGTTTCTCTTTCTATGTATTTTTTCATGAGAGAGGATCTATTTAGATTTCTTGAAAAATACTTAAGAGTATGGGTATATCTCCTTCTATAATTGATGGTAAAGTGACTTTGATGCTCACTGTATATATCGATTCCTCTAGAAATATATCTAACAAGTCCATTAACGAATTTTTTATCTAGCTTTGAAAGGTTAATTCTTTCTTCATGACAGATGTAAAGTGCCCATAGGAGGCATTCATATATTAATTTATTTTGTTCAACCTTAAGATTGTTGAATTGATTTTTTATCTTCACCAAAATAGCTATGAATTCTTGAAAATCATTATAAACCGTGTCTATACTTCTTACTTCTTTACAATAGCCCTCATAAACCTTATGGAGAAGAGCTGCTCTATTGATTGATTTAGAAAAGGTGGTCACACTGATTCTATGTAGCACTAAATATCCCCTAATCTTATCTAGTATAGCATCGTTGGAAACCCTAGACACTTTTTTCTCAGAAAAAAATAGTGCCAACAGCTTGTTTCTTAGGTCAATATTATCAGTTAGTTTTTCTTTAAAGAAATTCGTTATAATATCGTTAGTAAATCTTGCTCTGTTAATATCAAGAATTGTTATAGGACTTATTCCGGAGTTGTATCTCTTAAATATTTCCTTCTTTACTAGGTCTTCCTGCATTTCAGTTATTTTTTCATTATCAATGATTTCAAATACAAGTATCCTAAGCTTTGTATCATTAATTATATTTTGGGCCCAGGGCTCTAAATCGCAGAAACGCTTTTTCACAAGACCAGTTAAGGTTTTAAGACCATGCTTTGTAAGAGAAAAATCATTGTTAAAAAAGCGATTGATAGTCTCGTATCTCTGTCTTCCATCAATCACCTCCACAGTATCTTCCCTTGTGTTGAAAAATACTAAAGGAGGAATTTCTGTCCCCAATAGAATGCTTTCTATAAAATAGGTGGCTTTATCTGCATCCCAAACATAATTCCTCTGATAATAAGGCCGAAAATTTATTTTGTTTTGTACTCTCAAATTCCCAAAAATATTGACCAGTGATTTTACAGTACTTTCTACCTTTATATTTTTTTTAAGTATTTGCTGTATTTCACTGGATAATGGTAATATCCCCTCTATTTTTTATACCCCCTTATGAATAACATTATTTCACATGCTTAAATAGTATAACATGTATAAAATGGAAAATAAAGTAATATTGTTAAACTTTAGATTATTATCTGATATGATTATGGGAAAAAATACTGATAATTTGAAAAGGTTAATTTAATGTAATTTGTATTTAAATGTAATAAGGATGATATAGTTGTAAATTATATGGTAGTTATAAAAATGTAAATGATATAATATTTATATAACCTTGTGTGGAGGAATCATATGGATTTAAACCTTATAAGTGAATCAGCAGCAGAATATCGCAGTGGTTCTCAAAAAGCCAGAATAATTACTGAAGAGTGGGGACAAGACAACCTTTTTTGTCCTTATTGTGGTAATAAAGAGATAAAAAAATATGCAAATAACATGCCTGTAGCAGACTTCTATTGTGATAACTGCCATGAAGAATATGAGCTGAAGAGCAAGAGTGGAGCTATAGCTAATAAGGTCCCTGATGGTGCCTATGGAACTATGATAGAGAGAATAAATGCTGTTAATAATCCTAATTTTTTCTTTATGCAGTATAGCAAGAGAGATTTTGTCATTGATAATCTCATAATTGTACCAAAGCACTTTTTTAAAGCTGAGATTATCGAAAAACGCAAACCATTAGTGCCAACAGCTAGAAGAGCTGGCTGGATTGGCTGTAATATTTTAATTAGAGATATACCTAAGCAAGGGAAGATATATGTTATTAAAAATAGTATACAGCAACCAGTTAATGAAGTAATAGACACTCTCCATAGAACTAATTTCATTGCAGATTATAGCTTAGATAAAAGAGGTTGGTTAATAGATATATTAAGCTGTATCAACAGGATAAGAACCGATACCTTCAATCTTCAAACTATGTATAGCTTTGAAGGGGAGCTTCAAATAAAGCATCCCGAAAATAATCATATCAAAGCAAAAATAAGACAGCAGTTGCAGCTACTAAGGGATAAAGGAATAATTGAGTTTTTAGGAAGAGGAGTTTATAAAAAGCTATAAAACCTTTATTGTCATTTTCAGTTTTAATAATTAACCATCACTTATCTACAGCTTAATATTTGTATAGATAAAGTGGATTTTTACTATATAACATTTCAGTGTTATACTGAAAAAAGGAAATAATACCCGGTTAAAAGGAGAGAAAAAATGAAACCTAATTACACCCTCAAAGAGATTCTCGATGGTCACTCTGCTGATGATGTCAAGGTAATAGGAAAGGCTATCGGTATAAAGAGCTACTCTAAGATGAAAAAAGAAAATTTAATTAATGCTATTGTAGAATTTATGCTAGATGAGAAAAACCTTAATATGAGATTTTTAGTTGCTGATGATATAGATATAGAGATCTTTGAGGAAGCCTTAGAGGGCAAGGAAAAAATTGAAAATCCTTATATATACAGATACTGGATGGAAGCTTTTTTTATCTTTTTTACCGTAGAAGGTAACGCGGATATTCCTATAGAGATTAAAAATCATTATTTAAATCTCAAAAATTTCAAAAGCTATCAAGAGTCCAAAGAAAGGTTAAGCATTATTAATAGCTATGCACTGGCCTGTACTAATCTGTACTCAGTTATTGATGTTAATAAGCTTGTGGAGATCATTAATTCCCAAACAACCTTAGACGTGGAAGCCGAGGAAGTAATCCACTGGTGCATTACAAGAGAAAATTATGGAAAAAGTAATATGTATTTTTATGAAAATGGCTATGTTATGGATGAATCCTTTGGATATAACGCATCTATGGATGGACAGGATTATGAGATTATGCTAAAAGCACAAGAAGGAAAGCCCTACTACATACCTGATAAGGAAGAGCTTTTAAGGTATGTTGATAGATCATACATAGAAGAAAATGAATCCTTCAAAAATATGCTTAATTATGTGAGGAAAAAGCTTAATATGTCATCATCAGAAGCCTATGATTACTGTGCCGATATTCAGATTGACATAAGATGTGGTTCTACACCTAGTGAAATTTTAAATATGTACATAGGCACAGAAACTTCCTTTAATAATAGAAAGGAGGTTGACATCTTCTTGCAATATCTTAAGGAAATGTTTAATAATACACGAATCCCAGAAAATCGTGGTTATACCCCTGATGAAGTAGTCTCACTTAATTTCCGTAAGGATAAAGCTGATAATGAGTCAAATATAACTTCGGTTCCTATAGGTAATACTGGTTCATCTAAAATACCGAGAAATTCTCCATGTCCTTGTGGCAGTGGGAAAAAATATAAAAATTGCTGTGGCAGGAATTAATCACTTCATTGCAAAACTAACTTCCGTTTAGTTCAATTTTGCATGATTAAGTTCCTCTGATACTTGTCAATAAATTATTATGGGACGCCAGAAAATTTGATTACACAAAATCTCTGACGTTCCCTTTCATACTAACTGAGGATAATAAATACTCTGTTATAAAGATTAAAGATTTGATGTGTTGATATCTATATTAGTTAGAGTGCTGTGAATATCCGTTAAATCATATCCTGTTGGACCTTTAACACTGTTTATTTCTTGTACTATGTCGTCAAGTTTATTGCAGACATCATCCATTGAATTGAAACCCGACCCCTTTAAGTCACTTAAGTGGCTATTAATCTCTCTTAATTCCATTAAGATTTCTTCCATAATTCTCGTTAGTTCTTCCATCTTTAAGCCCCCTTATTCACACAGTTAAGATATATATCTTTAATAGTTATTCCATATATACATTGCTATTTATTTGGAATTTCTATTTTTACTTAATTCTATTTATATTCTAGCATCAATATATACATAATTATATTATATTCATCTACACAATCCCAAGCATACGCCTGGGATTTTTTATTTTAATAAAGTATTAAGTGGACACATTTTGTTAATAGTATTAAAATTAAATTGTATAATTGTGTCAATCTATACTGGAATATAGGGTGGTTTTGCAATATATGAACACATTTTTTGGAATAGATATTCGAAATAGCTTTACTAGAATCTCATACATTAAAGAGAATATTGACGGTATATATACAGGTATTTGCACTAATAGAGGAGAAAGCTTTTCTACAAGCCTAGGTATTAGTAATGATTTCAAGGGTGGTTATATAGGCTCAGGAGTTTTTCATAGAAGAGCAGAATTAAAGGATTATACCACTATTGATAGCTTCATAGACAAGCTATTGGCTGGAAGTAGTCAAAAGATAGGCTCTGCTCTGATATCACCCATAGATATAGCCTATTTATACTTCTTTTTCCTTAAGGAGCATATAAAAAACTTTTACGGTTATGACCTGACTAATGCAGTAGTTTCCTTAGAGGATAGCTACTATAAGAATGAGCTTATAGATGCTTTGAATATTGCCTTCAGAAGGGTAGATATTGAATCTGTATTGTTTATAAAAAGCTCAGAGGCTCAGCTTTTAGGTTCTCATAAGCTGCTTAAAAGCTGTGTTGAAAGAGAAAGCTATATAGCTTCTATTGGGGCGGCTTCCCTAGGATATATATCAGGGAAAGAGAATCTTATACCTTTCATTAAGGATAGCTTTGATGCTCATGTCTTTTATGATTTTTACGAAAGCTGTGAAAATCCTCTGATAGAAGCTTCAAAGTTAGCTAGTATGCTTAAGCCTTTTAGTGAAAAGCCTGATAAACCTTCTGCGCAAAGTCTCACAGGGACAGGTGATAATGATCATAGCAAGAGTGCAAAGGATGGGGCTTTAGAAACTAAGACAAGCATAACTGGAACAGCATACACCAAAATTAAAGAGGCTGGATACACCAGGATTACTACCCCTTCTCCTATAATAGAAGCAGAAATAGAGGAAAGAATCATAGTCAATGCTGGTCCAGGTACCGGTAAGACCTACTCTGTAATACAGAGGCTTGCCTATATTATTAATGAAGGCTTAGCAGATCCTCAAAATATTTTGGTTCTCTGCTATTCTAGAGCTGCTGTTGCCGTAGTGAGAGATAGACTTACTCAGGAAATTAAGGCAGATAGATTGGCTGATGAGGCTTATCAACTATTTAATAACATTAGAACCTTTGATTCCTTTGCTACATACATGATGGCAGAGGACTTAGAGGAAGGAATCTTAAATTCCCTGGACTACGATGGGAGAATAGACCGATTTGTTGAAGAGCTCAAGAAAGATCCCAGTGCGTTGGAGGGCTTAAAATACCTTATTGTCGATGAGCTTCAGGATATAGTTGGTCCTAGAGCTAATATGGTTAAGGAAATATTAAATAGTATAAACTGCGGATTTATGCTCTTGGGAGATAAATGTCAGGCTATATATGATTATCTTATTGAGGATGAGGAAGAGCTTAACTCCGTAAGATTTTATAACTGGCTGCAGGAGGAGTATTCAGAAACTTCTATCAAGTATGAACTTATAAAAAATCAGAGGCAAAATTCATCCATGACAAAGCTCTCCTCTTATTTAAGAGAAGCAATACTCTCTAATGATTTTGACCTCCAAGAGGAAGCCTTTAAAAAATGCAGAGAGCTACTGATGATAGGAGGCTATCGAGGAGAGCTTGGCGAAACCTTATATAAAAAGGAGGACAACCTTGCTATTCTTTGCAGAAATAATGGAGAGGCGGCCTTGGTTAGTAGCATCCTTTATAAGGATGGAATAAATCATAAAGTTCTCCGCTCTGCTCAGCACTTAGAGCTAGTTCCTTGGATAGGAGAGCTTTTAGGAAATTATGGTGAGGATAAGATAGGTCATAATGCCTTTATAGAAAGATTAGAGCTCCATGGCTATGAAGATAGAGAGAATAAATGGAGGCTATTAAAGTCATTAGCACAGGATGAAAATGAGAGAGTACTAGACCTTAAGCTATTGACTAAGGAGCTGGTAAGAGGAAAAGAAATTCCTGAGGGGTTAAATGCCTCAGGGAATGAAAATATAATAGTATCAACTATCCATAAAGGAAAAGGAAGAGAGTTTAATCATATAGCTTTGCTAGTTAGAGATTTTACCCTGGAGGAAAAGGGTGGACATGATCTCGTTGATTTTGGAGAGGAGCTAAAGGTTGCTTATGTGGCCTTAACCCGAACTAAGGGTGGGATGAGCTTTTATGATTTACCCACTCGCTTTACAAAGCAGCTTCCCAGTAAGCGATGGATAGGCTTCTGGTTTAGCAAGAAATCAAAGAAGAGGTTTTGTTCAAACATAGAAATAGGCTATCCTGAGGATGTGGATTATTACAGCTTTGTAAGAGGAAGCAGAGAAGAAGTAGAAAGAAAGCAGACACTTATAGCTAGCTTAAATAAAGGCTGTGAGCTGGAGGCTAGATTAAATGGAAGCTCTTATGACTTATATTACGAAAATCAATGTCTAGGTAGTTTGTCCAAGACTATTAATAAGGAGCTTTGGTCAGCTAAGAATGAATTGGGAGCAGGAGGGGGATTGCCCAATAGATTAACGGGTATATATGTAGATAATGTTATCACTATAGCTAATACGCGGTATGATGAGGAGATTCTAAAGGAATATAATAAATCTGGTCTATGGCTTGGACTTCAGCTTTCTGCTTTTGCAAGGGTTGAGTTTGATTAGGAGGATAAATGGCGGGTTATAAGGATTATTATGATATTGAAAATATAATAGAAGGCTTTCTCCGAAAGGATATTATAGGTCCTATAAGTGAAGACGAGGTCCTGGAGACAAAGCCCACGGAGGAATATTCCATGGGCATATTATGGCCTCAAAAAATGAACCAGGATGATGAATTACCTACAATAATGGAGGAAGAGGAAGAAATAGATATTCCTTTAGATAATGAAAAAGATATAGGTGATATTGATGTACTGGGGGAGATGGAAGAGGAGGATGCTAAAAATGATTTTAATAAAGCCAATATTTTTAAACCATCCTCTATGGCAATATCTGCAGTAATTAAGAAGGAGCAGAGAGAGATTTTTGTTGATTTCACCTTTGCAACCTATACCCTTGGATATAAGGAAATAGAATATACTAGAAAGAAAACCGTTGATAATGAAGAAATAATGGAAACGGTAGTTAGAAGACAGGACCAATATACTAGACAAAACCATGAGCCTGTAAGCTTAATCATAGATACCTATACTGGTGAAATAATTAAAGGCTCAGAGCTATTACATAAGGTTAATATACAGCTTTTTGTGAGAAAGCTTTATTCCGATGGAAGCAGATTGATTACCGTATCTGTTCTTAATAAAGCTATGGCGGGAAAAGAAAATGTTAACCCATTAGCATTATTTCAATGCAGCCTAAAGCTTAAGGCAGAGGAAGGCTTTCTACCAATAAATAGTGATTATTCCTCTCAAGGAGAATTAGAGCAGGAGATATTAGAGCTCCTTTACAGAAATGAAAAGAATTATGCCGTTGGCCATGGCTGCTCTGTCAAATGGCAGGAAGAGAATAATAGGATATGTTCTATATCCAGTGAATTTCTTCCTGTGGAGGAGTTAAATCAAATGAAGCCCAGGAGCATTTCTGGTGTAAAGTGCTTTAATATGACCTATTGGACTAAGGTGGATAGGCAGCTTGGTCTAAGGGATCTAACTGAGTTCATTGAAATCTATGAGGATTGGCTTCAGAAGCTTAAGAGTACTGGCAGAGAGCTAGACAGCTATAAAAGAGCAGTACAGTCCTGTATTGAAAAAATAGAGCTGTGCATCCGTAGGCTTAGACAGGGAGTAGAGACCTTAAGAGGGAATGAGTCTATGTGGAAGGCTTTCGTATATATGAATGAAGCAATGGCTCTTCAAAGGGTTAATTACGGAAAGACTAAGGGCAAAAAGCTTATGCTAGAGGATATATCCTGGTATCCCTTCCAGCTGGCATATATCCTTCAAATACTTCCTGATATAGCCTGCGAGAAAGACTCCTATAGGGATACAGTAGATCTTTTATGGTTTCCCACTGGAGGTGGAAAGACTGAAGCTTATCTAGGTTTATCAGCCATAACGATTTTTTATAGGAGGTTAACTAAAGGAGACTTATCTGGTGGAGTCACCATTTTAATGAGATACACCCTAAGACTTCTTACAACTCAGCAGTTTGAGAGAGCAACGGCTTTGATTTGTGCCTGTGAAGCCTTGAGAAGAAAATATAAATTTTCCTCTGAGGAAATATCCATAGGACTCTGGGTTGGAATGGATTTGACACCTAACACTTTAATGGATGCTAAGGAAAAGCTGTCAACCTTAAGAGACGGTGATCTTGTATATAAGGGGAACCCCCAACAGATTCATCATTGCCCATATTGTGGCGAGGAATTAAATATAGGAGCCTATAAGGTTCAGGGAGGCTTAAAAATACAGTGCTTAAATAATAGCTGCTTATTTAGTGAGGGGCTTCCAGTATACCTAGTAGATGAGGATATTTATAAGGTAAGACCTACTCTTCTTCTAAGTACCATAGATAAGCTAGCAAGAATAGTATGGGAGGAAAAAACCTTAGCTCTTTTTGCTGCTGATAAAGCTAATTTGCCACCAGAGCTTATTATTCAGGATGAGCTTCATCTCATATCAGGTCCCTTAGGCTCTCTTTCAGGACTTTATGAGATTGCAGTAGATGAGCTATGTACAACTGCTGATGGTAGAGGACCTAAAATTATTGCATCAACAGCTACCGTAAGAAACGCGGTGAAGCAAATTAAGGCTCTTTATAATAGAGAAACAATTCAATTTCCACCCAATGGACTATCCTATGAGGATTCCTTCTTTGCCGTTATGGCTTCTAGAGATGAAAAACCAGCTCGGCGTTATATAGGAATCTGTGAAACTGGTGGAAATCTAGTAGATGTACTCATTAGAGTATATGGCTGTGTAATTTATTCTATAAATTATCTAAGAGCCAAGGGCGTGAGGGATGAGCTGATAGATCAATATTTTACTATCATAGGTTATTTTAATACCCTTAAGGATTTGGGAAGTGCAGCTACTATACTACTAGATCATGTTAGGATTTACAGCACTGCTTTAATGCTTCATAAATTTAAAGACTATTCAGAAGAGGTGGACTTGAAGGAAATCCAGCTGAATTTTTATAGTGAGCTCACCAGCAGAAAATCCTCCAAGGAAATAAAGGATACTCTAGAGGAGCTGGAAATAAGCTATCCCGATGAAAGAGCTTATTCCTATGTGCTTGCTTCTAACATGCTTTCCGTAGGAATTGATGTTAGTAGGCTTGGAATTATGACTGTATACAGTCAGCCAAAGACTACCGCTGAGTATATACAGGCAACTAGTAGAGCTGGAAGAAGCAATCCTGGAATGATAGTGACCTTTTATAATTCTACTAGAACCAGGGACAGATCTCATTATGAACAGTTTAGCTATTATCATAGAACCTTTTATAAATATGTAGAGCCTACCAGCGTAACCCCTTTTTCCTTTAGAGCTATTGAAAAGGCATTACACTCTGTATATGTAGCTTTGATAAGACATAGAGTAAAAAATATGTCCTCTAATGAAGCAGTGAGGAATTTTAGTGGTAATTCTCATGATGTAAGGCTCATTAAGGAGAAAATATTAGAGAGAATAAAGGAGATAAGCCCAGAAGCTGTAGAATACGCCTCTCTTTGGCTAAATAATTTTGAAGAGCTCTGGGAAGAGGCTGTAGAGGAAAAGGGAGAGACCTTTTATTATAGTCTAAAAAATAATGATGCTGCTTTAGTATATACTCTTTTAAATGAGGCTGAAAAGGATGTAAACACAATCTTTCCTTCTGTTCTAAATTCCTTGAGAAATGTTGATGGTAGCTCCAATGTTTATATCATAGACAGGGAGGAGGATACAAATAATGAGAAAGATATTTAATAAGGGAGTAAAGCCTACTAGAAAAAAGCCTAAGGTAGTGGGAGATGTGAGACAGTCTCAGATAATAAATACCTTTGGTATTGGCTCCATGGTAGACTTTGTTAATGATACGGTGATGATTGCAGGGCTCGATAGCTGGGACTGGAATAATCCTGCTTCTGATAACATTTATGTAGTAAATAATGAGAACCTTCAGAACCTCTTAGGGGTGGACTATTTCGTAAAGCCAAAGGTAGATGCTGAGAGGAAGAGTATATATTCTCAAAGGAGTATGGATATACCTTCATATAGATTCCCTGAAACTCTATACTGCACCAAATGTCACAGGCTTTTTAATTATAAGGTGTTCAATCATCAAGAGGGAAGGCAGTTTAAGTGCATCTGTGGTAATAAAACTCTTGTGCCCTCCCGTTTTGTGGTTATTTGTGAGAAGGGTCATATTGCTGATTTCCCATATTATAAATGGGTCCATAGAGGTGGAGAATGTAAGGAAGGAAAAAAATCAAAGCTATATCTGAAAAACAAGGATGGAAAGAGTGGATTAGATAGCCTTTATGTTTATTGTAGCAGCTGTGGTGCTAGGAGGACAATGAAAACTGCTTTTAGAGAGAGTGGGATGAAGGAGCTTGCTAGCTGTGAGGGAAGCTCTCCCTGGCTCAAAAAGGTTAAGCAGGGTAACTGTGAAAAATCACTTATGACCAGGTTAAGATCCTCTAGTGATATTTACTTCCCGGCTACAGTCAGTGCCTTGAGTATACCCCCCTGGAGCAAAAGGGTGTATAAAGAGCTGGGTAAGCACTATTCAAAGCTTGGAAAAGGCCAAGAAAGGGATAGATACGTCATTGAAGATTATATAATGCCATCCTTAAAAGGCTTATCCCTTGAGGATATTCTCTCTGCTTTAGATAGACTGAGGAGTAATAAAAAGCTTAAGGGAGAGAAGAAGGATTGGGAAATATATGAGGATGAGTACAAGGTAATTACCAAGTATCATGGAGATACTGATAACGATGATGAATACTCTGCTGAGGAGCTGGAAGCTCCAGAGGAGTTTAAGAGTGTTATAAATAAGATTGTAGCAATAGATAAGCTTACAGAGGTCAATGCAATGATAGGCTTTACCAGAAAGCTACCCTGGAGTGGATCCTTTGAGGATGAAAATCTCCAAAAGCTATCGGAAAAGGATGTATTAAAGATACCTGTTGAAAAAAGAAGAGAACTGGGATGCTGGTTCCCTGCTGTAGAGCTTAAAGGAGAAGGTATCTTTATTGAGTTTAACCTTGAAAGAATAAGAAAGTGGTCTTCTAAGGTTGATGCTTACTATAAGCCTCTCAAGGAAATTATAGATAAGGAAAAAATATATAAGGAGAATTTTTCTCCAGAATATGTTATGCTTCACACCCTTTCTCATCTTTTAATAAGACAGCTGTCTTTGGAGTGTGGATATAGTGCCTCTTCACTGAAGGAAAAAATTTATTCAACCTACAAGGGTAAGGGAACCATAGAAATGGCTGGTATATTAATATATACTGCCACAACAGATTCCGATGGAAGCTTGGGTGGCCTTGTAGAGCAGGCTTATCCTGAGAGGATAGAGTCTGTGCTGAAAAATGCTCTCAAGGAAGCTACCTGGTGTGCCTCGGATCCTGTGTGTATTAATAGCAATGGCAAATATGGACAAGGGTATAAATCCTTAAACTATGGAGCCTGCCATAGCTGTACCTTGTTACCTGAGACCTCCTGTGAATTTAAAAATTCATTACTGGATAGGGGTGCCTTGGTGGGTACTGTAGATAATAAGGACCTTGGCTTCTTTAGTGAATATATATAAAGGAGGCTTCGTTGTGGGAATTAAGGAATATAATCCAGAAGATATCCTCACCTGGGGAAAATATAAGGGTAAGAGAATTTCAGAGGTTTATTCTATTAGTCCTAAATATATATATTGGTTAAACTCTGATGGAAAGTATTATGTTAATCTAGATAAACTAAAGAAGTATTATTTAGATAATGCTCCCCATGAGCTTAAGGATATAAATTTTAGTGATTTTGATTAGCTTATGTTGAAATAATAGATGTTCAATTACTTTAAAGAAATGTTGAGGAGATACCATGAACAATAATTTAAAAAGAAAAAATTTGTTTGGCATATTGGGAGTGCTTATATTTATTATAAGCTTTCCTGTAATGTATATGCTATCTGATGATATTATAAGCAGAATATGCTTAGGCTTTATGCTGGTATTTGTACTATGGGCGTATTTAACAGGACTTATTAAATTATATAAAGCTACAAATGATATTAATAGAGCAGCGCTTTTCATTAAAGAAGAAAAAGAAAATCATAAGGAATTATGGACTGTAATCTATGAGAAGGAGGACTTTTTCTTATATTCTTATCTGAAATCTGCCTTTGAGGCCTTTAAAAAGGAAATGAAAAGATTAGAAAGGGCAGAAGATACCTCTTATAAATGCGATATAGCTGATTATATTAATATAGATGACATAGAAGATGCATCTAACAGAGGATATCTAGAGCAGGTAGGAGCATTATTTACTGGACTAGGAATACTTGGTACCTTCATAGGACTGACCATAGGACTACAAAAATTTGATTCTACTAGTGCGGAGGCTATGGCTTCTACTATACCAGCTCTTATTGAAGGTATTAAAATTGCTTTTTATACCTCTATTTTTGGAGTAGGCTTATCTCTTATATTTAACCTTGTATATAAAAATAGCTTATTTAAACTCAATGAGGCTCTAGAGTCCTTCTATGAGGAATTTTATCTAAATGTAGTGCCTCTTCCTGATAATGATCTAGCAAACCAAATGCTTAGATATCAACAGGAACAAAGCAGCACCATGGTAAAATTTGCGGAAACTATTTCTGTAAAGATAGCTGAAAGCTTTGAGAAGGTGGCCCTTCCAACCTTCAATAATATTAATAATACCATGACTATGCTATCGGAAAAGATGATAGAGAATCAGACAGAAGGGTTAGAGACAATAGTAAATGAATTTGTAAATCATATGAATACCTCATTAAACGGACAATTCCTAGAGCTCGGTAAAACCTTAGAGAGCATGAATGAATGGGAGAAGAATATGATTGGTGAGGTGCAGAGGGTTGTAGAGGAGCTTATTAATTCTTCAGAAAATATCACAGGAGTAAATCTTAAGCTGGACTCAATTATGGAGAAGCTATCAACCTTCTGTAATGAGTTAAATAGCTTCCAGGTAGGGGTAAACAAGGCTTATGAAAGTGTTGATAAACAGAGAGAGGTCTTTGAGAGATCACTTGCAGGACAAGAACTATACCTTAGAGGACTTCAGGACCATGAAGCTGCTCTACTTACTAAGTTCTCAGAGATAATCATAAAGGTAGAGGAGCTATTAAAAACCTCTGAAGGACAAATGGAGGTAAATAATAACATAACAGAAGCTCTTAATAATAAGCTAAATAGCTCTGCAGAGGTGCTAAAGGAGGTATCCGCTGCCTTTAATAAGGACATTGAGGCTTCAGCTAAATCCTTAGGAGCTGTTACAGAAACCTTTAATGATGAAATACGTAAATCCTCTCAGGGAATGAAGGATATAACCGATAGCTTCCAGGAAGGCATTAAGGAAACAGCTGGAAGTGTTAAGGTCATAGCACAGGAATTTAATAATGATATAGCTATTTCAATAAAGCTGCTTAAGGATTCTGGGGAAGAATTTATCCAGAGACTACATCACTATTTTGGACAGATAGAGCAGATATCTAGCAGCACTGCATCCTTATTTAATAATGGAATAGACCTTGCTGCAAAAAGGATGGAGGAGCTTTTAAAATCCTATAATGAGGATTTATATAAGGCTGCTGGTGAAATGAAGGGTATAGGTGGAGGCTTCAGGGAGGAATTAAACGCATCTGCCCTTATGCTTCAGGATGTATTTAAGGAGTTAAATAAAGAGCTTGGAGCATCAGCTAAGGAGCTGGAGGGAATTTGCTTGAGATTTAATGAAACCGTAGCAAAATCTGTTCAGGTATCTAATGATATTACAGAGACCTTTAAAAAGGATGTAAATTACTCCGTGAAGAAGACCTTTGAGGTCTTTGATACAAGTCTTAGTGAGATTTCAATCCATTTAAGTGGAACCATTAAGGAAATACAGGAAACAGTGGATAAGCTTCCTATGGTGGAAAATGAATACCTACATAAAATTAAAGAGCAGTATGATGGCTATGTAGAGGAGCTTGTTAAGGTTCAAAAGGATATTAAAGGCTTCATGATAGAGCTATTAGATGAAGCAGCAAAGGAGAAGGCCTCGGGCTCTAAAGAAAAAAAGATATTGATCTCTGCTATACCACAGGATTTCAATCATAAAGGAGCTGTAGGCAAGGAGGGTGAAGTCTAGCCCATGAAAAAGTATAAAAGGAAGAGGCGAGGGGAAGGAAGCTCCTACTGGCAATCCTATTCAGATATGATGGCGGCATTACTCTTGATGTTTATTCTGATTATGTCCTTTACTATTCTTCACTCCTTGAGCAGCTATGAACAGCAGAAAAAGCTGTTAGATGAGCAGCAGGAAAAGCTTGAAAAGCTTGTAGGAGTAAAATCCGATATAATCCAGGATTTAAGTCTTGAATTTGAGGACACAAGCCTCAGCATATCAGTGGATCCACAGACCGGGGCTATAGCCTTTGACTCTAACGTTCTATTTGATTATAACCAGGTGGAGCTGAAGAGCACAGCCAAAGAGTTTTTAAATGAATTTATGCCTTTATATTTAGAGGTGCTTTTAAGTGAATCCTATGAGCCATATTTGTCTGAGATTATTGTAGAAGGTCACACTGATGACAATGGTAGCTACATATATAATTTGGATTTGTCCCAGAAAAGAGCCTTATCCATAGCTACATATTTCATAGAAGAGGGTGAAGCTATATTAGATAAGGAGCAACTGGAAGGGCTTAGAGAAATCCTCACGGCAAACGGAAGGTCCTGGAGTAACCTAATTTATAATACCGATGGAACTGTTAATGATGATGAATCTAGAAGAGTTGAGTTTAAATTTAGACTCAAGGACGATGAGATGATAGAGGAAATGAAGAATATTCTGGAGGAGCAATAATGGTTGATATTTTTTATCCAGAAAAGCTTGATAAGGTGAAATATGAGATTGCAAAGGTTCATAAAAGCTCTGGTGAGCTATCAGAGGATAAGATTAATTCTAATGAATTTAAGGCTATTGTAAAAAGAATCTCTGCTCTTAAGGGTGATGAGCTTCGAGCCTTCGCCCTCTGCATAAGTAAAAAGGATTTAATTATGCTAGCTCACTATGCTCCTAGGAATGTTTATAAAGGTAGCTTAAAGAAAATAACAGCAGTATTATCCTTTAATCCTAGTGATGAGGTTTTAAATGCTTTATTTTCTAGCTGGCAGAATAACTATGAATCAAGTAATGGAGAAGTAATATTTACAGTTATTAATAGGTATCAAGGAAGCACAAAAAAATTCAAAGATCTATTTAAGCTTTCACTTGATAAGCTAGCTGAAGCTATAAAAGAAGGAGTAGTCGACAGCTACTTATCAAATATCGTCTTTGATAAAGGAATTAGAACCTATGATAGATATTCTGCTTGCCTGGAGGATATGAAGATTAATAAGGATTCCTTACTGGGAAAGCAGCTTTCTAATCTATTTTACCTAGGTTGCTCTAAGGAGGAATATTTACGTCTAAAGCCCCATGAGCTTCTGGAGATAGTTAATAAGCTTACTTATGACCACTCTAAAAAACTATTGCTAAATCTTTTAGAGGTTTGTGATATCAAGGATTTAAAGCCATATAACAATATTCTTATCCATTATTTAAAGACTACGGGAAAAGAAGGAACTAAAGAATTCAAAGGTTACTTTAATGGTATTGATCCTGTCACAGTAAGAAAGTACATTACTTGGATAAATATCTATGATTTAGAAAATATCTTTGGAAATGATGAACGTAGCAGATTTTGGAGCCAATATGCAGATAGATGTATTGTAAGGCATCATCCTAATACGAGATCGCTAACAATGGAATTTGATACTTTTGCAGTGGTAGAATTTAGAAGAATGGGACCTATATATTGGTTTGATTTAGAGTATTTTAATAAAGAAGTTTATAGGAGATGTCAGAATCTAACTAGCGAAGCTAATTTAAGAGATTGGTTATATCATTCCAAGAAGTATAAAGAGAGAAAAGTTCATCATAAGGATATCTGGACCATAGAAGCCAGAAGATATACAAATAAGCTTCTGATGAGAAGTTGAAATACTTAGTTACAAGTGAAAAAGGTGTTTTTAAACGGGAATAATTACATGGAAGATAAGAGCATACCCATAATTTCTATACAGCGATTTAACCACAAATCGCTGTATTTTCATTTAAATACAAGATTATAAATAACAAGTATAGTAAAATGTTACTATATATACCTTGGATATAGTTATGGAGGAAATCTGATGGAGTATATGGGCAACAAAGAATACTGGGAAGAAAAATTTCACAGCAGAAGTGATAAACCCTTAAATCCAGAAAGTTCATTAGTTGAAAATATAATTTATCTTAAAAAAGGATCTGTCCTAGATGTAGCTTGTGGAGATGGCAGAAATGCCTTATATCTACTAGAGCAGGGCTTTGAAGTGACAGGGGTAGATTTTAGTGATAAAGCACTTGAAAGATTAAAAATTTTTGCTGAAAGAAATAATTATTTTGTAAATGCAATACAAGCTGACTTAAGTAAAAGTAATTCATTAGAGAATATCGGAAGATTTGATAATATTGTAATTAATCATTATAGACTGGATAGAGACCTGTTATTAAATATTCATAATAATATAACTGAGGGTGGAATACTGTTTGTCAGTGGTTTTGGATACAATGAAGGTATTAATTCTAGGATTAGAAAAGAAGATATGATCCAGTTAGGTGATTTTCAGGGGATGGATAAGTTCTTTGAGCTTGTTAAATATGAAGAGCATACTGATGAAAGAGGATATTTTGCTACTTATATATTTAGGAAAAGATAAATTTTTCGATTAAAATAATTTGGATTTCTTTTAGTGTAATTGCTAAATTATATCTTTAGAATGTTGAAAGAAGAGAGGAAAGTATATGAAAGCTCAGAGTTTCGAAACCAATAGACTAATAATTAAAAGCACCAAAAAAGAAGACACTGATTTCTGCTTAAGCATATGGCTGGATGAGGAAATGGGAAAATATCTATCTGATCCACCTCGTGATAAGGCTGGTGATGCCTATTTAAAATGGAAGGATAATGTGGAAGATTATGATGGCTGCTACTACTTTGTTGCTGTTTCAAAGGAGACGGGGAGTTATATTGGAACCTGTAGTGCTATTCCTAGTGAGGATAATAGGGAATGGGATATAGGCTATGCTATTTATAAAGACCATTGGTGCCAGGGCTATGGAACAGAAATGATTAAAGGTTTGATTGACTATTGCTGCGAAAATGGTGGGACAAGCATTACTGCTGCTGTAGCAAAGGAAAATAGAGGTTCAAATGCTCTTTTGAGAAAGCTTAACTTTTTTATTGAAAAAGAAGGTTCCTTCAAGAAATGCGAAACTGATATTGTATATGATGAGTATCTATATAGACTTGACTTAGAGTAATATTCACACTTGTGTTAGTAAAATTCTTTTTCAGAATAGGAAGGTGTTAAAATGAATATTGCAGAAGATATCATAATTTCTCCATTAAAGGATGAATTAATTGAAGATATTAATAAAACCAATGATTATTTTAAAGTGTTTGGTAAGGTTGTGCCCAGTTTTCAATCGGGGAAATGATCTTTTGAAGAGGAGCTGTTTGATGAAGCTAAAGAAATTCGTTTCCCAGATGATAAACTGGATTGGAGCGAATATATAAACCGTGAAGATAAAGCTCTATTTCTAGCTTATAAGAATAATAGTTGCATTGGGCAAATTAGAATAATTAAGGATTGGAATCGCTTCTGTTATATTGAAAATATCGCTACAAAAAAGAATTTAGAGGATATGGAATCGGAAAGTTGCTCTTAACTAAAGCGGAAGAGTGGGCAAAACAAAGAAAACTTATCGGAATGTCTCTAGAGGCTCAAGATGATAATATTGGAGCATGCAGATTTTATGTGAAGCAAGGATTCATACTAGGTGGAGTTGATACGTTGAAGCAGTCATACAATCCAAATATAGAAACTACTTTGTATTGGTATAAGTTATTTAAGTAACCGTGGATTTTTACAGCCCATTATATTTTACTCCCAAGCTAACTAACAACCTAACCCAATCGTAATATTAAATGAAGTGATTTAGCATGAGGTGAAGGTCATGAAAAAAAGCATGATATTATTTTTAGCTCTTATTCTACTTTTTACTTTAGCTGGTTGTGTACCTGATGATAACTCGGATACAGATATTGGTGATATGAGAACCTATGATGATTTTAAAAATAAAACGGATAAAGAAGATATATCAAAAACACTTAAAGATAAAGAAATTCAGGAAGCTTATAATAGTGGAAAATATCCTATTTACACCACAAATGATTACCCCTTTGATCTTGAGGTCTTAGATTATATCGAAATGCCAAAGGATTCAAATCTAGAAGAAAAGCTTAGAGTTATTACAAAGGCTATTTCAGAAAGGTTGTTCGAAGGGAATCCCATGGATTTTATAAGCTTTGAGGAAGTGGAAGGGAAAAATATAGCTGTAATAAGTCTTGATAAAAATGAGGATGTTGAGGAAAATTTATTTTTTCCTAGCCCCGGATGGAGGCATTATTTTCAAGGCTCAACAGGGGGAGCTGCTACAGCTACAAAGCTAATTGAAAATCTTCTTCAGAGAGAATATGAAGGAGAATGGATTGATGGGGTAAGATTTGATTATACCGATGACAATTTAGGCTTTATCCATGTAGCTGAGCTTGAAGATATTAAGTTTAGATGAAAGGAGATTTCATGAGTAAGTTTTTTAAAGTGTTTATCTTAAGCTTTATCGCAATATTTTTTACTTTAAGCTCCACTGCCTATGCTGGTTCAGTGCCAGAAGATTTACTTTTCTCTGATGATGCTAGGGTATTTTTTGGTGAGATAGTTGCTTACTATCCAGAGAAAGAGGAAATGGAAGTAAGGATAATAGAAAATATCAAAGGTGATAATAATCTAGACTCAAAGGAGCTTTTTCCAATGGTATCACCACAGAAAACTGAAATATCTATAGGAAAGGCTTATCTGATAGCTTATTATGATGAATTCAATCCCACATATGTATTTCAGGTCACAAGCTATGATACAGACAAGCTAAAGCTTTCTGGAGCAAGGGAATATGATATGTGGCAGAGGTTCGAAGAGCTCTTAAACGAAGGAAAGTTCCGTGAGGCTGAGGCTGAAAGAGTTAAGAAATTAGGTTTAGTAGCTAATAATCCTGTTAGTGAAATATCTCCTGAAAAGCCTCCTATAGAAGCTCCTTCAGGCAACAGAGGATTTTCCATTTTTATGTTTATTATTGCACTCTTATTTCTTTCTGTAGGAGTAATGATTTATCGTGGAAAAAAACAGAAGTTATAGGTTTATTTCAAATACCAATAAAAAAAGCCTTTGATATAATATAAATAAAGCTTAATATAACCCTGGGACAAAAGAAAGCAAGGAATATCGGGAAGTCCCTATGAGCAGGTGATATACTTTATTACATCAGGAGGGTATAAACATGGAATGGACTGAAGCAATTAGTAAAGCTATCGATTATATCGAAAACCATATTACCGAGGATATAGATGTTGATGATGTTGCAATGGAGGTTAATATTTCTTCCTTTTATTTTCAAAAAGGCTTCAGCCTTCTTTGTGGATTTACCATCATGGAATATATTCGAAACCGTAGACTCGCTTTAGCCGGCAGTGAGCTTGCTACTGCTGAGGCAAAGGTCATTGATGTTGCTTTAAAATATGGTTACTATTCACCGGATAGCTTTGCCAAGGCTTTTACTAGGTTTCATGGAGTTACACCTTCTAAGGTACAAAAGGGAAGCACAATGCTGAAGTCTTTTGCACCATTAAAAATAAAGCTATCATTGGAGGGTGGTTATATTATGGACTACAGAATTACAAAAAAAGAAAGCTTTACGGTGCTTGGAGTGTCCAAGAGCTTTCATTATGAGGGTGCTAAGGATGCGATTCCTGATTTCTGGAAGGAATATTTTGATGCAGGAAATGGTAAGTATGTTTGTGGAATGTTTGGTGTGAACATTGATGAAACTATGGGGAATAATGAATTCCAATACATGATTGCAGATATCTACAATCCTATAGCTGATATTCCTGAAGGCTTCGTTACCAGAACCATACCTGCATTTACCTGGGCGGTGTTCCCCTGCATAGGAGCTATGCCAGATTCCCTGCAGGATGTTAATACTAAGATTTTTTCCGAATGGCTGCCAGCTTTGAAGGAATATGAGTTTGCCGCAGGTTACTGTATTGAAATGTACGATGATGCAAGGAAATATCCAAAGGGAACCATGGATGAAAATTATTACTCTGAAATTTGGATACCGGTAAAGAAGAAGTAAATGGATAATAAGGTAATAGAATAATTAAATTAGATAATTGACTAATGAATGGGGCTAGCTATAAGGCTGGTCCTATTTTATTTTTATGTATCTTTAGAAATTCTTAAGGTTTTCCTCAACTTTATCTTAGGATTCCCCTTTTATAATAGAATCATAGAAGGGGATGAGACACTTATGAAAAAGATCTATTTATTCTTTGTATGTACGCCATCGATAGTTTCAAGAGCAATCAAAAAATATACTAAGGACAGCTATACTCACGTAGCCATATCAGTTGATCCGAAGATGAGAGAATTTTATTCCTTTGCTAGAAGATATTCTTATAGTCCTCTCCCTGCAGGCTTTGTGCTGGAATCTATTGATAATAGCTTTTATAGGAGAAATTCAGAATCGCAGTGCAAGGTTATAGAAGTAGATGTAACAGAGGAGCAGTATACTGCTGTAAAAAGAAAACTTAAATTAATGTATGAAAATAGATATGACTATAAATACAACCTTATGGGCTTGCTGCTATACAGCCGAAATGTAAGCTTACAGAGGAAATATCATAGGTTTTGTTCTGAATTTGTCAGTGAAATACTGAAAGAGAATAACATAATGTATTCTCAAAAATCCCCTCAGAAGATACGCCCTATAGACCTGATGAGAATAGAGAATTCTAATGATATATATGAAGGTACTATAGGAAAGTATACCTCCTATAATGCAGTGTATAGCGATGAAATGGTAATGAGCCATGGTTAAAGGTATTCATAAGAGTGTGCTGGTCTTTGCCTTATTATTTATAGTATTGATGGCTTTGTCGACGATTTACGGAATGAGGTATATGGATATTGGTGGGATAATTGAAGGGATTAAAGCCTTGCCATACCTGGTTAAATTTCTTGCTATGACCGGTTTGATTATTCTACAGACAGTTCTAGCCTTTTTGCCTGGAGAGCCCTTTGAGCTTGCCAGTGGATACATATTTGGTTCTTGGCAGGGAACTATTATATGCATCCTTGGTTCATGTGTTGGGACAGCAATTATTTATTTAATAGTAAAGCTATTTAAGAATTCTATTATTAATGTGATGTTTGAGATCAAAAAGGTTGAGAAGGTAAAGAGCTTCTTTGCCTCTAAGAAAAGCATGTTCTGGACCTTTATACTTTTTCTTGTACCAGGAACACCAAAGGACATAATGACCTATGTTGTTAGCTTGGGTAAGATAAATCTAATAAGCTGGCTGGTTCTCACTACTGTAGGAAGGATACCCAGTATAGTAACCTCAACCTTTTTATCAGGCTCTATAAAGGAAGGTAATATCCCAGGAGCATTGATTATATTAATTGTTACCATAATCTTAGCTGTGGGAGGAGGATTATTATATAAAAATCTTATTAATCCTAGCAATAATAATGGTAATATAAAATAAGATGTTTAAAGCTACTTAAAGGACTTATAAAAAGGGTGAGAAAATATGGAACATACTATTTTAATTGTTGAAGATGAAAAAGGAATAAGAGATACCGTGGCAATCTTTTTAAGGAATCAAGGCTATAAGGTGCTGCAGGCTGAAAATGGGGTGGAAGGCCTTGAGCTTATAGAAAAAAATGATATTCACCTAGCTGTGGTGGACATCATGATGCCGGTGATGGATGGGATAACCATGGTGATGAAGCTGAGAGAGAAATATGATTTTCCTGTGATCTTTTTAAGTGCAAAGTCCCAGGACATAGATAAAATAACAGGCTTGAACCTGGGGGCTGATGACTATGTAACAAAGCCCTTTGAAGCCATGGAGCTCATTGCTAGAGTTAATTCACACCTGAGAAGGTATAATCAGATATTAGCCTTAAAGAAAAATACCTCCATTCCCCAGGATAATTCCAACAGCTTGGTTGTGGGAGGGCTAGAGCTAGAAAGGCTTACAAAAGAGGTTTCTGTCAATGGGAGAGCTGTCCGCTTAACCCCTAAGGAGTTTCATATCCTGGAGCTCCTGATGAGCCATCCAGGCAGGGTGTATTCCGCTGAGGAGATTTATGAAACCATTTGGAAGGAAGATGCCATAAACACTGAAACCATCATGGTGCATGTGCGAAAGCTCAGAGAAAAAATTGAAGCAAATCCTAAAAAGCCAGAATACCTCAAGGTCGTCTGGGGAATAGGCTATAAAATTGAAAAGATGTAGGTGACTTTATGAAAAAATCTAAAGGTATATTTATTATTGTATTAACTCTTTTACTTATAACTACCACCTCAATAGTTATGTCCTTTTACGACAATGTAAAAGGAGGAATATCTAAAGACAATGGTCTATTGCAAAATTATTTAGAGGAAGATTTGCCTATTTATACACTGGCAGCGGCAAAGGAGCTTGATCCTGATTATCAGATTCTCACCTTTGAAGCTGAAGTGCCAGCTGATGTGAAAGAGAACATGTCTAAGTATGTGAATGATTTTGTAGCTTCAGTGAAGTACTATCTTGAAACGGATGATAACTTTGTATCCTCCATAAGAAGCACAAAGAATGAAAATGTAATATCCAATAATTTAGATAAGATAAATAATGAGGACGACAAAAGCAGGTATACATTATACTCCTCATTAAAATATGATGAAAATGGATATCTAACTGCCGAAGGTGATTTATATAGTGGAAACTACTCGCAATATGAAGCAATAGACATCCTTGGAAGAGTTATGGATTATCAGCGTACAGCTGATGGAAAAATAACCTACTATATAAATGGAACCACAATTGATGGAAATCAGGTTAAGATAAATAACCCTAAGGCTATGGAAATAACCTATATAATTCCGGAAGAGCTCATAACTGAAGGGGCTATTTATCATAATAGCTACTCCTGGAATTATTATCATGAATTTACCCTTATAGCATTATTAATATCCAGTGGTATCCTTGGCCTTTTCATGCTCTTTTATCCCATAAGAGTGGTAGAGGAGATTAAGCCTTATCTTTTGATAAAAAAATGGAAGGCAGGAATTAATATAGCAGTTCTAGCTACTGCAATCACCTTAGCTGCTATGGGAACCTACGTTGTGTGTGTAGGTACCTTAGATGGTTCATTATTAGATGTATTAAAGGAATATAATACGGGAAATTATCCTTTAATAATAAACATAATTAACTTTATAGCATGGCTATCAACCTTACTGATTATTTCCTTAGGCTTATTTCAAATCAAATATATCTTTGCCCGTGGCTTCTTTAGATATCTTAGGGAGGACACTCTAATCGGTAGCTTCTGTAGGTTTATAAAGAAAAATCTTGATCAGATAGCAGAGGCTGACCTAGCAGGTAATATTAGCAGGGAGCTATTAAAATTTACTGTTATTAATGGATTTATTGTTGCCCTGATGATAGCCGCTTGGTTCCTGGGATATATACCTTTTATAATATATATCTTCGGCTCCTTCATCTACCTTAGAAAAAAAGTTATAAAAATACAGATGGACTATAAAAAGCTTCTAGAGGCTACCAGGGAGCTGAGCCGAGGGAATTTTAATGATAATATCAATGAGGATGTAGGTGTATTCAACAGCCTAAAGGATGAATTCAAAGATATTAAGGCTTCCTTTGAAAAAGCTGTAAAGGAAGAAACAAAATCACAAAATATGAAAACGGAGCTTATAAGCAATGTCTCTCATGACTTAAAAACACCTCTTACCTGCATAAAGAATTATATAGTACTGCTGCAGGATGACACTATTTCTGAAGAGGAAAGGCATGAATATCTAGATAATTTAAATAAGTACTCCGATAGATTGACTACCCTCATTGAAGATCTCTTCGAGGTGAGCAGGGTAAATAGTGGAGATATCCAGCTGGAGCTTATGGATCTTAACATTGTTGCCTTGATTGAACAGGCTCTAGCAGAAACCAGTGAACTAATCACATATAATAACCTATCGGTAATTAGAAGCTTCGAAAACAATGAGATTATGGTAAACCTAGACGGTGGAAAGACCTATAGAATCTTTGAAAATCTCTTCACTAACATAGGTAAATATTCTATGCCAGGGAGCAGGGTATATATTAATGTTAAGGAAGTTAGTGATGAAGTGATAATTGAATTCAAGAATATATCTCAAAATGAGATGAATTTTACCCCTGAGGAAATCATAGAAAGGTTTGTTCGAGGAGACAAGTCCCGCCACGAAAAGGGCAGCGGTTTAGGCCTTGCTATAGTTAAGAGCTTTACAGAAATACAGGGAGGAAGCTTCCAGATTAATATAGATGGAGACTTATTTAAAACCATAATTACCTTCAAAAAATCAAAGGACCAGGCTCAGTAGAGCTTGGTCTTTTTCTCTATGAATAATGTTGCAAAAACACTATGAAATAATTTAATAAAAAGCAAATATCCCTAGGGGGAAATAAAAAAGTAACAGATTATTTTATATGAAACATAATTATTTAAATCAAAGAATATCATAGATTTAGATAACAATTTCAATGGTTGACTCAAGATAAAAGTATGAATATAATTGTAAATGAGTAATAAAATATTAAAATTATAAATATTTGTAAATTGTGATGTTATATATGTAACCGTATTCCGGTGGCTATATAATGTTGCATTAATATTAAATATTTATTATGGGAGGGTAAAAATGAATAAAAGGTTATTGAGTGGTATTATGACTTTTGCCTTGGCTGCAGCGGTATTCACTGGCTGTAACAATGGTGACACCGATACTCCAGGTAAGGATGCAGGTTCAGACAAGCCTTTAGTTGGTGTGTCCATGCCTACTAAGGACTTACAGAGATGGGTACAGGATGGAGAAAATATGGAAAAGCAGCTGAAGGATGCAGGCTATGATGTAGATCTTCAGTATGCTAGTAATGATGTTGGTACACAGGTTTCTCAGGTAGAAAACATGATTGCTAACGGTGTAAACGTTCTTGTTATCTCTGCTATCGAGGGAGACTCTCTTGGTACAGTCCTTGCTCAGGCTAAGGAAAAGGACGTAACAGTAATAGCTTATGACAGACTTTTAATGAACACTGATGCAGTATCCTACTATGCTACCTTTGATAATTACATGGTTGGAACTAAGCAGGGTGAATATATAGAAGAAGCCTTAGACTTAGAGAATGCTGCTGGTCCTTTCAACATGGAAATATTAACTGGTGACCCAGGAGACAACAATGCTAAATTCTTCTACGGTGGAGCAATGGACGTGCTTCAAAAGTATGTAGATGCAGGAAAGCTTGTAGTTCAATCAAAGCAGGTTAAATTTGATGAGGTTGCAACAGCTGGTTGGTCTACAGAAACTGCTCAGAACAGAATGGAAAGCATACTTGCTTCCTACTATGCTGATGGAACTAAGCTTGATGTAGTTCTCTGCTCTAATGACTCTACTGCTCTAGGAGCAATTAATGCTTTAGAATCCTCTTACGATGGAGAATGGCCAGTAATTACCGGTCAGGATTGTGACATTGCTAATGTTAAGAAGATGATAGAAGGCAAGCAATCAATGTCAATATTTAAGGATACAAGAACTCTTGCAGGACAAGTAGTAAAGATGATCGACGCTCATCTTTCCGATAAAGAAGTTGAAGTAAATGATACTAAGACCTATGATAATGGAAAGCTAGTAGTTCCATCCTTCCTTTGTGAGCCTGTATTTGCTGATATAGACAATTACGAGGAGCTTTTGGTGGAATCAGGTTATTACGAAGCTGATCAGTTAAAGTAATCGAAGGCAGATTAAGATTTAGAAGGGGGCACTATAAGTTTTAAGTGCCCCTTAATTATATTAGGAGGGGGATTCCTTTGGAGAAGATATTGCTGGAAATGAAAAATATCACTAAAACCTTCCCTGGTGTTAAGGCTTTAGATAATGTTAACTTAGCCGTTCACGAAGGAGAAATCCATGCTCTCGTTGGAGAAAATGGTGCTGGAAAATCAACCTTAATGAATGTAATTAGCGGAATATACCCCTATGGCAGCTATGAAGGTGAGATACTATACGAAGGAGAGCTCTGCAAGTTTACTAAAATTAAGGATAGTGAAGATAAGGGAATAGTAATTATACATCAGGAGCTAGCGCTGGTGCCTCACATGACCATTGGGGAAAACATGTTTTTGGGAAATGAGATAGGTAAAGGCTATGCTATAGACTGGAATGAAACCTTTGGTCAAGCTAATAAATACTTGAAGATTGTTGGACTTAAAGAATCTTCTAGAACCCTTATAAAGGATATAGGAGTGGGCAAGCAGCAGCTGGTAGAAATAGCAAAGGCTCTGGCAAAAAATGCTAGGCTTCTTATACTAGATGAGCCAACGGCCTCTTTAAATGAATCAGATTCCATGGCTTTACTGAATCTGCTTTTGGAATTTAAAAAGAACGGCATGACCTGTATTATCATATCTCACAAGCTTAATGAGATATCCTATGTAGCTGATAAAATTACCGTTATAAGAGATGGTAAAACAATAGAGACCCTTGATAAGTCTAAGGACTTAATCACTGAGGATAGAATTATAAAAGGGATGGTAGGAAGGGAAATTTCCGATAGATTTCCTAAAAGAGAGAATACAGTGGTGGAGGAAGTTCGCCTTGAGATAAAGGATTGGAATGTTTATCATCCTCTTTATGGAGATAAGAAGGTAGTAGATAATGCCTCTTTGAAGGTAAAAAGAGGAGAGGTTGTGGGAATAGCTGGACTCATGGGCTCTGGAAGAACAGAGCTTGCTATGAGCATCTTCGGCAAAAGCTATGGCTCGAAGATATCAGGAAATATAATTGTTGATGGTAAAGAGGTTAAGCTGAATACCGTGAGAGCTGCAATAAAAAATAAGCTTGCCTATGTTACAGAGGATAGAAAAGGAAATGGACTTATTCTTAGTAATCCCATTAAGATAAATAATACTCTGGCAAACTTAGACAAGGTGTCTAAGGCAGGGGTTATAGATAAGGATAAAGAGTATCAGGTTGCTGTAGAGTATAAAGAAAAATTTAATACCAAGGCTCCCACGGTAGATCAAAATGTAGGTAACCTAAGCGGAGGAAATCAACAGAAGGTTCTTCTCTCTAAGTGGATGTTTGCAGAGCCAGAAATACTTATATTAGATGAGCCTACAAGAGGAATAGATGTAGGAGCAAAGTACGAGATTTATTGTATAATAAATGACCTTGCTGCTTCTGGAAAGTCAGTGATATTAATATCCTCTGATATGTCAGAGATCCTTGGAATGAGCGATAGAGTCTATGTAATGAATGAGGGAAAAATCATATCAGAATTACAGGGAAAAGAAGCAACCTCTGAAATAATAATGGCTAGTATTATTAAAGGAAGTAAAGGAGAATAGTTATGGAAAATGGTAGATCAATAGATACACTTAAGAAATATACGATGGTTATTGTTCTCGCTTTAGTTGTGTTGTTTTTCACCTGGCAGACTGGAGGAAAAATACTGCTGCCTCAGAATATAACCAACTTAATAGCACAAAATGCTTATGTATTTGTATTGGCAACGGGTATGCTTCTCTGCATACTCACTGGAGGAAATATAGATTTATCTGTAGGCTCAGTGGTGTGCTTCGTTGGAGCAGTAGGTGCTGTGCTTATGGAAAATCATGATATGAACATAGTAATTGCAGTGATTTTTATGTTTATTATAGGTGCTCTAATCGGTGCCTGGCAGGGCTTCTGGATTGCCTTTGTAAAGGTGCCACCCTTTATAGTTACCCTGGCTGGAATGCTTGTCTTTAGAGGTCTTTCCAATGTTGTGTTAAATGGCCTTACAGTTTCCTTGACAAACACCACCTTCATCAAAGCCTTTGGTGGAGGAGCTACTCCATACCTGCCAGATTTCTTTAATGGTAATGGCTTTAACATAACCAGCATGCTCTTAGGTGTCATCACCTGTGTTATCTTAGCTTTGCTTCAATTTACCGGAAGAAGAAGTAGGCTTAAGAAGGGCTATGAGACGGAATCAGTAGTTGCTATGATATCAAAGATAGCTATTATATCAGCAGTAATTTTATATATCTCCTATAAGCTATCACTTTATAAGGGAGTTCCATCCTCTTTAATATGGGTGCTTATAGTTGTAATAATTTATGGATATATAACCTCTAAGACTAAGATAGGTAGATACTTTTATGCTGTAGGTGGTAATGAAAAGGCCACTAAGCTATCGGGAATCAATACTGAGAAGGTGTACTTCATTGCTTATGCAAACATGGGACTTCTGGCAGCTTTGGCAGGAATGCTCACCATTGCCAGAATGACCTCAGCACAGCCAACCTATGGGCAAAACTATGAGCTAGATGCCATTGCCTCCTGCTTCATCGGTGGAGCCTCAGCCTATGGTGGAATAGGTACCGTTCCTTTCGTAATCGTAGGAGCTCTCCTCATGGGTGTAATTAACCTTGGAATGAGTATTATGGGCGTGGATGCAAACTATCAGAGAGTTGTAAAGGGACTAGTTCTCTTAGCAGCAGTTATATTTGACGTTGTGAGCAAGAAGCAAAATAAATAAGTTTATTCATAAATAGTAATTAATTATTAAGATAATGTTAAATTCTATCGCTTTATTGTAATAATTATGTAATTTAGTATAATAAAAGTAATAGGTAAAAAATTACAGTAATCAAGGAGGTTAATATGACTGAATATTTTAAAGGTGTACCAGAAATTAAATATGAAGGTAGGAAATCAAAAAATCCTTTCTCCTTTAAGTATTACAACCCTGAGGAAGTAATTGGGGATAAGACCATGAAGGATCATTTAAAGTTTACAATGTCCTACTGGCATACCATAGCAGCTAATGGTGCTGATATGTTTGGTGCAGGGACCTATGAGAAGGCATGGGATAATGAAACAGATCCTATGGTTATAGCTAAGGCTAAGATGGAAGCAGCCTTTGAATTTATGGACAAACTAGGTATCGAGTACTTTGCCTTCCATGACAGAGACATAGCTCCAGAAGGAAAGGATTTAAAGGAAACTAATGCTATTTTAGACGAGGTTGTAGCTTATTGTAAGGAATTAATGCAGTCCCATAATAAGAAGCTTCTCTGGGGAACAGCCAATGCCTTTAACAATCCTAGATATGTTCACGGCGCTTCTACCTCCTGCAATGCCGATGTCTTTGCTTATGCTGCGGCACAGGTAAAGAAGGCTATTGAGGTTACCAAGGAGCTCGGTGGAGAAAACTATGTATTCTGGGGTGGAAGAGAGGGTTATGAAACCCTTTTAAATACAGACCTGAAGCTGGAACAGGATAACTTTGCTAGATTTTTAAGAATGGCTGTGGATTATGCTGAAAAGATTGGCTTTAAGGGACAGTTTCTTATAGAACCAAAGCCACAGGAGCCAACAAAGCATCAATATGACTATGATGTAGCTACAGTACTTGCCTTCTTAAGAGGTTATGGCTTAGAAAAGCATTTTAAAATGAATATTGAAGCGAACCATGCAACCCTAGCTGGCCATACCTTCCAGCATGAAGTGGCTATGGCTAGAATTAATGGAGCTTTAGGAAGCTTAGATATTAATCAGGGAGATCCTAACCTAGGCTGGGATACAGACCAATTCCCAACTAACATCTATGATGCTGCACTGCTCATGTATGAGGTTCTTAAGAATGGCGGTATAGGCAAGGGTGGCTTAAACTTTGATGCTAAGGTTAGAAGGGCATCCTTTAAGAGTGAAGACTTATTCCTTGGTTATATAGCAGGTATGGATACCCTAGCACAGGGACTTAGAATAGCTCATAGAATGCTTCAGGAAGGCGAGTTTGAGGATAACATAGCAGAAAGATATAAGAGCTATACTGAAGGAATAGGCAAGGATATAGTAGATGGAAAAGCTGATTTTGAAAGCCTTGAAAGCTATGCTCTAGAGCACAGCCATGTAAAGAATGAGTCAGGAAGACAGGAGCTCTTAGAAGCTAAGCTAAATCAATATATTTTCAACGAATAATAGGCTAAATAATGTAGAGGCAGTGTTTTGTCTCTACATTAGCTTTATTTAGAATCCATAATAGTAGTCAGGGGAGTTTTTTTTATATAAGGAGGATGGCGATGAAGGCTATTGGAATAGATTTAGGTACCTCTTCGGTAAAGATAATTATTATAAATGAAATGGGAGAGGTTTTGACATCAGCTTCAAGGGATTTTGATGTTAGCTACCCTAAGACTGGATGGGCAGAACAGGACCCTAAGGTTTGGTGGAAGGCTACAGAGGAAGGCCTCAGGGAGGTTCTTGTAAAATCCAGCATAGCTAAGGAAGAGATAAAAGCTATAGGACTCAGCGGACAGATGCATGGACTTGTAGTTTTAGATAATAGTGGAGAGCCTATAAGACCGGCAATTCTTTGGTGTGACCAGAGGACTGAAGCAGAGTGTGATTATTTAAATGATATAATAGGCAGAGACAAGGTGTCTCAGTATACAGGAAACATTGCTCTCACTGGGTTTACAGCACCTAAGCTTTTATGGATGAAAAATCATGAGATAGAGAAGTTTAGCTCTATAGAGCATATACTTCTTCCAAAGGATTATATAAGGTATAAGCTTACAGGGGAATTTGCTACGGAGGTATCCGATGCCTCAGGAACCTTGATTCTCGACGTGGAAAAGAGACAGTGGTCCCAGGAGATGATAGAGCTTTTAGGGATAAATGAAGAGATGCTTCCAAGGGTTTATGAATCCTGGGAGGTGACAGGAAAGGTTTCTGAGGACTTAGCTCATAGCCTTGGTCTATCTGAAGACACTGTTGTTGTAGGTGGAGGAGGAGATCAGGCCGCTGGAGCTGTGGGTGGTGGTGCTGTTAAGAGTGGAATAATATCAGCAGCCTTAGGCACCTCAGGAGTTATATTTGCCAGTAGTGATGATTACCAGGTGGACAAGGATAACAGGCTTCATTCCTTCTGCCATGGCAATGGAAAATGGCATCAGATGGGAGTTATGCTCTCAGCAGCCTCCTGCCTCAAGTGGTGGATTGAAGAAATCAATAAAGACACTGCTCCCGATGCTTATGAGAAATTCCTAAAGGAAGCTTCGGAGGTTCCAGCCGGTGGTAAGGGCCTATTCTTCCTTCCATATTTAATGGGAGAGAGAACCCCTTACAGCGACCCTAGAGCCCGAGGAGTATTTATAGGCCTCGACATAACCACCACCCGTGGAGATATGACCAGGGCAGTGATGGAAGGGGTAGCCTTCGGTCTTAGAGATTCCTTAGAGATTCTAAAAAGCCTTGAGGTTCCCATAGATTCCGTAAGAGTTAGCGGTGGTGGAGCCCAGAGCCCTCTATGGAGACAAATCCTCGCAGATATTCTCGGAGCAGAGGTACAGGTAATCAGCTCCAAAGAAGGGCCAGCCCTAGGAGCAGCAATACTAGCTCTCGTAGGCAGCGGAGCCTATGCTTCTGTAGATGAAGCCTGCGACAAAATAATTAAGGTTACAAGCTCCCAGAGTCCAGACCTGGAAGCAGTGGAGAGATATAACAAGCTTTATGAGGTCTACAAAGGACTTTATAGTACTCTTAAGGATACCTTTAGGAGTATCAGTGAGCTATAATAGTCAGATAAAAAAACACCTTTCTCGAAGTTTGAGAAAGGTGTTTTTTAAAATAAAATTGAAATCTTTCTATTAATATTTAAAATTTTTGATTTTTATTAAAATACATTGTAAAATATATTGAAAATATTCAGATTTATTGTATAATTGTAATATGATTATTGATTGTCATATTATTTGTTAGGGAACTAATATATTATAGTGCATCAATGTTTAATTTTTTGTATATTTAACAGGAGGCACTGATGGGTAAAAAAATTGAGGAATGTGATTTTAGGGAGTTGAATAGTCAGTTTTTGCTTTTAGAGAATGACGAAAGGGCATTAGGGGTTATAAAAGAAAGATTTCCTTCCCAGAAGGAGGATAATGCAGTCTTACTTTATGGGTATATTGATCCTAACACTGGATTGACCTTTGAGGTTATATGCTGTGCATTAGTATCAGAGAAAGGTATTATCTTTAGAGCTTCCTCTGAAAAAAAATCCGTAAGGCTTCGTTATGGTGCTATAAGAGGTGAGGTTGAAAGTCTTAGCTTTTTAAGTATCTTTGATAGATTTAGGCTTAAGGAAAATATAATAAATGCTAGATATAATTCTAATGAAGAGCTTAAAGACTTGAGGAATTTAAAATATTTAGACCCTATACGTCATCCTCAGCATCCCGACGATATTATCATTGATCTCGTTAAGCCTGGCTTGAAACCAGAAAGAGTATGGGTAAGGCTTAAAAGTATTGTTGGAGGTATCCCCAGTGGAATACTGCTTAATGAGCCTGTTGGCAACTTCGGTTGTAACGTAGGTGATATAGTGAAAGTTCTTATGGTACAGGGGAAGAGTGAGAATCATTATGTAGCCCAGCTTTGAGTATAAATATAGATTATTCTCTCTTTATGTATTAGGTATAATAATTAAATACCTATACATAAAAAAATGTGCACTAATTTTTTATAAGTGCACATTTTTTTTATTTATTCTTTATCCTTTTTTAATATAGCCAAGACTGCCATTCCCAGGATAGAACCAACTAATAGTGAAATGAAGTAGCCAAGAGGATTAGATATAACAGGTAATACGAATATCCCGCCGTGAGGTGCACGCAGTGCACAGCCAAAGAGCATTGATAAGGCACCTGCTGTTGCTGAGCCAATTACACAGGCAGGGATTACTCTTAGAGGATCTGCCGCTGCAAAGGGGATTGCGCCTTCTGTTATAAAGGATAGTCCCATGACATAGTTAGTTATTCCAGATTGCCTTTCCCTTTGAGTAAATTTCCTTTTGAAGAAGGTAGTGCATAAAGCTATTGCCAGGGGTGGAACCATACCTCCAGCCATTACTGCTGCCATAAATTCAAATTGACCTGAAGCTAGGGATGCTGTTCCAAATACATAAGCTGCCTTATTTAAAGGACCACCCATATCAAAGGCCATCATGCCGCCTAAAACTGCACCTAGTAGTATTCTGCTGCTTTCTCCCATGTTATTTAAAAGAGTTGTAATAGAAGTGTTCAGAGCTGCTACCGGTGGATTAACTATAAAGGTTATTATAGCACCTATTAATAGTATACCTAGTAAAGGATATAGAAGTACTGGCTTAAGGCCTTCCAAGCTATTAGGAAGCTTATCAAATAACTTCTTTAAGATTACCACTAAGTAACCTGCAATAAAACCTGCAAGTAATGCACCTAAGAACCCTGAGCCTCCAGTATTAGCCAGCATACCTCCAACAAAACCCACTGCTAGAGCTGGTCTATCGCCTATACTCATGGCAATGTATCCAGCTAATATTGGCAGCATAAAGCCAAAAGCTGTTTCACCTACAGTCTTTAAGAAGGCTGCAAAAGGTGTATTCTTACCAAAGTTTGCTGGGTCAATGCTGTAATCATCAAATAAAAATGCTAAGGCAATAAGTATACCTCCACCGATAACAAATGGGAGCATGTGAGATACACCATTCATAAGGTGCTTATATATTTGTCTTCCTATGCTTTCCTTTTCCTCTCCAAAGCCATCATCAGAGGACTGTGAACCATCATGATTATATATAGGTGCATCTCCTGATACAGCCTTATTTATTAACTCCTCTGCTTTATGGATTCCATTAGCAACCTTAGTCTGAATGACCCTTTTGCCATTAAACCTTGACATTTCAACCTTTTTGTCTGCTGCTACAATTATACATTCTGCTTCTTCTATTTCCTTTTTAGTTAATACATTTTTGGCTCCACCGGAACCACCGGTTTCTACCTTTATGGTTATGCCCATCTCCTTGGCCTTTTCTTCTAAGCTCTCCGCAGCCATATAGGTGTGAGCAATTCCTGTAGGACATGCTGTTACAGCCAATATTCTGTAGCCTTCCTTGCTTTCTTCCTTTACCTTATTTACCTTTTTATTTTCAAACTCATCGATGAGCTTTATAAACTCCTCCTCAGATTTTGAGCTTTCTAAGGCCTTTCTAAACTCCTCATCCATTAACATGGTGGATAGTCTTGCTAAAACCTCTAGGTGCAGGTTGTTTTCACCATCGGGAGCTGCTATTAAGAAAAATATTTTTGCTGGGCTTCCGTCTAAGGAATCATAGTCTACTCCATCTCTAACTATCATTGCTGCTAAGCCAGCATCCTTTACAGCCTTTGTTTTAGCATGAGGTATAGCTATACCATCGCCAATACCAGTGGTGCTCAGCTCCTCTCTAGCTAGAACAGCTTTTTTATATTCATCCTTATCTGTTAAGTTCCCTGAGGCATCCATTAAATCCACTAATTTATCTATTGCGGCATTTTTTGAGTTAACCTTAGGGTTTATAGCTATAGATTTTTTGTTTAATAAATCGGTAATTTTCATGATTAATCCTCCATATTAGTATATATCCTTTAATAGTTCATAAACCTTTTCCTTAGTGGCAAGACCTTCTGAAAAAGCACTGGCACTTCCTGTAGCCACGCTCATCTTAAAAGCTTCTTCAAAGTCATTATTATTTAAATATCCGGCAATAAAGCCCGCTACCATAGAATCTCCAGCACCTACAGAGTTTACTACTTTACCCTTTGGAGCTTGGGATTTGAAAACCTTATCCTCCTCTGTGACAAATACAGCTCCATCTCCAGCCATTGATATTAATACATTTCTGGCACCCATTTCTCTAAGCCTTTTAGCGTAATAGATGCTTTCCTCTTGATTTGTAATTTTAACCTTGAATAGCTCGCCCAGCTCATGGTGATTTGGTTTTATTAAAAATGGCTTATATTTTAAAACATTTAATAATAAATCCTTTGTTGCATCTACTATAATCCTAACTTTTTTATCCCTTAATTTTTCTATTATTAGTTCATAAATATTCTCTGGAAGGGACCTTGGAATACTTCCTGCTAGAACTAGTATATCACCCTCCTGTAAGTAATCTATCTTCTTATATAATAAAGCTAAAGCATCATGGTCAATAGCTGGACCTTGACCGTTAATCTCAGATTCTTCATTAGATTTTAATTTAACGTTAATCCTTGATATGCCACTTTTTAGCTTAATAAAATCTGTTGTGCAGCCCATATCCTTAGCTTTTTTCTCAATTTCCTCACCAGTAAAGCCAGCTATGAATCCAAGAGCTATATTTTCTACCTTTAAGTTATTTAAAACTATAGAAACATTAATTCCTTTTCCTCCAGGATAAATTTCTTCAAAGGTTGTTCTATTAACAGCCCCTAGCTTAAAATCATTGACTCTAACTATATAATCAAGAGATGGATTAAAGGTTATAGTATATATCATAATTTTGAGACCTCCAAAATTTCAGTTTTATCTATATATTTATCATCCTCTATTTCCGTAGTAATTATTACGCATTTATCTATTTCTGCAAAGGTAACGGAGCTTATTTCATTAAATTTTGTTTTATCCGCAAGGATATAAGGATTTCTTGTTCTTTTAATAGCTTCTTCCTTTACTAACGCTTCTTTAATATCAGGGGTTGTAAAGCCTCTATAGTCTGAAATTCCATTGGTTCCAAAGAAACCTTTAGTAAAATTATATTTTTTTAGACTATTTATAGCCTCTATTCCTACTATAGCCTCGGTGATTAATTTTACTTCTCCGCCAATTATATAGGTTGTAAAGCCTCTGCTTATTAATTTTTTAGCCTGATTTATACCATTGGTCACATATACTGCATTTTTTTCGGTTAAATAGTCTATTATCAAATTTGTTGTTGTTCCTGAATCTATATAAACAAAATCATCAGCTACTACTAAGCTAGCTGCATAGCTTGCTATAATAGCTTTATTTTCTATATTTAAGCCTTCTCTTACAGATATATTATCTTCCCTAGTGTTAAATTCGTTTTCAATAAGAGTCGCACCGCCATGAACCTTTTTAAGCTTTCCCTCCGAATGCAAATAGTTTAAATCTCTTCTTATTGTTGATTCAGAGGTGTCTAAGAGTTTTACTAGCTCATTTACATATACAACTGAATTTTTTCTTAGCTCCTCTAGTATGAACTTATGTCTTTCTTCCGTTAGCATAATAATCACCTCTTGCCTATATAATACTATGGAAGAAAAACGATTTCAACCATTTTCGTTCAAAAACATTCAAAAAAATTCATATGATATTTGATATATAATCAAAATAGTTCATGAATTATACTCATAATAATTTCAGGGTGAAACTAGATAATAGTTTTGTTTTTTTTATATAGAAATTTTAATAAAATGATTAATGGTAGACTCATAAGGTAACGGTTTTTAGGAAACAGTAAAATTTTTTGGTGTAAACGTAGTGCATTTCTCTGAATTTACAATAGTTTAGGGTATAGCTTGTGTATATGTGATATAATTAATAAAATGTAAAAATTATCAATATATTATGAAAAATAATCGTTGAAATCATAATTATTATAAAGGAGTAAGGAATATGAGTTTGACAGTAAATAATTTATCAAAAAAATACGGAGATAAAGTTGCACTAGAGAGTCTCTCATTTGAGATGGATAAGCCTGGTGTTTATGCTCTTTTGGGTACTAATGGTGCCGGTAAGACCACGGCAATCCGAATGATGCTGGATATGCTTTCTAAGGATAGTGGAGAGGTTATGTGGAATGGTAGCCCTTTAAGCACTGATACCTGTAATGTTGGTTACTTAGCAGAGGAGCGTGGACTATATCCTAAATATAATCTCATGGACCAGCTTATTTATTTTGCAGGACTTAGAGGAATATCTAAGAATGAAGCTAAGAAAAGGATTAAATATTGGGCAAAAAGATTAGAGGTGGAGGAATATCTTTATCCAGACACCACAAATGCAGCTGCACCTCTAGTGGGAGAGAAAAGGAAGCTTGGCTTTGGTGGAGCTAAGAAGAAGAGTAATCAGAAGAAAAAAGCTGATCAGCTTTCTAAGGGTAATCAGCAGAAGATACAGTTTATGATAGCCCTTTTATCAGATCCTGAGCTTATTATATTAGACGAGCCTATGTCGGGATTAGATCCAGTAAATACAGACCTTTTCCGTTCAATCATCAATGAGGAGATTGAGAAGGGTAAGTATCTTATCATGTCAAGCCATCAAATGTCCACGGTAGAAGAGTTCTGCACGGATATTATTATATTAAACAAAAGTAAAGTGGTTCTCCAGGGAAATTTAAATGATATTAAGAGGAGCTACGGAAGAATAAATCTATCTCTCAAGGTGGAAGAGGATATTTCAAAATATATTGAAGAGGCAAGGGTTACAATCCAGTCGGAAAAGGAGTTTGAATATAATCTTAAAGTATCTGGAGAGGAGCAAGCAAATAAGCTGTTAGGGATGCTCATCGCAGCTAATATCTCAATAATTCGCTTTGATTTACGTGAGCCGTCACTTCATGAAATCTTTGTACAGAAGGTTGGTGAAGCTAATGAAGGCCAATAAAAATGCTTTTACTGGAACTGGTAAGGTATTTTCCTTTACCCTAACGCAGCTTTTAAAAAGCAAGGGTAATATTATTTCCTTAGTAGTTACAATTATTTTATGCTTATTAAGTGCTCCCATTGCTTCACTTATTATGGGAGGTGAGGTAAAAGAGGAGCAGCTTGGAATAAATAATATATATTATTTAAATGAAACGGAATACGATATTGAATTTCAAGCATTATCAGAGCCTGGAAGCTTATTTGAAGGTGCCAAAGTCCAAGAGGCGGATTTTAATGTTGATAATTACACAGACAATATCAATGGGAATGATGCCTTGGTTCATGTTGCTCTTAGTAGTGAAGATAATAGCTATCATATAGGAGTATATCATTTAATGGAGGATGCTTACTCTTTTGATATTTTGGCTTCTGAGGTTTCAAGGTTATGTGAGGAAGCAAGGTTTAGGGCATTAGGTGCTACAGAGGAGCAGCTTAAAATTCTCATGACCGCCTTTGAAATCAATACAGAAGAGGTAGCTGAATATATGGAAGAGGAGAGTGTAGGCTTTGACGGAGCCTTTGCTGTTCAGTATGGATATTCCATCATAGTTTTAATTTTAACTATGTTCTCCATAACCTATATAATCAGATCGATTATTGAGGAAAAGGCCTCGAAGCTGGTGGAGACCTTAATGGTGAGCATAAAACCCTTAGGGATGATAGTAGGAAAGATACTTGCAGTTATGGCTTACGTGTTTGGATTAATAGTATCAATAGCCTTATCTCTTCTAATATCCTATAAAGTGACAGGAGTCTTTTTAGATACAAGTCCTATAAGCAATGCTTTGGCTGACTTTGGATTAAACTCTGAACTTTTAAATATCGGTCCTATAACAATTATAGTTGCTATGATATCTCTAGTTCTTGGCTATCTGACCTTCTCAATCCTTGGAGGATTAGCGGGTACAAGCTGCTCCAGTATGGAGGAGGTAGAATCAGCTAATATGAATGTGGTTTTAGTGGTTATGCTTGGATATATGGCTTCTACCTTCATGGTAGGCTTTAATAATGAGGTAGTATCAATAATAGGCTCTCTACTGCCTATCATATCCATATTCGCTGCACCAGTGCATTATGTCCTGGGAAATATTAGCTTTGGGATATTGGCTCTATCCTGGCTCCTTCAGGCTGGTGTAATTATCCTCTTAGCCTGGTTCTGTGGAAGGGTATATCATCACTTATTAATGTACAGAGGAAATAAGCTCAAGCTAAAGGCTATGGTTTCCCTTGCTCGTACAAAACAAGTAAAGGAGGTATAAAAATGAAGAATGAATTTAAGGGTTTTTCAAAAGTCTTCTCCTTTACCTTTAGGCAGCATGGAAAGAATAAAGGCTATTTGACTACCACAATTATTATCGGACTTCTATGTCTTTTGCTTCCTGCAATAATTATGGTAGCAGTAGATCACTTCGGAGGAGATGAAGAAGAAGCTGTTGAATATATAACTGAGAAGGTTTCAGAGGTTTATGTTATAGACAAGACTCCCGGAGAAGAGGTTGATTATTCTATACTCAATACTATTAATGATAAAAGCTTTTCTGCTATTTCCTATAAAAACTATGAGGATATAGACACTGCTGGCAGAGATGCAAGGGGCAGTGAAGGTACTTTGATTATGTTAATCGAGCCTGAGGATAATAGAAATGTTATTAATATTCTGTTGCCGGAGGAATCAAAGCTGTCTGAGGATGATGCCTATGCTTATAATAGCTTTATAGGTAGCTATTTTCAGATGATTATGGTTCAAAAATCAGGACTTGATTATGAGCAGGTACAAGACCTCACTAGACCAATCGTAGGAGATGCTATTTCAGAGGAGGAAGCGATTTCTTTAGATGGATCAAAGAATGAATTAGATATGGTAAAGGACGTATTCTCTATAGCACTTCCTTATCTCACCATTATGGTGCTGTATTTTATGATTCTAGCCTATGGCCAGGGGGTTGCAAATAGCGTAATAATGGAGAAAAATTCTAAGCTAGTGGATACCTTCCTTATTACTGTAAAACCTACTGCAGTGATTCTTGGAAAGGTATTGGCGATTTTTCTCACAGGTATATTGCAGCTTTTTAGCTGGATTGTGGCTTTGATAATAAGCTTTACTGTAGGGATAGCTATTGTAAATTGGATGAACCCTAGTACTGAAATGGTGCTAATCCAGTTCTTTGATTCCTTTGGAAGTGTATCTGGTTTATTCTCCCCGGGTGGGATAATTCTAGCAATATTAATTATACTGGCAGGCTTCCTATTGTATTGCGGTTTAGCAGCCATAGGTGGAGCCATGGCTAGTAAGCCTGAGGATTTACCTGTTACTAATTTACTCTTTACCTGGGCTTTAGTAATCAGCTTCTTTGCATGTCTCTATGGTGGAGTAATGGAAGGAAGCCTAACAGGCTCTAGCTGGCAGGCCTTTGTACCCTTTACCTCCATGATGGTGGTTCCTGGTATGGCCCTTTTAGGTGACATATCTGTGATGGGTGCTCTCATATCCTTTGCAATACTTTTAATAACCACTTTAATCATCGTATGGTTAGCTGGAAAGATATATGTAATGCTCATATTCTATAGAGGCAATTCAATTCCTATTGGCAAGGTGTTTAAGATGGTGAAGAGTAAGAAGTAAATAAGAGTATAAAGATAAGTCAAGCTAATATATATAGAAAAGATAAGAAGGCCCACACTCCTAGGATGATAACCTTGGAGTGTGGGCTTTAGTGTTATTAAATAAGCAGTGATTCATATTATAATAATGTTAATTTTTTATATGACTTTGATTTTATGCAATCCAAATGGTATTATATGTATTAAATGGGATTAATATATATAATTCGGTAATCTGATATTGAATTGTTATTCCATCTGAATAAGAGAATCTTATTATTGGATAGGAGAGACAGATATGGGTTTATGGTCAATATTAAAAGGTGAGCAGCCTGGAATAATTGAAGGATTACTCCATTATAAAAATAAAGGACAATATGGAGAGTACTTAACAGAATATGCACTTGGTCACGATAACATAAAAGGCTACTTAAAGATAATAACTAATGTTTATATACCATATAAAGGCAGAACTACAGAAATAGATGTTGTTATGGTACATGAGAAGGGGATTTTTGTTTTTGAAAGTAAAAATTATAGTGGTTGGATTTTCGGTAGTGAACAACAGCAAAAATGGACTCAAAGCTTTCCAAATGGAGACAAAACTCAGTTTTATAATCCTATAATTCAAAATCAAGGACATATAAAAGCTTTAACAGAGTATCTTGGAACATCTAGCACAAATCTTTCTTCCTATATAATTTTTTCAGAACGATGTGAATTAAAGCGGATACCTGATAATAATCATAATTACAGGATTCTTAAGAGAAATAAGCTATTAAAAGAGCTGCGCAAAGAGTTAGAATCCAAGCCGGTAGTATATACACGAAGGGAAGTAGATAATATTGGGGAAAAGCTTGCTACAGCAGCAAATGTAGACAAGAAAATGAAAGAACAGCATATTAACGAAATCAAGGAAAGAATCAGTGGAACCACATGTCCATTTTGTGGTGAACAATTGGTGGAAAGAAAAGGTCAATATGGTGCCTTTTACGGTTGCAGTACATTCCCCAAGTGTAAGTATAAGAGGAAGATATAAAAGAACTTTATTTATAGATTTATAGAATTAATTTACAAATATTTTCTAAGGAGGATTTATTATGGCAAAGCTTCTTTATCAAGGACATGGCAGCTATAGAATTACTGCTGATAATGGTATTGTTATATATGTAGATCCCTTTGCGGGAGAGGGTTATGATATTCCTGCAGATATAGTTTTAATAACCCATGAGCATAAGGATCATAATAATCTTGAGCTTATTACTCAAAAAGACCACTGCACTGTTCTAAGGTCTTCTGATATGCTTATTGTTGGACATTATGAGAAGAAGATTATCTCGGGAATAACTATAGAAGCAGTACCAGCTTATAACAAAAATCATGATAGGGCTTCCTGTGTAGGTTATGTTATATCCATAGATGGTATTAAGGTCTATGGAGCAGGGGATACCTCCTTGACAGAGTATATGGCGCTGATGCTTTCCCTGGAGGAGATAGATTATGCACTACTTCCCATAGATGGTGTGTATAATATGGATATACCAGAAGCAGAGCGTTGCGCTGAAGTAATAAATGCTAAGCACACCATTCCTATTCATATGAAGCCAGGTGAGCTTTTTGATAAAGAAAGGGCTGATAGCTTCAAAGGAAAGAACAAGCTTGTAGTTGAGCCTGGTGAAGAATTAAATCTTTGATAAGTGACTTATTAGAAGAGTCTTTTAGTCTTATGTCTATTAATAGAAGGTTAGCTTTTAGTAAATAGATATAAGGCTATTAGACTTTTTTTAAAATGGTCATTTTGAAGTGGTAGCCCTTGTGATAAAATTATATTTAAAGATAATGAAAAACTTGAGAGAAAGAGTCAATATTGAATATTGGCAGGTGGTTTATATGGAAAAGAATGAAAGAGATTATTATTTTAATATATTTTTAAACCTAGTAAGAGCTACCTATATGAATTTAGAGAAGGATTGGGAAAAGATAGCCAAGGAGGCTGGTCTTACCCATGCTCAGATGCACGCCCTATGGATATTGAATCTCGATGATGGCTTGACCTTAGATGAGCTAGGTAATATAGCCTTATGGAATAAATCCACCACCTCAGCCCTCATTAGTAGATTGGTGAAGAAGGGTTACGTTAGAAAAGAAAAATATCTAAATAATAGCAGAATCATAAAGATTTATATTACAGACACCGGAAGGGTAATTCTTGATAAGAGCGTTGGCTCTAAATCAGCTTTTGAGTTTATGGGGCTCTTTGAAAATTTTGATAGGCAGGAAATCGAAGTATTCTTAAAGACTCTAGATAAGATCTGCGATAAGGTTGGTAAGTGGGATATGAAGGATTTTAGAAGCTTTTTAGAAGTATCCTCCAATAAATTGTTTAAAAATTAACAAAACCTATTGAAATACTATTTTTTGCTGATATAATTGTTAGTGTAAGGTTAAATTTGTGAGCGAATTTTATTTTTACTGGACATAAATAACGGACTTTTTCAAATTAATAATAGGTTATCTGATATATAGCAGGTAATTATTATTTTTTGAAATAAAATTCGTTAACGAAAGTTAAAAATATAACAAATTAGGAGGCAAGCTATGCAAAAATTATTTACTCCCTTAAAGATCGGAAATTTAGAACTAAAGAACAGATTTATGATGGCGGCTATGGAGAACGGACTTGCGGAAGTAGGTGGACAGGTTAGTGATAGGTTGATTGACTTCTTCGTTGAAAGAGCAAAAAATGAAGTAGCTATGATTATTACTGGTTCTATTGGTATATCTCCAGAAGGGAGAGGGCTTCCTACTCAACTTAGTATATATGAGGACGAATATGTACCAGGGTTAAAGAGAATGACCGATGCTGTACATCAAGTAGGAGGAAGGATTGGAGCACAGCTTTATCATGCAGGTAGACAGGCTTCTGAGGCGGTAACGGGATTACAGCCCATAGCTCCAAGTGCAGTGCCTTGCGCTATCCTAGGAAATAATCCAAGAGAAATGACTAAAGAGGACATGATAGAAGTTAAAGAGAAATTCATTAAAGGTGCTGAAAGAGCAATAGAAGCAGGCTTTGATCTCATAGAAGTACATTTTGCTCATGGTTATCTTCTTCACAGCTTTTTATCTCCCCATAGCAATAAGAGGGAGGATGAATATAACGGTTCCCTAGAAAACAGAATGCGTTATCCTCTAGAGGTATTAAAAGAAATTGTAAGGGTAGCCGATGGGAAAGTACCAGTAATTATAAGAATTAGTGCTGATGAATATCTTGAGGATGGTCTTAAATTTTCAGAGGTTAAAACTATCTGCCAGGAGGCTGTCAAGGCAGGGGCAGAGGCTGTAAGCCTTACTGCTGGAAGCTATGACTCTGTGGAATATACCATTCAACCAATGTTTATAAATCAAGGGTTTCTAATACCTTTTAGTGAAGAGCTTAAAGAAGAGCTTTCCGTTCCAGTTATAGTTGCTGGTCGTTTAAATAATGCATACCTTATAAATGATATTATAGAAAATAATAAGGCAGATATGGTAGCTATCGGAAGAGGGCTAATTGCCGATGAAGAGCTTGTATTAAAAATGAAGAGAAATGATTATACAGATATACGCTACTGCGTAGCCTGTAATCAGGGCTGCATAGATAAGGTGTTCATAGGACAGGGTGTGAACTGTTTAGTAAATGCCAGAGCAGGCTGTGAAAAGGAAAGAAATATTGTTAAGGCAGAGAAGAGCAAGAATGTTGTTATAATAGGAGCTGGACCTGGAGGACTTGAAGCAGCTAGAGTTACAGCTATTAGAGGTCATAAGGTAACAGTAGTAGATAAAGAAGATAGGATTGGTGGCAAGCTATACGTGCTTTCAACTCCTCCAGAAAAGGATACCTTTATGTTCTTCAGAGATTACTTATTCAATCAATATGTAAGACTGGGAATCAACTTTGTACAAAGAGAGGTTAAGTCTTCTGAGGATATCAAGGATTTAAATCCAGAGGTGGTAATAGTAGCTACAGGAGCAACTCAGACCGTTCCTCCAATCAAAGGAATTGACAACAAAAATGTGGTTCTTGCTGAAGATGTACTTAACGAAAGAAAGAAAGTTGGACAAACTGTAGCTGTGATTGGCGGTGGTCTTGTAGGTACTGAAACCTCGAAATTCCTGGCTTCTAAAGGAGTTAAGGTGCATATTATAGAGGTGCTAGAAGCCATAGCCAAGGATATAGGAGCAACTTATGTAGGACATCTCTTTAAAACCCTAGAGGAAAAGGGAGTAGAGCAGCATGTTAATGCTAGGATATTAGAGATAAAAGATGGAGAGATTGTCCTTGAGGACAAGGTTATTAAGGTAGATAATGTTGTAATAGCTGCTGGTTATAAGGCTAATGATGCAGTTGTAGAACCTTTAAAGAAGGCTTATCTTGAGGTTTATACCGTAGGCGATGTAAACAGAGCCAGAAGAATAATGGACGCTGTAGAAGAAGGCTATAAGGTAGGTTGTGCTATTTAATAAAAATAAAAAGAGAGTGAATTGATAAATAGTCATATATTAATAGGTGGTAGCTTGAGCTGGATTTCATTAATGGAATCCAGCTCTTTTTATATAAGATAATAAGGATGAATATTTGTAAAGGTCTATGCAGTAATATGATTATTATAATAAAATATAATTGCATGGTAATTATTGTTATTAAGGATATGTGATATTAAAATATCTTTTTAATAAATAGTGTTAATTAAAGATAAAGTTTCAGGGGGTTAAGCTAGCACAAAGGTGGGAGGAGCTTGAAAAAAGAAATAATAATAAATGAATTTAAAAATAATGTTAAGAAGAGAAATTATATTATTGGAGTAGCTTCAGGTTCTGGTATGACAGCAAGATACGTAGAGAATGGAGGGGCTGATTTTATTTTAGTTTTAAACTCTGGAAAGTTTAGGCAAATGGGTAGAGGCTCTCTTGCAGGCTTTTTATCTTATTGCAATGGCAATGATATGGTTATGGAGTTTGGAAGCAAGGAAATATTACCTATAGTAAAGCATATACCAATTTTTTTTGGTATTAATGCATCAGATCCAACCAAGAATACTAAAGAGTATATTGAAGAAATCAAAGACAGGGGATTTCATGGTGTGATTAACTATCCAACCATTGGTCTTATAGATGGTTCTTTTAGAATAGCCTTGGAAGAGCAAGGATGTGATTTTGCTAAGGAGGTTGAGGCTATAGGCATTGCTCATAGAGCAGGCCTACTTACTATGGCTTTCATCTTTGATGAGTTTCAGGCAGAAGCAATGATCCGTGCAGGTGTTGATATCATATGTCTTCATTTAGGATTAACTAGTGGAGGGCTTTTAGGAGCTAAAAAGGTGTTATCCTTAGAATCGGCAAGAAAAAGGATTGAAAGAATATTTAATTATTGCAGTAGGATTAATCCTGAGATAATCAAACTTATCTATGGAGGACCTGTAAAAACGCCTCTGGATTTTCAGTATATGCTTTCAAATCATAAGGAAATTGATGGATACATAGGAGGCTCCGCCTTCGAAAGAATTCCTGTAGAAAAAGCTATAATAAATGTTACTAAATCCTTTAAGACTACAGGAGAAGTTAATGCGGATACCCTGATGGCAAAAATGCTTGATGGGGTAACAAAACATTATAATTATGTGGATTTTGTCAAAGAGTACATTTCTGAAAATTATACTAATGAAATAGTGTTTTCTGATTTAGCTCAGGTGGCTCATGTTTCTAGAAGCTATTTAAGCACATTATTTAAAAAAGAGGTGGGCTGCAGCTTTCAGGAGTATCTGATAAGATTTCGTATGGATAGGGCTGCAGAAATAATAATTAATAATGATATTAATTATAGTGAAATTGCAAATTTGGTAGCCTATAAGGATTACGCTCAGTTCTCCAAGATGTTTAAAAAGTATAAGGGATTATCGCCAAAAAAATATAAAGAAAAATATAACATAAACACATAGAATTAGAACATGAACACGTTTACAATATATGGGGAAGATTGATATGATAACCTTAAGTTAACCGTATCAATCTTTATTTTTTCAAAAATAAGTGTTAAGAGGAGGATGGAAATGAAGACAATAGCAATAGCAGGTACTTTTGACACAAAAGGTACAGAATACCTGTATCTAAAAGAGCTTATTGAAGATTTGGGACTGAACACACTTACTATCAATACTGGTGTTTTTGAACCTTTATTTAAACCGGATGTTTCTAGCAATGAGGTAGCAGCTGCTGCAGGGGTTGATATTGATATACTTGTTAGAAAAAAAGATAGGGCCTTGGCAACAGAAACATTATCAAAGGGAATGGAGAAGTTAGTTCCTGAGCTTTATAAACAAGGAAAATTTGATGGTATTATTTCCTTTGGAGGTTCAGGGGGGACTTCATTAGTTGCTCCCGCCATGAGGGCGCTACCAATTGGTGTACCAAAGATAATTGTATCTACTATGGCTTCTGGCAATACAGAGCAATATATAGGTACAAGCGATATAGTAATGATGCCCTCGGTGGTTGATGTAGCAGGACTTAATAGCATATCTACAAAGATATTTACTAATGCAGCATTTGCTATCGCAGGGATGGTGAAATTCGAAAACAAAAAGGTTATAGAAAAAAAGCCTCTTGTTGCAGCTACTATGTTTGGAGTAACAACTCCCTGCATAACAACGGCAAGAGAACATCTTGAAGCGAGAGGATATGAGGTTTTAGTATTTCATGCCACTGGGATTGGTGGACGTTCTATGGAATCACTCATTGAATCAGGGTTTATTGAAGGAGTATTAGATCTTACCACCACTGAGTGGGCCGATGAGATTATCGGAGGAGTATTAAATGCTGGTCCACATAGATTGGAGGCTGCAGGTAGAAAACAAATTCCACAGGTAGTTTCTGTAGGGGCTTTAGATATGTGTAACTTTGGTGCTTATGAGTCAGTGCCTAAAAAGTTTGAAGGTAGAAATCTGTATAAGCATAATCCTACAGTTACACTTATGAGGACAACCATAGAGGAAAATGAGCTTATCGGTAAAAAGCTAGTTGAGAAATTAAATCTAGCAACGGGAAATACGGCATTATTTCTACCTCTTAGAGGTGTGTCAGCCATTGATGCCCCAGGCCAGCCGTTCTATGGGGAAGAAGAAGACAAAATGTTATTTGATACCTTAAGAAATGGAGTAAATAAGGAAATAGTTGAGGTTATAGAAATGGACTGTGCTATTAATGATAATGAATTTGCAATAGCAGCAGCGCAAAAATTAATAGATTTGATGAATAAATAAATTCAAGAGGAGGTTTTATATATGAATAAGATGACAAGAACAGAAATTTTGGCGAAGTTTAAGGCTGAAGTTGCTAAAGGAAAGATTTTATTAGGTGTTGGAGCAGGTACAGGCATAACTGCAAAGAGCAGTGAAGCAGGCGGAGCAGATATGCTTATAATATATAATTCAGGAAGATATAGGATGGCTGGTAGAGGATCATTAGCAGGTCTTTTAAGCTATGGAGATGCAAATCAAATAGTTGTAGAAATGGGTTCTGAGGTGCTACCAGTGGTTAAGGATATACCTGTCCTTGCAGGGGTATGTGGAACAGATCCCTTTAGAGTAATGGAGATATATCTTAAGCAGCTCAAGGATCAAGGATTCAATGGTGTTCAAAATTTTCCTACGGTAGGACTCATTGATGGGGTATTTCGTCAGAATCTAGAAGAAACAGATATGGGATACGGGCTAGAAGTGGAAATGATTCGCAAGGCACATGAATTAGACATGCTTACCTGTCCATATGTATTTGATCCTGAGCAAGCAAGAGATATGGCTAAAGCAGGAGCTGATATTTTAGTTGCACATATGGGGCTTACTACAAAAGGGACTATAGGCGCTAAAACAGCGCTTACATTAGATGATTGTGTTGAAAAGATTAATGCTATTATTGATGCTGGCCGTGAAGTAAACCCTGATATAATGGTAATTTGTCATGGTGGACCTATAGCAGAACCAGAAGATGCAGCTTATGTAATTGGAAAGATTCCAGAAATTGATGGATTTTTCGGTGCTTCCAGTATTGAAAGATTTGCAGCTGAAAAAGGTATTAAAGAACAAGCGTCCGCATTTAAAGCTATCGGTAAATAATCTAAAGTTAGTGACACAAGCTTGTAGAAAAGTCAGTAGATTATATAAAAATCTACTGACTTTTCCTTATTATCATCTATCCCACTTATTACACAATTCATCAATCTGATTAGTAAATCTTGCTATATACTTGTTGGATAGTCCACGTTTCTTTTCAATGAGAGAAATAATGAATCATTTTTGTGTATACATTTATTATAGAACATTAATATATCATCTCATATTTATGCAAGATAAATTAACTGATTATATTGATAATTTTATGATGATGATGTTATAATTATATATATAAGTAATATTTTCAAGTTAATTACAGCATCAGGGAGGTTAAAATGATACGTGTACTATTAACCTTAGTTGAAATATTAATTGCCTTAGCACCGATTGCTGCTGCTATTGCTTTTGGTTCTATGAATAAAAATAAAAAAGCAGCTTAGAATCAGTTGATTAATTCCTTGCTTTTGGCAGGGTTTTTTTATCTTATTGTAGATATGATTCATTAGTACTGTAGTTAATTAATTTTTAACGAGTAAAATAGAAAAATATGATATAATAATATTAGGAACTGTAGTTATAAATATCCATTAAAGTGGTAATGCTAGAGTATATAAGATTTAAAAATTTATATAGCTATTTTGGTAAGGCATCATTATTTGTTTAGCAGATTAATAGATGTCTTTTTACTTTTATAAAAAGTTCACTATCAGTATTTAAGATGAATAATATAATTCTTTTTAGTAATGGAGGTAGTTATGAATGAAAAAAAACTCGATGTAATTTTAAGTAATTATAAGGCTTCTTTTAAGGAGCTGAATTCTGAACCTAATGGTGAATACTATAAATGGTATACAGTAGAACACTTTGATAAGAACTGGGACATTGATGCAGAAGACTTTTCTGCAATGTTTAGAGAAGCCACCGTTAAAGCTCACAGACTTATTAATAATAAGGTGGTTGAGCCTTTAAACGGCATATTGGAGCTCTCAAAACATAACAGCCATAAGGTTAGAGAGATGTTTAAGCGGTTGTATAATGAAAATGAGAGCAGTGCTAAAGGCATACAGGGCAAAGTAAATGATTTTATTAATGAAGCAAATAAAACTCTTGAAAGTCTTGACTCAGGAAAATGGAAATACTCACAGCATGTTGGAGCTGTGGTGCTATATCTTGCTATTTTTAATCCTTCTGAAAATTACTTTTTCAAGGCAACAGAGGCAAGGACCTTTGCAGAATATATTGAGTATGATAGAGAGATAACCACTGGGAATTTCTTTAATTTAAAAAACTATTATGCTATGTGCGATATTCTGGTAGAAGCAATAAAGGAGGATAAGGAGCTGTTAGAGCTTCATGAAACTCGGTGGGCTTATAACAACGAGGAGAATGGAAGGAAGCCAGATATTAAGGATGACTATCATATCTTGGCTTACGATATAATTTATTGTGCTCATAACTATAAGCTATACAAGAGTAAACCTCAAAAGGTAAAAGTTAAAAAAACTGGTACAAAAAAATCCATTTCCAGTAAGAAAAAAGAAATGCAAGAAAAAGAGAAGGGCATCATCGATAGATTATCTATCGACATAAGTAATGTTAATGAAAAGATAAGAGAGCTGGAGGACAAGGAAGAGAAAGTCGTAATTCCACGTCTGGAAGGAATGAAGGTTATACATAAAAGCTTTAAAGAGGGTACTGTAATCAGTCAATTTGAAAATTATCTGATTATTAGCTTCCCAGAAGGTGAAAAGAAATTTGCCATCCCTAATTCCTTTGCTTCAGGATTTTTATCCCTAGAGGATGAAAACCTCATGAAGGAGTTTCTGGCCACCTACGAGATTACTAAAGAAAAGGAGCTACTGAAGGAGGAGTTGAAACAGCTTAGCCTTGAAATCTTAAAACATGAAAGAATTCTAGATAATTAAATAGCATATTAATTAAAGGTGCCTTAAGGTTATTATATCTGAAGGTACCTTTAAATTTGCAGAATATAAAATGAGTTACAGCTTACAATATAAAGGTTTATAAACAGAGGAGTGTTACTAAAATATTACTTTAATGTTAATAATTTTATGTTTTGATGTTATAATAATAGAGCTATGTCCTATAAAGAATAACATGGGTTTAATAGCCTAGTAAGTAGAGAGAAGTAATTATTAATTCGAGGTGTATGATGAAAAAGGGAGATTTTATATGGGCTTTGGCCTTGATTGTGTGGGTTATAGTTTCAGCCTTTTTGTCCATTGCCCTAGGACTACTCCTTGCCATAGCCAAAAAGGATAAGGCTACAGAAGGTGAAGCTATTGAAACAACGGCCTTATAGGTAGGAGGGGAGAATAATGATTTTATATTTTACTGGCACAGGAAATTCCTATTATGCTGCTAAAAGAATTTCCGAGGAAATAAATGAAGAGCTTGTAAGCATCAGCCTATTAATGGAAAAAAATGAAGTGGCCATAGAGCTTCAAGAGGGAGAGTCTTTAGGCTTTGTGTTTCCCGTGTATTATTATGGTATACCTTCTATTGTAAAGGAGTTTGTAGAGAAGCTGGAGCTTAAAGGCTATAAAAACAATTATATATTCACAGTGATAACCTGTGGTGGCACCATTGAAGGAGCAGGTGGTCAGCTTAAGGAGCTCCTCAGCGGTAAGGGGTATACACTAGATTTTCTTCAGCCTTTATTGATGCCTGATAACTATGTTCTTATGTATAATGTGCCTTCTAAAGAAAAGACTGAAGCCTTACTTAATAAGAGTGAAAAGCAGTTAAAGGGTATTATTACAAGCATAAAGGCTAAGGAAAAGGTAATATTACCTTTAGGGCTAAAGGGAAGGCTTATTACTAAGGTTGCTTATTATTTTTATAAAAATGGCAGAAGCACAAAAAAGTTCTATGCTGATGATAAATGCATTTCCTGCGGCAATTGTCAGAGCCTTTGTCCTAGTAAAGCCATAGAAATAATCGATGGAAAGCCTAGTTGGGTAAAATCTCAATGTGTTCAATGCCTGGCCTGTATTCACAGATGTCCTGTTGAGGCCATTCAATACGGTGGTGGAACCTCAGCTAGAAAGAGATATGTACATCCAAGCTTAAAGTGATTTAATTATATACATGAGTTAAAATAATATATACTTAATATGCCTACCAGCAGTAATAATATATACTGCTGGTTTTTTTGCGTAATATTTATCAATTTTTTAATTACAAAATCCTCTGAACCTGTACGATTTCAAGTTAAATTTTTCTCATTAAAATAAATAAAGCCAGTTCTAATTGCTAAAGTGATAAACTTTAACAGAATATATATAATTTTTTAACAATTGTATTGTAATTTATTAAATTGTATGTTAATTTATATTATTATTAGGTTTTTTATAATAAAAACCAAACAGAATAAATAAATTAGTAATGGGGGGGTTATCATGAAAAAATTGCTTGCTTTGGGAATGTCATTTGTTATGGTTTTAACTTTAACAGGGATTTTAACTGGTTGCACAAGTGGAGGTTCTGATAAAAATGTAATTAAGATAGGAATTTTTGAACCTGCTTCAGGTGATAATGGTGCCGGGGGAAAGCAGGAGACTCTTGGTATCGAATATGCTCACTCACTTAAAGACACTGTTGAAATCGATGGTAAAGAGTACAAGATAGAGCTGGTTAAGGTGGACAATCAGTCTTCTACAGATAAGGCAGTTTCAGCTGCATCAACTCTTGTTTCAGAACAGGTTTCTGTAGTTCTTGGCTCCTATGGGTCTGGCGTTTCAATTGCTGCTGCAGATACCTTTGCAGATGCTGGAATCCCAGCTATAGGTCTCTCCTGTACTAATCCTGCAGTTACAGAAGGAAACGACTATTATTATCGTATTTGCTTCCTTGATCCTTTCCAGGGTACAGTTATGGCAAACTATGCTGCTGATTCAGGAGCAAAGACAGCTTATGTTCTGGCACAGCTAGGTGATGATTATTCTGTTGGGTTAGCAACCTATTTTAAAGAAGCTTTTGAAAAATTAGGAGGAAAGGTTGTTGATGAAACCTTCCCAGAAGGTACCTCAGATTATTCAGCCTATATAACTAGTGCTACTAATGCTGGCGCTGATGTATTCTTCTCTCCATCCTCTACCACCGCTGCTTCACTGATTATTTCACAGGCTGCTTCAGCAAAGGTTGACTATTCAATAATGGCTGGAGACACTTGGGAAAACTCCGTAATACTAGACGCTGCAAAGGGAACAGATTTAAATATAGCTCTTTCTACCTTCTTTGATGAAAATGATGATAATGCTACAGCAGCAGAATTTGTAAACGGCTTTAAAAAATACCTTAATGATAATAAGGATAAGCTAACTGACAATGGTGGCAATGATACAGTAGCTGCTGTATCTGCTCTAGGCTATGATGGCTATATGGTAGCTTTAGAGGCTATAAAGGCTGCTAACAGTACTGATTCTGAGGAGATTGCTACAGCACTTTCTGATGTTACCTATGATGGAGTAACTGGTTCTATAAAGTTTAATGAAATTGGAGATGCTGAAAAGGACATGGCTTATATAAAGACTGTGGACGTTAAAACTGGCACCTTTAAATTCGAGAAAACCCAGACCATTGCTGATGTGAAATAGTTATATAAGAATATAGACAATTTGCGCGGAGTAGTTTATATTCTCCGCGCTTTTCTTTAAAAAGGAGGGTCAATGCATGGATTCATTATCTGGTATTATTCCATATCTACTTTCAGGTATTTCTGTTGGTGGACAATATGCCTTGATAGCAATAGGTTATACCATGGTTTATGGTATACTCCGTCTGATTAATTTTGCTCATGCGGATATATTCATGGTAGCAGGGTTTATTATGGTTTATTCTTCAACTGTTATGCCTTTATATGTTTCATTAATTTTAGTTATTATATTGACGGTGAGCCTTGGCTTTGCTGTAGAGAGGTTTGCTTATAAGCCTCTAAGGTCGGCACCGAGAATGTCAATTATGATTTCTGCTATTGGAGTTTCTTATCTTCTTCAAAACCTGGCCTGGTATGTAACTGGTGGTCTTGCAAAGGTATATCCTGAAATTCCATGGATAAGCGATTCTGTTACGGCGTTTGGATGGCCAATCAGTAGAGTTACTGTTATAACGCCTATTCTCACCATAGTTCTTGTAGTAGCTCTGGTGCTCCTGCTAAAGTACACTAAAATCGGAATAGCCATGCGTGCTGTGTCAAAGGATTTTGAAACCTCACAGCTTATGGGCATAAAGATTAATACCGTTATAAGCATAACCTTTATCATAGGCTCCTTCCTGGCTGCTGTGGGATCTATGCTTTATTTCTCCAGCTATACAGCTGTTTCTCCTACGGTAGGAGCAATGCCAGGGCTAAAGGCCTTTGTTGCTGCAGTGTTTGGAGGTATAGGTAGTGTACCGGGAGCTGTAGTTGGAGCCTTTATCATAGGAATTTGTGAGAACTTAATCAAGGCTGCTAAAATGACTACCTTTAGTGATGCCTTTACCTTTGCTCTCCTTATTATAATCCTTGTGGTTAAGCCAACAGGTCTCTTTGGAGAAAAGACCTCAGAGAAAGTGTAGGTGGGAAGATGAAAACTAAAACAAAAATAATTATAAATGGAGCTCTTATTGCGCTGTTGCTTAGCTTTATTTACTTTCTAGATGTGACGCAGCCAACCTCAATGCTCTCCACGGTTTTAAAAAAGGGAGCAATCTATTCTCTTGTGGCTGTTTCCATGAATCTTTTAAATGGATTTACTGGCCTATTTTCTCTAGGACAGGCTGGCTTTATGCTCTTAGGAGCTTATACCTATGGAATATTAACTATCCCCGTGGAAGCTAGGGAATCAGTATATAAATATTTCAACGGTGGTCTTGTACAGTTTCAGCTGCCATCCTTGGTAGCCTTGGTTCTTGCAGGCTTAGTTGCTGCTATTTTTGCATTTTTAATAGGACATCCCGTATTAAAGCTTAAGAGCGATTATCTTGCCATTGCAACCTTAGGCTTTGCGGAAATTATCCGTGCCATAGCCCAGTGGGATAAGCTTGGAGCAATTACCAATGGATCAAATCTCCTGAAGAAATTTACTAAATTTCAGGGAGCTCTCCCATACTTTATCATAGCGATGATATGTATTGCTACCATAGTACTTTTAATTAAATCAACCTATGGTAGGGCTTTTAAAGCAATTAGGGATGATGAGATAGCAGCAGAAGCCATGGGAATAAATCTTGCAAGGCATAAACAGATGGCCTTTATAATTAGCTCCTTTTATGCAGGAGTAGGTGGAGCTATGCTGGCAATGTATCAGACTACGGTACAGGCCAATGCCTTTAAATCTGCCATGACCTATGAAATACTGCTGATAGTGGTATTGGGAGGTATAGGCTCTATCACCGGAAGCATCCTGGGCTCCTTCCTCTTTGTTGCCAGCAGTGAGTGGTGGCTGAGATTTTTGGATCAGGAAATGTTTATAGGTAGCTTTAAGGTTCCACTACTTAGAAGCGGCTTTAGAATGGTAGTTTTTTCAGTAGTAATCATGATAGTGGTGCTGTTCTTCCGCCAGGGAATTATGGGAACCCGGGAGTACTCCCTGGAAGGGGTAGTGAATTGGTTTAAAAAGAAAAAGAAATTTTCATCTAAAAAAGCAGGGAGGGTTAATAATGGCTGATTTAATAAGGAATGTTTTAACCCTTGAAAATATAACTATGCAGTTTGGTGGTGTTATAGCGGTTAACAACCTATCCTTAAAGGTAAATGAAGGAGAAATTGTATCCCTGATAGGTCCTAATGGAGCTGGAAAGACCACAGCCTTCAATGTTGTTACGGGAGTTTATGAAGCTACTAATGGGTTAGTGAAATATTATGATGAGACTATACTTGAGAACTATCCTAAGGGGAAGATGAAAAAGCTTTATGGAGGAGAAAATAACGGAGAATATAAAAGATCCATCGTAAAAACTCCCGATGAGCTCACAAAGCTTGGTATAGCCAGAACCTTTCAGAATATAAGGCTGTTTAAATCCATGACGGTTTTTGAAAATGTTCTTGTAGCTAAGCATATGAGAAGGTCCAGTAATCTATTTACTGCAACCCTTATGCTTAACCAAAAGGAAGAGGTAAAAATGCGTCAGGAGTCCCTGGAGCTACTTAGGATTGTTGGGCTAGAAGAGGTAAAGGATGAGCTGGCAACCTCTCTACCTTATGGTAAGCAGAGAAGGCTAGAAATTGCTAGAGCCTTAGCTACAGAGCCAAAGCTGCTCCTTTTAGATGAGCCAGCAGCAGGAATGAATCCACAGGAGACCAACGAGCTTACAGCCTTTATCTATGATATTCGTGATAAGTTCAGGCTATCTGTTTTACTTATAGAGCATCATATTAACCTGGTAATGGATATTTCCGATAGAATTTATGTTATTGACTTCGGTAAGCTTATTGCTGAAGGTAGGCCGGAGGAAATACAAAACAATCAAAGAGTTATAGATGCATATCTGGGGGTGGTAGAGGATGAAGAGTAATTTACTTGAAATTAAGAATTTATTCGTAGCCTATGGCGGTATAGAAGCAGTAAAGAACATATCCTTTAACGTTCCTCAAGGGGAAATAGTTACTCTCATTGGTGCTAATGGAGCAGGAAAGAGTACAACCTTAAAATCCATAGCAGGTCTTGTAAAGCCAAAGAATTCTTCTATACTTTTTGAAGGACAGGAGCTTGTAGGAAAGACTCCCGATGCTATAGTTAAAAGTGGTATAACCCTTGTACCGGAGGGCAGAAAGGTTTTTGCAAATCTCACCGTTAAGGAAAACCTCCGCATTGGTGCTTATCTCAGGAAGGACAATTTGGATAAGGATTATGAATATATATTTTCCTTATTCCCTCGTCTTAAGGAGCGTGAATGGCAGCTAGCTGGTACCCTTTCTGGAGGAGAGCAGCAGATGCTTGCTGTAGGAAGGGCACTGATGAGCAGACCAAAGCTTATTATGATGGATGAGCCATCCTTAGGACTTGCACCCTTAGTAGTTAAAAGCATCTTCGATATTATTAAGGAAATCAACGCCAATGGTATAACAGTTCTCCTCATAGAGCAGAATGCCAACATGGCCCTTCAGGTAGCAAACACTGCCTACGTTCTGGAAACAGGACATATAACCATAACAGGAACTGGTAAAGAGCTTCTAGCCGATGATAGGATAAAGGAAGCCTACCTCGGTAAGAGTAAAAAGGTTAAATAGCTAAGTATATTTGGGGTTATGGATGAAAAGCTGGGATATTGATCCCAGCTTTTTTGTATTAAAAATTCCTATGTAAAAGTGCTAAGAAATCTTCAAAATCTTTAACAATCCTGTATGAATACACAACAGACCTTAAAGATTTATGATATTTCTATATGTTGGTCATTTTATAAGTCTCTCTGAATATTATACATATTGGGTCAGAACCGTAGGAAATTACGGTTTTTAATTATGTATAAGGAGAGAAAAATATGTTTGGTGCAGTTATTGGAGATATAGCAGGCTCCATTTATGAGTGGAATAACATAAAAACAAAGGATTTTATACTCTTTGAGGAAGGCTGCCATTTTACTGATGAGACGGTTATAAACTTCGCTGTAGCTAATGGCTTAATGAGATGGAGATGGGAGGATGAAAGGTATTTATTAGGAAAGCTCTCCAGAGAGGTTATGAAGCAATACTTAACGGAAGAGATGCAGAGGCTTGGTAGATTATACCCCCTTGCAGGCTATGCTGGTATGTTTCAAAGGTGGCTTATTGCAAAAAAGCCAATGCCTTATAGAAGCCTGGGGAATGGTGCTGCTATGAGGGTAGCACCTATAGCCTATGTAGCCGCAAGCCTGGAAGAGGCAGAAGAGCTTGCGAAGCTATGTGCAGAGATAACTCATAATCATAGTGAGGGGATAAAAGGTGCTGTAGTCGTTGCTGGGTGTATTTATCTTTCTATAAATGGAGCAGATAAGGAAGAAATAAAAGCTTATGCTGAAAAGTTCTATGACTTCAGCTTTACACTGGATGAAATAAGGCCACAGTACGGCTATAATTCCTCTGCAGAGGGAAGTATACCCTATGCCATAGCAGCTTTTTTAGAAGGAAGCTCCTTTGAGGATTCCTTGAGGAACGCTATTTCTATAGGAGGAGATAGCGATACCATTGCAACTATAACCTGTGCCATAGCTGAAGGGTATTATGGAATTCCAGAAATACTAAAAAGAAGAGCAATGGTTTATCTTAAGGATACAGAGTTCCTAGAGATATATTATAGCTTTATGATGACATTCCAGGAGGAACAGAGGAGGAAGAAACTACAAAATAAATATTATTAATAAGCAGCATGGGCTGCTTTTCTTTTTGTAAAATTTTAGTTCTATTTTATTTATCATTAAATATAGCAATATATTCCTATAAATTAGCAAGGTAGTTAGTTTAATAATTTGTGTAAAATATTTAAAATGAAATCGTAAACATATGTAATATTAACTAAGAATAAACACATTTGTTAAAGAAATGTTAATTTTTGTGTCATATATCAATTAGAGGGGAGGTTTAGGTAAATTAAGATAAGTTTGAGCTTGTAGAAGTTTAAGCAGTTTTTTAAATACTAGTATTATGAGGAGGATATCTTATGTCAAAAAGGTTTAGATTTAGTGTTTCAGCTATACTGACTATAATAATTTTTTTATCCTTAATACCCGTGAGTGGCTTTGCAGCTTCAGAGGAAACCGTTGCTAAGAAGCTTGGGGATAGAGGCTTTAAGAGCTCTGTGGACCTAGGAGTGGCTGCGTCAGATGTATCCATTAAGACATCAATAATAGCTAAGGAAAACGGTAGAGATGTTGTTTATACCACTGCTGATGGCGGAAAGTTTAATGTAGTTGATTTAAAGGATAATAAGCTTTTATTTGCTACACAGCTGGGTGAGGTAACCCAAGTTTGGACCCATTCTCTAGCACCAGATGGTACTGTTTATATAGGGGGCTTAGCTGCTGGTAATGCTGGTGAGCTGTGGAGCTATAAACCAGAGGGTAGGGTTGTAAAAAAGCTAGGGATAATCCATGAGGGTGAACAGGTATGGTCTAGCGCCATAGATGAACAGGGAAATGTTTATTTAGGTACCTATCCTTCGGGAAAAATAGTTAAGTATGAGCCTTCTACTGGAAAGTTCACTGACCTTGGACAAGTAGACACAGAAAATAGCTATGTACGTTCTATGGCCTATGCCGATGGTTATATCTATGCTGGTCTAGGAACTATTGGTAAGGTATATAGAATAAACGTAGATACCTTAGAAAAAGAAAATATAACTAAAAATATACCAGAGCTTTTAGGAAAGGAACAAAAGGATATCAAATTTGCCTACGATATGGCTGTAGTAGGGGATTATCTATTTGTTAGAATTGATGATGGTAATCTAAATGCTATTATTTTTTATGATTTAGAAACCCAGACATGGCTTGATAAAAAGCTAGCTAAGGTAGGTGATGGATCAGCAGATGATTATGGTACCTTTGGCTTTAGTAATCAAATTCCTGTTAAGGATAATAAGGCCTATGTTATTTGGAGTCGTGAGGTAACAGAAATAAATCTAGATACCTTTGAGACTAGGCTGACAGGAGTAAAATATGCTGCTGGTTTTAGAGGAGCAGGCTTTGTAGAGCTCACTGAAGGAGAGCCATCATTAATTACTGTAAAAAGAAATGGCACCATGCTTGTTGCTGATGTTGATACAGGAGCATCCTCAGAGCTGCCTTGTGTAATGGAGGCTAATCCACTGACCCTGCATAATTTAGCTGCAGGAAATGACGGTAATTTATATATGACTACCTACCCTGGAGGACCTAAGGGTTCTAAATATAATACTAAGACTGGTACCTTTACCACCTATACTCAAGGACAAGCTGAGGGTATTGTAGCTGGTAATGGCAATGATTTATACTTCGGAATGTATCCAGGGGCTATTATTCAAAAGATGGATACTTCTAGTTTAGCTATAGAGACTTTATTTAACTTAAAGGATGAGTACAGTCAAGATAGACCATATATAATGAAGTTTGAGAATAATAAGCTTCTCATAGGAACTATACCTGACTATGGAAAGCTCGGTGGAACCCTGACTATATACGATCCTGCTACTGGTGAAAGAGAAACCTATAAAAATGTGGTTCAAGATCAGAGCATCGTAGGCTTAGCCTATAGGGATGGTAAGATTTATGGTTCAACCACCATCCGTGGAGGACTTGACATAAATCCAACAGCTGAGGAAGCTAAGATGTTTGTATGGGATGTAGAGGGGAAGACAAAGCTTACTGAATTCTCTCTTGATATACCTGGATTAGATACCCCTGTGCTAATCAGTGGCTTAACCTTCCATGATGGACTTCTCTGGGGAGCTGTTGATGGTATAATATTTGCCATGGATCCAGATACCTATCAGGTAGTTAAATATAAAAATATATATCCAGAGATAGTAGATAGAGGAATGTGGAGGCCTGTACACATATTGTTTGGTGAGGATGGTTTACTATACACTGATGTGGCTGGAAAGCTAACAGTTATGAAACCAGATACCTTAGACCATGTGACCTTAATCGGCTCCGGTCCAGAGGTAGACTTTATAGCTCTGGCAAAGGACAGCCAAGGTAATGAAAATATATATTATATAGATGCTAGCCCTACTACCCTTAAAATGATACCAGTAATAGATGGTGGAGTTCTTGAAGAACCACCAGCAGAGGAAGAGGAAATTGAAGTTCCTATATATAATAATAGCTTTGAAGAGCCTTTAAGAGGAAATACTATTCCTGGTTGGTCTTCATTATTCTCTAATATTACTGCTAATGTTTCCTTTGGAATTACCAGTGATAGAAGCAGCAGTGGTGACAACAGCTTAAGAATTGTTGATAAGGCACAAAATGAAACAGTATTTGTACAGAGTGACTATATATCTGTAGTTCCTGGTGTTGAATATACAGCCTCTGCGGAGCTATTCTTAGAGGATGGTAGCGTAAGCTTCTTCTTAAGATATTTTGATGCAAATGGTAAGCAGGTAGGAAGCGATAAGGATGGGGTGAATATAATCCATGTTCGTTCCGGTCATAAGGAGTGGCAGAGAGTAAAAGCTGTAGTGAAGGCGCCAGAAGGAGCAGTTTATGCAAGACTATTTGCCGGTGCTTCCAATTACTTTACTACCTCAGCAGCATATTATGATGACTTTAAGCTAACCTATAGGGGCTTCGCACCTGTAGAAGCTTCTCCAGGAACTCTACATCTTTCAGCTCCTGAGAATGTGTATGAGGGTGAGGAATTCACCGTGGCAATTAACTACTTTGCTGGTGAAACAAAGGATCTTAAGGGTATAAATTCTACTGTAACCTTTGATGATACAAAGCTTCAGCTCATAGCTGTTGAAAAGGCTGGCGCTATGAACGAGGATGGTGCTGTATTAGCTTATGACTTGTCCTCAGGTACAGTTAATATTACAGCAACAGCAGCTTCAGATAAAGTAATAAGTGAAAATGGAGAGATAGTAACCTTAAGATTTAAGGCTTTAGAGAATCTTGGTGAAACAAGCTTATCCATGAGCAAGAATAGTACCTTAATCAAGGGAAGCTCCTCTGAAGGATATCTCCTAGGGATGGAAAGACAGCTTAAGATGAACATTCTAGAGGCCTATGCTGCTATAGTTGAAATAGGGGCTCAGGTAACCTATGATAGAGGAGCAGTGGAGGATAATCAATATACCTTTATCCTAAAGAATGAACAGGGAGAAGTTATTGACACTAAGGGAAATATCGGTGAAAGCATTACCTTTAATCCTTTATCCTTCAAAAAGGAAGGCTTATATACCTTTACCTTAACACAACAGCCACTGTCAAATAACAAGATTAAAATCGATGGCTCAACCTACACTGTAAATGTTAATGTAACGAGAGTGAGAGAAGGCTATGAAGCAGAGGTAACCTATGAGAGAAATGGCAAAGAGTATGCAGGAACACCTGTATTTAAAAATACTAAGGATAATAGAAGTAAAAGTCTGTTAAAGACTGTTATCTATGTTCTTAGCAAGCTTATAAAAAGTTGGTTTTAAGCTTTTGTCATAGCTCCCTAAACTTATACTAAAACTAAAAAAAACAAACCTATTATGAAAAAAGGTCCATTTCTTTAAGAGTGGACCTTTTTTATAATTTATATATTGATTCATTTTATTAATGACTAAAGAAAAATTGGAGGAGGGAAGTGAATGAGCGAGAACAGTATAAAATATACTCTTGAGAGCTATGGAAGGAAATCTACCTTTTCTAGCTTTTTGCCAGGGATAAGTGGCACTCATGGAATACCAATCTGGTGCTTCTATGTAAATAGAGGTCAAGGTATAGTAAGCTTTGGATTAGAGAATAAAGATAATGCAATTATGGAGTTTTATCCTGCTCATCAAGCTTATCAGAATGTAAAGAGGACTGGGTTTAGGACTTTTATAAAGAAAAATGGAAGCTATTTAGAACCCTTTAGCAGAGAAGAAAAGGTTCACAAGATGGATGTTTACATGAATTCACTGGCTATAGAAGAAGTAGATGAAGAAAATGAAATCTTAACTACCGTTGAATATTTTACCTTACCGGGAGAACCCTTAGGAGCCCTTGTAAGAAAGGTAACTATTAAAAATTTGGCTGAGGAAGCTATAAACCTAGAGCTTTTAGATGGTATGCCAGCAATAGTCCCCTTTGGTGTGGATATGATGTCTATGAAAGCTATGGGACAGACAGTGAAGGCTTGGATGCAGGTAGAGGATGTGGAAGAAGGAGTGCCTTGCTTTAGAGTAAGGGTTAGCACAAAGGATACTGCAGATGTATGTGAGATAAAGGGAGGTAACTTTTCTTTCGCTTGTCTAAAAGAAGGAGATCGGCTTAAACCAATTGTAGATCCTGAGCTTGTTTTCTCTTATGATACCTCTCTTGAAAAGGCGCAAGGCTTTATTGATAAAGGATTAAAAGGCTTACTAGCTTCAAAGCAGGTAACTAAGAATCAGCTTCCCTGCAGCTTCTATGGATTTGAAAAAACACTTGAGGCTGATGAAGAGATTAGTATTTATCAAGTAATAGGGCAGGTAGAAAATAAGAAAGAGCTAGAGACCTTTTTCTTAAATAGAATAGACTATGATTACTTTGAAGATAAAAAAAGAGAAGCAGTTAGCTTAATAGATGAATTGACCCTTGGAATAAAGACTTCCACAGGCTCAGAAGAATTTGATGCCTACTGCAGGCATACTTATCTTGATAATATTCTGAGGGGTGGCTATCCAATTACCCTTGGGAAGGATAAGATATTTTATGCCTATTCCAGAAAGCATGGGGATTTAGAGAGGGACTATAACTATTTTTCAATGCTTCCTGAATATTATTCTCAAGGAAATGGGAATTACAGAGATGTAAATCAGAATAGAAGATGTGATGTGTTCTTTGCTCCCTATTTAGATAGAGAAAATATAAAAACCTTTTACAGCTTGATTCAGCTTGATGGCTATAACCCCTTAGTTATAGATAAGGTTACTTATACTATTGAAGAGAAAAAGCTTAAGGAGATTCTTGCCCATTCTGGGATAGAGGATAATGAAAATATAATAGAGAAACTTAAAGAGCCTTTTACCCCCGGAGAGCTCTATAAAAAACTTTTACACTTTAATTTAAAGAAGGATGATATTTATAAATATCTTTTTGATGCTATAATGGAAGCGTCTAAAAGTATGGTTAATGGTACCTTCGGAGAAGGCTACTGGAGTGACCACTGGACTTATAATTTAGACTTAATAGAAAACTATCTTAATATCTTCCCTGAGAAGGAAAGGGAGCTATTATTTAATGAAGAGTACAGCTATTTCTTATCTCAGATAAATATTAAGAAAAGGCACCAGAAATATGTAAAAACAGAGAATGGGATAAGACAGTACCATGCTCTTGATGAAGAGAGTAAAAGAGATGGATCTGAAAAGCTTTTAAGGGATAATTATGGAAATGGCGAGGTTATTCATTCCTCTCTTATAGAGAAGCTCATACTTTTATCAGCAATAAAGGTTGCTGCTTTAGACCCTTATGGTATGGGTATAGAAATGGAAGGGGGAAAGCCTGGCTGGTATGATGCTTTAAATGGTCTTCCAGGACTATTTGGCTCTTCCATGGCCGAAACCTATGAGCTCTTAAGAAACCTAAATTACACTATAGAAGCTCTTACTAAGTATCCTGGAGAAATATCCCTATTAGAGCCAATAAAAGAACTCATAATAGATCTTTATAATGCAGCTTTAGAGGAAAAGGAAGCTCTTATGAGAGATATGGAGGTTATAAGCTTCTGGAACAGGATAAACGATATTAAGGAAAGATATAGAGAAGAAACCTACTATGGCATATCCGGCAGTAAGTCTTATTTAGATAGCAGTTATTTAACTGATATCCTGGTGCTCTGGAAGACTATAGTGGAAAAAGGAATTAAAAAGGCTGTTGCTATAAAGGAAGGTGTGTGTCCAACTTACTTTATATATGAGGTGACTTCATATGAAGAAGGCTCAGACGGAATAATACCTCTGCATTTTGAGGTTAAGCCAATGCCCATATTCCTGGAAGGACCTGTAAGATACTTAAAGCTGAATTATCCTGTGGATAAAAAGAAAGAGCTTTATACTCTGGTTAAAAATAGTGATTTATATGATAAAAAGCTTTCTATGTATAAGGTAAACGCTTCTCTTCAAGAGGCTTCCTATGAAATCGGCCGAGCTAAGGCATTTACTCCTGGCTGGCTGGAAAATGAATCTATATGGCTTCATATGGAGTACAAATATTTCTTAGAGCTATTAAAGTCAGGACTATATAGAGAATTTGTTGAGGATTTTGGAAAAGCAGCGGTACCGTTTTTAAAGCCTGAGGTTTATGGAAGGAGTATTTATGAAAATTCTTCTTTTATAGCTAGCAGTGAAAATCTTAATGAAAGCATCCATGGTAAAGGCTTCGTGGCGAGACTTAGCGGTTCTACAGTGGAATTTATTAATATATGGCAGATAATGCTTTTTGGCTTAAAGCCCTTCTCCCTTAAGGAAGGGAAGACATCATTAACCTTTGCGCCTACAATACCTGATTATCTGATAGATGAAAATAAAAGAATAGAGGCTATGTTCCTTGGAGCTGTTAAGGTTAGCTATATTCTCTCGGAGAAGAAGAGCTATATACCTGGTGAATACAGTATAGAGGAGCTTGTCTTAAATTATAAAAATGGTGAGGTATACAAAAATACTCATGGAGCTTTAGGAGAGAAGGAAGCACTAGAGGTGAGAGAGGGCTTCGTAGATAGTATTGTCATAAAACTTATTTAGGAGGGTTACCCATGAAAAAGCTGAAGCTTATTACAACAGATTTAAAGAACAATAAATACTGGCAGCAGGAAGAAAGGGAAGCTTCTAAGGTTTCCGACTGTATGAAGGTAATTAATATATATCCTGAGGTTTCCTATCAGGAGATAGAGGGCTTTGGAGGAGCCTTCACCGAGGCAAGTGCTTACAATTATTCGAAGCTATCAGAAAAGCTTAAGGAGCAGCTTATTGAGGACTATTTCGGTGAAACTGGACTTAAATACAATATGGGGAGAGTTCACATAAACAGCTGTGATTTTGCCTTAGGTAATTATACCTATATAGAAGAGGGAGACGAAGCTCTCAGAACCTTTGACATAGCTCATGATAAGGAGCTTATCTTACCAATGGTAAAAGAGGCTATAAAAAAAGCTTCTGGAGATATAAGCTTCCTAGCCTCTCCTTGGTCTCCTCCAGCCTTTATGAAAACAAACGGAGATATGAATCATGGAGGAAAGCTGAAGGGTGAGTACTATGAAGCTTGGGCAAAGTATTTTGTAAAGTTTATTAAAGCTTATAAAGAGGAAGGGATAGAGATATCCTCTGTAACAGTACAAAATGAGCCTATGGCAGTTCAAACCTGGGACTCCTGCATCTATACTGCAGAAGAGGAGAGTCTCTTTGTTAGAGATTATCTTGGGCCCGCTCTAGAAGCTGCGGGACTTGAGAAGGTAGACATATTGATATGGGATCATAATAAGGAAGAAGCCTTTAACAGAGTTAGAGATACCCTTAAGGATGAGAAAGCTAAAAAATATACTAAGGGAGTCGGTGTTCACTGGTATACAGGAGACCACTTTGAAGCTCTAGAGCTTATTAAAAAGCAGTATCCTGAGCTAAAGCTTTATTTTACAGAAGGTTGTGTGGAGTACTCTAGATTTAGTGATTCTGGAGAAATTAAAAAAGCTGAGATGTATGCTCATGACATGATTGGAAATCTTAATGGAGGAATAAGTGGCTTTTATGATTGGAATCTTCTATTAGATGAACAGGGAGGACCTAATCATGTAGGGAATTACTGTGCGGCACCGATACTTTGTGATAGTAAATACGATGCTTTAGATAAAAAGCTTTCATATTACTATATCGGTCATTTTAGTAAGTATATAAAAAAGGGAGCTAAGAGAATAGCATTAACTAGATATACAGATAAAGTACAGGCTGTAGCCTTTGTTAATCCTGATGGGGAAAGGGTAGTAATATTATTAAATAAAGGGGAGGAAGCTATCCCTGTAACTCTTAGAGAGGAAGGAAAGGGTACAGAGCTTACTCTTGAAAGCCACAGCATTGTAACGATTACTTACAAATAATTAACCACATAAAAAAATAACACCTTTTTAAAAAAACGGATAATTATAAAGAAAAATAGTAGTTTGTATAATATAAACATAAGCAATAAAAACGTTAACACTGAGGAGGATCATTATGAAAGTTAAAAAGTTATTAGCACTTATATTGAGTAGTGTCATGGCTCTTTCTTTAGCTGCCTGCGGAGACAAAAATGGATCTGAGGGTAGTAAGGGTGGAGATGATAAGCTGGTAGTATGGACTCTTGCAGAGGATCTTAAGCAATTTGCTAAGCGTTATCAGGAGGAAACAGGGACAGAGGTTGAGGTAGTGGTTATAGCTCCTGCTGATTATCCCACTAAGCTACAAGCAACCTTAGGCTCAAAAGACAAGAATGTTGATGTAATTGTTGGTGAACCACAGATGCTGCCTAACTTTTTTGAAGCTGGCTTCTTTGAAGATTTAAGCCAGGATCCATACAAGGTTGAGGATTATAAAGACCAGATAGTTGACTATATCTTTGAAGCTGGTAAGGATGAAAACGGCACCGTTAGAGCCTTAAGCTATCAGGTAACTCCAGGAAGCATCATCTACAGAAGAGACCTAGCTAAGGAAATCTATGGAACTGATGATCCAGTGGTAATAGGTGAAAAGTTTAAAGACTTTGATACAATTCTTAAAACAGCTGAAGAAGTTAAGGCTAAGGGCTATAGAATATTTGCTGATTCAGGAAATCTTAGATGGTATGCAAATGCTTCTGCTCCTTGGGTTGAGGATGGTAAGCTTGAGCTATCAGAATCTCGTATAGCTTATATGGATGCTGCTGTGAAGCTTTATCAAGAGGATTTAGTTGCCTTTGCACCAGAATGGTCTGCTGCCTGGTATGCTTCCATGGCGGGAGAGCTTCCAGTAGATGCCGGTTGGACTGAGGCTGATGAGCTTGATACCCTTGAAGGCAACGAAAAAACTCAGGTCTTCTCTTACTCTCTTCCATCCTGGGGAGCTTTAATAGTAAGAGATAATGCAGGAGATAATAAAGGGAACTTCGGTGTAGCTTCTGGCCCTTCTTCTTACTTTGGTGGAGGAACCTTCTTAGGAATAAATTCCTTTAGCGATAATAAGGACAAGGCCTGGGACTTCATTAAGTTTGTTACCTTAAACAAGGAGACTGCACAGTGGTGGCTTGAAGCTTCTGATGGTGATGTTGTATCTAATATTGAAGTACTTAACGAAAATGCAGATTATGAAAATGAATCCTTTGGTGGACAAAAGACCTATGAGTTCTATCTGGAGGAAGCTAAGAATATAGACTTTTCCTTGATAACAAAATATGATGATCAGATAGGTTCCTTCTGGGGTGCTTCTATTGAAGCGGTGCAAAAGGGAGAAATGACAAAGGAAGAAGCAATTGAAGACTTCTATATGCAGGTGGAATCAACCTATCCCGAAATCGAAATAGTAAAATAATTTTAAGCTGTGGTGGTGTCCTGGAAAGGGACGCCTCCATGCTTTCACTAAGTGTCTTTAATTTAAAAGAAATGGAGTGGCAGCGATGAACAAGAAAAGAACTATGGGTTTTAAAAATCGAGATAATTATGGATACTTGTTTATTGCACCTTTTTTAATGGTTTTTCTAACCTTTAGTATTTATCCCGTATTTAGAACCTTATATTTGAGCTTTACTGATTATAGCGGTTTTAATATACCAACCTTTACCTGGTTGGAAAATTATACAAGAGTATTTAAGGATAAAATTTTTTGGGAGGCTTTTGTTAATACCCTAAAGATATGGGGAATTAATATAGTGCTGCAGCTGGGCTTAGCCTTTATACTCACCCTTATATTTAGCGATATGAAGTATAAGATTAAGGGCTTAAGTATTTTCAGAGCTCTTTTTTACCTGCCTAATCTTATTGCAGCTACATCCGTAGCCTTTTTATTTAAGTTCCTTCTCGATTGGAGATTTGGTTCTTTAAATCAGATGCTGGTGGAAGCTGGTATCATTGAAAAGTCAATAAACTGGTTAGGTACTCCTGTTACAGCTCAATTAGCTGTGGGAGTTATAGGAGCATGGTTATGGTTTGGTAATTCCTTTATTATTCTTATGGCTGGAGTTCAGGGAATAAATAAGGATTATTATGAAGCAGCTGCTATTGATGGAGCTGACCGATTTAAAATCTTTGGGAAGATAACCTTGCCTCTTTTAAGGCCTATAATGCTATATGTGGCTATCACCTCCCTCATAGGAGGACTTCAGATTTTTGATATACCTTTTCTTATAACTAACGGTAATGGTGCCCCCAGCAGAGCTTTAAATACAGCAGTTATGTATTTGTATAACATGGCCTTTAAGAATAGACAGATTGGATATGCTGGAGCAATAGCCTTTGTACTATTCTTTATAATTGCTCTGTGCTCTATAGCTGTTTACTTTATGATGTATCATAATAAGGAGGAAAATTAATGGGATTAAAAATAAAGAAATCTATATTATATATTGCATTAATTGCTTTAGCTATCCTTTGCCTTCTTCCTTTTGTTATGATGATAATAAATTCCACTAGAAGCGGAAATGAGATTATGACAAGCTTTTCCCTATTTCCTGGGGAAAGCCTTTCAGATAACTGGGCTGTAGTACAGAGAAATCTGAATATACCAAGGGGAATGGTAAACAGCCTGATTATATCCATAGCAAGTACCATTCTCTCAGCTTATTTTTCTGCACTGACAGCCTATGGTTTTGCTTTCTATAAATTTAAAGGAAGAAATATAATATTTACTATTTTGCTGGTGTTTATTATGATACCTTCTCAGCTTGGTCTCATAGGTTTTTATGATTTATGCGTAAAGCTAGGGCTTACAGACAGTTATGTTCCATTGATAGTTCCAGCTATGGCCAGCCCTGCAGTGGTGTTTTTCTTAAGGCAGTATATCATTTCTGTGATGCCAAAATCAGTGCTTGAAGCTCCTAGAATAGATGGAGCGGGAGAGCTGAAAATCTTCCATAGTATAGTGCTTCCTATAATGGCACCAGGGATTGCCACAATGTCCATAGGAACCTTTATAGGCTCATGGAATAGCTATTTACTACCTTTAATAATTTTGAATACGCCAGAGAAGTTTACCCTGCCAGTAATGGTAGCCTCTTTGAATTCTACCAAGGACATCGCTAGTAATATAGGTGCAGTTTATGTCACCGTAGCTGTGTCAGTAATACCAATAATGGTTGTATTTATGTTCTGCTCCAAGTATATTATAAGTAGTATATCTGCAGGAAGTGTTAAGGAGTAGATGAGGCGATGGACTCAATTTTAGTAGTCGGAAGCGATAAACAGCTTCGCTCAGAGGTTATCGATGTAATTAATATATCTAGTGTTCCTGTGAGTGTTATCATCGAGTGCAGCAATGGAGAAAAGGCCTTGGAGGTTCTAAAAAGTCAGAAAATAGACCTTATGATTATAGAGGTAGAGCTGCCAGTAAAGGATGGTATTAGCGTAGTCTCAGGAATAAAAGAGCATAAATTTAAGCCTCAGATAATTGCTGTCAGTGGAAGGGATGATTTCTCTTCTGCAGTAAAGCTCATGAGGCTGGGGGTAAGAGATTACCTCCTAAAGCCCCTGGATAAGAAAATGCTGTTAAATCTTTTAGAAAAGCTTAATATAGAGATTGAGGAAAATAAGAGAAATAATAAGGACATCCTTATGCTTGGCTATCAGCTCTTAAAATATTTAATAGTAAATGATAATCTCACCTCCAAGGAAATGGAGGTGGTGATTAATCAGTTTAATCATAAGTTATTTTCCTCTGGATATTTTCTCTTTTGTGTTGAAGCAAGAGAAAATGAGCAGAATAAATATAAGCATCTAATTTATTTGAAAAATATTGAAGGAAATGATGTTTTCATTATATCCAAGGAAAACAAGGATTTTCTATTGAAAAATGAACTGAGAAAGAGAAAAGTGGGGATAAGCAGGGAGCATACTGGAATTGGTGAGCTTAAAATAGCTTATCTAGAAGCTAAAACTGCTAGAAGGTCTGCTTTTATTTCTGGTAGCCATAAGGTAGAATATCATGAGGCTGAGGTAAAGGCTATTACTCACTATGATAAAGCATACTTTTTAGAAAGTGACCATCTTGCTCAGCTAATTGGTACAGAAAAGCTAGAGGAGGCCCTAAATACCTTAGAGAAGGCAGTAGAGGCTGTTAAGGCTGGGGTATATCCTATAGAGGTTTTTAAAGAGTCCATAGAAAATCTCATAAATGCTATAACTGAAACCTACCACAATATAATTGAAGAAGAGGATAGCCTTAGTTTATTTAAGAATATCTATGGTTTTTCAACTATTAATAGCTTTTTAGAAGCCTTCACTGAATGGATCATAGCCCTTAATAGGAAGATAAAGCAGCAGCACGATGACTACAAAAATAAAAGAAAGATACAAGAGGCTATCGCTTATATTCAAGATAACTTCAATAAAAATCTCAATATGGCTGTAGTATCCAATGAGATTTCCATGAACTATTCACTTTTTTCCTATTTGTTTAAACAATATACCGGAAATAATTTTGTCAACTATCTAAAGGAATTAAGAATAAAAGAAGCCAAAAGAATGCTTATAGAAACAGACCTAAAAGTAAATCAAATAAGCCAATCCATAGGCTACGAAAATGAAAAACACTTCATGAAAATATTCAAGACCTCCTGTGGCGTCTCCCCCACAGAATACAGAAAGAACATGCAGTTCCTGTAACCCTAAACTGCATGTTCTCTCTCTCTTTTCATCTCTTATCTCTTATCTCTTCTCTCTTCTCTCTTCTCTTTTATCTTTTCTCTGCTCTTTCAGCTCTTAGCTCTTAGCCCTTAGTTCTTAGCTCTTCTCTATTCTCTTTTATCTTTTCTCTTTTCTCTCTTCTCTTTTATCTTTTATCTTTTCTCTGCTCTTTCAGCTCTCTCCGCCCCATTAAATATCTCCTCAAAGTCATAAGCTTTGCTTGGTTCCCAGATGTAAAAGCCCATTCGAAAGGAGATTGTATAATTTTTTGTGTTTAGTTTATTATAATTATTTATATAAGCTTGTACTTTTTGTGATATTGTGTGTATTTCATACTCCTCTTTCAGTGGAAGTAGAATATAAAATTCATCCCCCCCCAAACGGCAGCCTATAGCTTCTTTATCCAAAGCATTTCTAATACCCTGCCCTAAAATCTTTATGGCAAAATTACCTTCCTGATGACCTAAGGTTCTGTTGATATTTTTAAGACCATCAAGATTAAAAGCTAAGGCAGCTATTCTTTGTTTTTTTAGCTTTGCTTCCTTAAATTTTATGTCAGCTAACCGTTTAAAGCCTTGAAGGCTATAAAGATCTGTAAGGCTGTCCTTCATATAAATATCCTCTAGACGGTTTACTAATATACCAAAGTTATTAGAATCAAGAATACTTTTAAGAAGGCTGTTAACATTTCTCATCCAGGTGAGAAAGTCAAAGCTATAGGATAGTTTATTGAATTTATAGGCTATAGCAATATAACCAAACTCTCTATCATTAAAATATAGAGGAGAATAAATGTACGCGGGAGCACCGTTTTCATTTAGATATTCAGGGAGGGTTCTTTTGCTGCTGAAGCTGCATTCTTGCAACCTTATTCCATCTCTAACCGCAAGCTTTAATATCCTTGATTCCTCACTGAGATTATCATCCTCTTCATAAAAGGATATTTCCTTCAAGTTACTGTGAATAGAATTCCAATCATTATAAAGACATATATACAGCTCTTTGCAGTTATCCAGCTGACCTACATATTTTTCTAGCATATCCATTCCCTTATCTATATCGGTGATACCTTGAAGTGCTGAAGACATATTAATATCAGCAAGCATTGATAGCTCAGTGTTATTTATGTGGTTAACTAGTTTTTGAACATATAAGGTGGGAACTACCGAAGATGAAGGTTCACAGCCACAGGAACCAGCATAATGAGGCTTTGCCTTTACTATAGTTCTAGCTGCCATAGGCTCACCATTAATCCCCTTAACTAATTCCTCAATTGCTGCATTGCCCATTTCGTATATAGGGAAGGTTAAAGTGGTGAGAGTAGGAGAAAGATTTTGTCCCTCTTCTAACTTATCACAGCCTGTTATCATAATATCCTCAGGGATTTTATAACCCTTTATTAACAGCTGCCGCATCAGTGTAAGAGCCATTCTATCGTTATAGCATACTATTGCATCTGGTTTTATATCAGAGGCTAGAAAGCTGTCTAAGGCTTTTTTTATGGATTCTGTTGAGTAATCAGAGTTACTGTAATCTCTTGAGGAAACCTTAATATCATGTTCTTCCATAACTTGCTTATAGGCATCGAAACGAGCATTAGAAAAAATCGACTCTTGTCCATTGCCCAAATAGCATATTCGTTTTGCCTTGTGTACTTTTATCAGGTGTTCAACTATATCACCTATAGCACTATTATTATCTAAGGCTATCCTGGGAAAGAAATCAGACTTATGGCTTACTTCTATAACGGGACAATTAGATTTACTTCTTATTTCTTTTGATATCATATCTTTTAGTCCTGAAAGGAGATAGGTATTTGATGCAAAGACTATTCCAGAGTATTCCTGAAAGTTAGGGATTCTAAGAATGCTTTTTTCGCCTAAATCATATTTACCTAAATTTTCTCCTTCATTGGATGAGAAGATATCAACTAAATAGCCATACTCCATGGCTCTTGTAATTATTCCCTGACACAAGGCTTGCTGATACTTGCCGAAAAGGTGAGAAACAAAAATACATATTTTTTTTGAATAATACATCTATTACCTCCATTAATATGGAACATATAAGCAAATAAAGAATTTATTAACTCTATTATAGTATAACTTTAATTAAAAGTGGAGTTCATATCTTAAAGGAGTAATACATTTTTAGAAAGGATAAATTATTTATTACTTAAATAAATGAAACTATTTTATCTTTGTAATCGTATTACTTATAGAACCATTATTTAAAGCATACATATAATAATAGGTCTATATATGGTTAAGAAATACAAAAAAGAGGTGAAAGGTATGGGAGAACTAAGGGAGCTGCCAAACATTGGGACAACCCTAGAAATGAGGCTAAAGAGGGCAGGTATAGCTACAGCAGAGGATTTAATAGCCATGGGCAGCAAAGAAGCTTGGATGAAAATAAAAGCTATAGATTCCACTGCCTGCCTAAATACACTCTATTCTTTAGAAGGAGCCATCCACGGTATAAAATGGCCGGATCTATCGGAAGGGGTAATGAATAGCCTAAAGGATTTTTATAAGAGTAAAATTGTGCTGATATTTAATTAATCCATAAGAAAAATAGGATGTATCTCTAGCGGGGGTACATCCTTTTATTATTAAATTTTATAGATTTTGTAAACTTTTTTGAATTTTATCTGTATATATAGTAGAGGCTTCTTAAGATTTTGGCTTTTAATGGAAAATATATGTTAAATTAATATTAAAATATCTTGTATATTTTAACATAAAATACAGTATATGCTATAATATTTAACTATATTAAGTAAAAAATTCAAAAATATTATATTCTCTTTTAATATAAGGATTTTGTAGAAGGGAGATAAAGTATGGCCGGTTCAACGATAAATCAAGATTCAAATAGATATAAAAGAAGAAGGAATAAGAAAAGAAAGATGGCCAGGAGGCTGTTTTTTATGGTCTTTATCCTGATAATAGCTGGTACTATTGGCTATTTTGCTGGTGAAAAGGCGGTTTTCGCTAGTATAAAGAAGGCGGTTGTTTTAGAAGTGGGAGAAGCTCCTGTAGAGCTTGGTTTATTTGATAAGAGCGGTAAGGGAAGCTTTTTAACGGATACCTCCTCAATAGATATGAATACTCCTGGTGAATATTCAATAAGCATAAAGAAGTATTTCTATACTGTTCCCTCAAGGCTCATAGTTAAGGATACTATAGCACCTCAGGGAAAACCAGTGGAAGTGACTCTTTGGAAGGGAGAAAGGGTGGAGGCTACAGCTTTAGTAGCTGAGGTTACTGATAAAACAGAGGTTTCTATAAGCTATAAGGAAGAGCCTGATTTTACAAGGGTAGGTAACCAGGAGACTGTTATAGTTCTTAAGGATGCAGGTAATAATATCACGGAGCTTGTTAGCAATATTAATGTGTTAGATGATAAAGTAGCCCCAGTTATATATGGAGTCAAGGACATTATTACTGCTTATGCGGGAGATACTATTTCCTATAGAACTGATGTCACTGTGAAGGATAACAGCAATAAAGAGATAGAGCTTAAGATAGACAGCTCTTCTGTGGATAGCACGGTTCCTGGAAACTATACAGTAGTATATTCTGCCGAGGATGGGGCTGGAAATAAGACTACTAAAAAGGCAACGGTAAAGATCATGGAGAGAAAGGTAACAGAGGATGAGGTTTACGCTCTGGCAGATAGTGTTCTTGAAAAGATAATTGATGACTCCATGAGCAAGGAGCAAAAGGCTAGGGCTATATATAGCTGGATTGAAAGAAATATTGGCTATGTAGGTAAGCCTACCAGCTTTGACTGGCTAAAGGCAGCCTATGATGGCTTTACTAAGAAAAAAGCTGACTGCTATATATATTATTCAGTATCAAGAGCTCTTCTAACCAGAGCTGGTATAGAAAACCTTGAGGTTGTTCGAGAGGACGGAGGTCACTATTGGAACCTGGCTAAAACCGACGACGGCTGGTATCATTTTGACACTACTCCAAGAGCTGGTGGAGGAGAATTCTGCCTCTTAACCGATGGACAGCTTAAGTCCTATTCCGATAAGCATAAGAATAGCCATCTCTTTGATGCTGATAATTATCCCAGGACTCCATAGACAACAGAAGTGATTCTATAAATTAGCAATAGGAAAAGAGGGATAGAATGAAGACATTAGGAGTCATTGGAGGAATTGGTCCCTTAGCTACTGCATATTTCATGGAGCTTCTTGTAAATATCACTGAAGCTTCTGGAGATCAGGAGCATATTGATGCAATTATCTACAGCAGACCATCTATTCCTGATAGGACCAGCTATATTTTAAAAAAGAGCAAGGAAAGTCCCGTAAATATGATGGTGGACATAGGGAAGAAGCTTCAGGAGCAGGGAGCCTCCTTTATAGCCATTCCCTGTATAACTGCTCACAGCTTTTATAAGGAAATTGCTGAGGAGATAGAGGTTCCTGTAATCAATGCCTTAGAAGAAATAGCAGTATATCTTAAAGCACAAAAAATTAATAGAGCTGGAGTTTTTGCTACCGATGGTACCTTATACTCGAAGTGTCTGCAGAGAACACTAGAAAGCCACAATATAGAGGTAATACTGCCATCAGAAAAATCTCAGAGCTATTTAATGGAGATAATTTATAACAATATTAAGTCAGGGAAAAAAGTTGATAAAGATAAGTTTGATTATATAAAAGATGATATGGATAGAAAGGAAGCGGAAGTGATAATCCTAGGCTGTTCAGAGCTTTCCCTATTAAAGAAAAATAAGATCATAGGGCCAGGTTTTATTGATCCCATGGAGGTTCTGGCCAAGAGAGCTATTGAGCTTTGCGGAGGCAAGGTAAAGGAAGAATACAAGAGCTTAATAACAAAATAGTTATGGAGGATATGAAATTGCAGAGAAATATTTTACAGTACCTTGAAGAAACTCAAAAAAGGCTGCCTGATAAGATAGCCTATGGAGATGAAAACAATACTATTACCTTTTCAAAGGTTTATGAGGAGGCTAGGGCTGTAGGGAGCTTCCTTGCTAATAAAGGCTATTATAAAGAACCCATAGTGATATTTATGAAAAAACAGCCAAGGACACTGGCAGCATTTTTTGCAGCAATTTATGGAGGCTGCTTCTATGTGCCCTTAGATGAAGAAATGCCTGCCTTTAGGATAGAGCTTATATTTGAAAAGCTTAAGCCTAGAGCAGTAATCTGTGATGAAAGTACAAGGGTGTTATTAAATGACTTTACCTTTAGTGGTGAGGCCTATCTTTATGATGAGCTCATTAATACAGAAATAAATCATAAAGCTTTAGCTACCATAAGAGATAAGGCAATTGATACAGATCCCATTTATATAGTATTCACCTCAGGGTCTACAGGGATACCTAAGGGAGTAGTAGCCTGTCATAGATCCGTTATTGATTATATTGACAATCTAATGGAAGTATTAAAGGTTGATGAGACTACTATTTTTGGTAACCAGACACCCTTTTATTTCGATGCCTGCCTGAAGGAGGTATTAGGAACTATAAAGTGTGGAGCTACCACTTATATTATTCCTAAGAGTCATTTTATGTTTCCTTTAAAGCTGGTGGAATTTTTAAATGAGTACAAGATAAATACCGTATGCTGGGTGGTAAGTGCTCTGACAATGATTTCCTCCTTTAGAGTATTGGAAAAGCTAATTCCAGAGCATCTCCATACCATAGCCTTTGGCAGTGAGGTATTTCCTATTAAGCAGTTTAACCTTTGGAAAGAATACCTGCCTAGTGCTAGATTTATTAACCTCTATGGGCCCACAGAAGCAACGGGAATGAGCTGTTATTATGAGGTGGAGAGAGCTTTTAACCTGGAGGAAGTGATTCCTATTGGAAGACCCTTTAAAAATACAGAAGTTATTCTTTTAAATGATGACAATAAAGTGGCCGTGCCAGGAGAAATAGGTGAAATTTGCATCAGGGGGACTTCCGTTACCTTAGGCTATTATAAGGATCAGGAAAGGACTGCTGAGGTGTTTGTGCAGAATCCCCTTAATGATAGCTATCCAGAGCTCATATATAGAACAGGAGACTTAGGAAGATACAATCAGTGGGGAGAGCTTATATTTGTTTCCCGAAAGGATTATCAGATTAAGCATATGGGTCACCGCATTGAGCTGGGAGAAATAGAGGCCAATGTTAATAGGCTGGAGGGTATCAAGAGCTCCTGCTGCATCTATCATAAGGAAAGAGATAAAATAGTCCTTTATTATACTGGGGATATTGAAGTGAGAGCTTTAGTGGAGAGGCTTAAGAAAAAGCTACCCAGGTACATGATACCAAATCACACAGAAGCCTTAGAAGTCATGCCCTTAACCCCTAATGGAAAAATAGATAGGGTTTATTTACAAAATAAATTTTTGAATAAAAAGGAGAAATAAATTATGGAAGCATTATTAGATATTTTAAGAGATTTACATCCTGAAGTGGATTTTGAAAATAATGAGAGGCTTATTGATGACCATATATTAGATTCCTTTGACATAGTGTCTCTTATTGCTGATATAAATAATGAATTTGATATATCAATACCTGCGGAGGAGATAATCCCTGAGAATTTTAACTCTGCTAAGGCGCTATTTGCACTGATTGAACGACTAGAAGACGAATAAAAATAGGAGACAAACCATGCTATTTACATCCTACAGCTTTATATTATTTATAATTTTGCTTTTTCTTTTGTATTATATAATACCTAAAAAGCTTCAATGGAAGCTGCTGCTTGTAGCAAGCTACTTATTTTATGCCTTTGCAGGGCCAAAATACTTAATATATATAATAATCACTACTGTTTCTACCTATATAGCAGCTCATAAGCTAGGCAAGCTTCACAAGGAGCAGGATGCCTACTTAAAGGAGCATAAAAAGGAGCTAGATAGGGAAGGGAAAAAGGCTTATAAGGCTGTGATGAAGTCCAAGCAGTGGAAGTGGCTTTTAGGGACCCTTTTATTGAACTTTGGTATTTTATTTGTAATAAAATATTTGAACTTTACTATTATTAATATAAACTGGGCTCTAGGTATTTTTGGAAGGCAGGGTGGCTTATCCTTTGTTACCCTGGCACTGCCTCTAGGGATATCCTTTTATACCTTTCAGACCATGGGCTATATCATTGATGTTTATAGAGGAAAGTTTCCACCTGAGAATAATCTAGGAAAGCTTGCATTATTTGTTTCCTTTTTCCCTCAGCTTATTCAGGGGCCTATAAGCCGATACGATGATTTAGCTAAAACCTTATATAAGGAGCATCCCTTAGAATTTAAAAATATATCCTTTGGTATACAGAGAATTTTGTGGGGCTTCTTTAAAAAGCTGGTGATAGCTGATAGGATGCTCATTGCAGTAAAGACTCTCATGGGTGATACCTCCAGCTATCATGGGGCCTTTGTAGTAGTATTGATGCTCTTTTATACCTTTCAGCTTTATGCTGACTTTACAGGAGGTATTGATATAACCATAGGTATAGCAGAGGTGTTAGGTATCTCTGTAAAAGAAAATTTTATGAGACCATATTTTTCTAAGAATATAGCAGAGTTCTGGAAGAGATGGCATATTACCCTTGGAACCTGGTTCACCGATTATCTTTTCTATCCCATTTCTGCCTGGCAGCCTATGCTTAAGTTTTCTAAGTTTGCTAGGAAGAGGTTTGGAGATAAAATTGGTAAGAAGCTGCCAGTATATGCTGCCTCCTTTGCTGTCTGGTTTACCACCGGTGTTTGGCATGGCTCTAGCTGGAACTTTATAGTATGGGGCCTGGTAAATTACGCAGTTCTCATGGGTTCTGAGGAATTAAAGCCCTTTTATCGCTGGTTCCACGAAAGGTTTAAGGTAGAGGGGAAATTTTATTTCAGGCTATTTCAGATAGTTAGGACAACTCTCCTCATGAGTGCTATAAGACTTTTTGATGTTTATAGAGATGTACCTGCCACCTTCAGGATGTTTGGAAGTATATTTACCACCTTTAACTGGGGAGAGCTGTTTACTGGGAAGCTGTTGACCTTAGGGCTTACCCCAGGAGATTATGTAGTTTTAATTGCTGGCTTTATATTGATGCTCAGTGTAAGCCTTCTTCAGAGAAGGGGAAGCGTGCGGGAAAGCCTTGCGGCAAAACCTGTTCTAGTGAGAAATGCTTTAGTATATATGCTTTTTGTTGCGATAATTATATTTGGTGCCTATGGAGTAGGCTATGACTCCTCGCAATTTATATATAATCAATTTTAGGAGAGTGACCGATGAAAAAAAGACTAATAAGTATTCTTTTGACTGCTGTCCTTGGAATAGCCGGCTTAGGCTTTGCCCAGAAGCTCCTAATGCCAAAATATACACAGGGGATAGTTGAGGGTAATCTCATTGAAGAATATTATGCTTCAGAAAAAAATCACGATGTATTATTCATTGGAGATTGTGAGGTATATGAAAATGTATCTCCTGTAACCCTCTGGGAGGAGTATGGAATTACTAGCTATATAAGAGGTAGCGCTCAGCAGCTAATATGGCAGTCCTATTATCTTCTAGAGGAAACCTTAAAATATGAAAAGCCTGAGGTGGTAGTATTTAATGTATTATCCATGAAGTATGATCAGCCTCAGCGAGAAGCGTATAATAGAATGACCCTTGATGGTATGAAGTTATCGGGGACAAAGCTTAAGGCCATAAAGGCTTCTATGCTTCCTGAGGAAAATTTAATAGATTATTTATTCCCCATACTGAGATATCACTCAAGATGGAGTGAGCTTTCCCTTGATGACCTTACTAATGTGTTTCAAAAGGATAAGCAATTTCACAATGGCTATTATATGAGAGCGGATGTTAAGCCTGTAGACACAGTGCCTACAGGAAAGATATTAGCTAATTATAGCTTTGGAGAAAATTCCTATAAATATCTAGATATGATGGTAGAGCTCTGCAAGGCAAATGATATTGAGCTGATACTTATGAAGGCTCCAAGCCTCTATCCCTACTGGTATGAGGAGTGGGAGGTGCAGATGGAGGAATATGCACAGGAGAATGACCTGAAATATATTAATTTTCTAGAGCTCATAGAGGAAACAGGAATAGATTTTGACGTGGATACCTATGATGCTGGACTTCATCTTAATGTTACAGGAGCAGAAAAGGTTGCGATGTATTTAGGTGAGGTCTTTCAAAAGGAATTTGCTATAGAGGATAAACGAGGGAACAAGGAGCTTGCAGAAAGCTGGGATGATAAGGTGGAATTTTATAATTCCATGAAAGCAAGCCAGTATGAGGAACTGGAGAAGTATGGATACCTTAAGAGTCTAAAGGGAGATTTAGAGTGAGGCATTACTTCGTTGAAAATATAAAATATTATCTAGAAGCAATATAATCTTAAGGAGGAGTATTATGAAAAAGATAGTTAACATTGTTCTGGCCTTGGCCTGTGTATTTACCCTTACTGCCTGTGCAGGTAATTCGGTTGATGAGAGTGGCAAGGATAGCTCTAATAATGGAGCAGTGACAGAAAATAATAAGGATGAGAAGAATTATACCTTTAAATATAATGATACAGCTATTGCAGTTAATATGGAGGCTGATAAGCTTCTTAATAAGATTGGTAATGAACAGAGCTATTTTGAGGCTCCCAGCTGTGCTTTTGATGGAATTGACAAGATTTACACCTATGGTGGCTTTGAGCTTCATACCTATCCTGCTTCTGATGAGAAGGAATATGTTTCTGCTGTGATCTTTAAGGATGATAGTGTTAAGACAGAGGAAGGGATTTATATAGGGGATACCAGGGAAAAGGTTGTGGAAACCTATGGTGAAGACTTTGAGGATGTGGATGGAGCATATGTATATGATAAAGGAGAAGGAAAGCTTCAGTTTATCTTTAAGAATGACCTGGTAGCGTCGGTAGAGTATATAGCTACTGTAAGTAAATAAAAATATACTTCTTTACTTTGGAGAAGCTTATAAATATAAAGCTCTGATTATAGAATTTTTTCTAAAAATTAGAGCTTTATTTTAATTGTATTAAAAAATGACTTTCTATAGAAAAATAATTCGACAATTTCTTGCTTTGTTTGAATAAATTAATTATAATTTTTTATACAGGGTATTGTAAACAGGAAGCTTTAAATTATTGTATACATCATATTGATTAATCCTGTTGCTTTCTTTAAAGAGGGGATGTAAATATGGAAGGTTTATCAATTACTATAAGGAAAGTATCAAATGATGAATTTGATAGACAGGAAATTATGAAAAGAATATTAATACTTCAAAGCAGCTTATGTGAAAAAAGTGAAGTTATTAAGAATATGAGTCTGGAGGAGCTTCAAAAGCTTTTCAGCTCTTACTTAAAGCTGGCAGGTCTTTACAAGCTCATAGGAAGCTATAAAAATGCGGAAAATTGTTATCTAGATGCCATAGATGTTAAAAGAAAGCTTTCTGCTAAGGGAAACAGCAAGGTTAGTGAGTGTCTTGCCTCTATTTATGAAAGCCTAGGGGATATTTATAAAAATCAGGGTAAGGAAAATAAAGCTCTCATTTATTATCTTAGTGAGGCGAAGGTATATGAAAAGCTATATAAGCTAAAGCCTGAGGCCTATGAAAAGATTCTCAGCAGTAAATACTTTATTTTAGGAAAGCTATACAAAAGCAACGGTTTATACAAAGAAGCTGAAAAGCTCCTTATTAAGGCTAGGAATCTACTTCATAAGAGACTTTTTAATTCTTATGATAAAGAAATTATTATGAAGCTTATAGAGCTTTATGATAGCTTGGGTGATATTTATTTAAAGGGGAAGGATTATAAAAAAGCTGAGAAGGAATATTTTAACTCCTTTGATTTAAGACAGGAAATTTCTGATTATATTTCTGGGAATGCTTTTTATGATAAAGGAATGACCTTTGATAAGCTTGGAGATCTATATAAACACTGGGGAAAATATGAGGAAGCAGAGGACTTTTATATGAAGGCAATTAAGCATAGAGAAGGCTTTTTCGCCAGTAATTGTTTTTATTGCGCTTCAGAGCTAGCAGAGGGCTATAACAAGCTGGCTACCTTGTATGAGGAGCAGGAGCATTATAAGGAAGCAGAAGCTTATCTTAAGAAGGCTAGATACATAGAAAGAGAAATGATGTAAGTACACATATATTTTATACTAAGGGGAGTCTTTTGGCTTCCCTTAAGTAATTATAACTTTTATTTTTTCAAGCTATTATCAATAGTCCTTCAAATAGTTTTCACTTAAGATAATTATTATATAACCATAGAGGGAAATAATAATAAATGTTAATAATATAAAGTGAAAAATCACAGGTTAAGGAGGTATGATTTATGGATAATGAATATAACAATAATAATGATAGAGATGATTTTCAGAACACTGATCCTATAAATAACAGCCATGAAGGCTTAAATAATAATCAGTTAGGAGGAGATGCTATGGGTGACACATATAAGTATTCCTTTGAAGAAAAAACTCCAGATAATATCCACGATAAAAAGCAGGAAAAATACGTTACTAAAAAAGGCTTAGCAGCAACTGTAGCTATTTGTATAGCACTTTCCTCAGCGGTAGGCTTTGGTGGTGGCTATCTAGCTTCAAGTCTAAATAGAAATGGTAAAATAACTGGTGGCAATGGTTCTGTTGGCTATGAGACAATTATAAAGACAGCGGTAAATGATGGTGAGGCTTCAGGCTCCATGTCTGTAAGTGATATTGTGGAGGAGTCAGCGGATACAGTAGTAGAAATAAAAACCTCAGTAACTACCCAGGGCTTTATGGGTCAGCAGGTGTCAGAAGGGGCAGGCAGTGGAGTAATTATATCTGAGAATGGTTATATAGTAACTAATAATCACGTTATTGAGGATGCCAGCTCAGTAAACATTAGACTGAGGGATGGAGAAACCTATGAGGCAGTGCTAGTAGGTACTGATGAAAAGACTGATATAGCAGTTTTAAAGATTGAGGCTAGTGGACTAAAATCAGCAGTTTTAGGAGAATCAGGAAGCTTAAAGGTAGGTCAGTCAGTGGTTGCTATAGGTAATCCTTTAGGTGAATTAGGAGGAACTGTAACCTCTGGTATTGTAAGTGCCTTAGATAGAGAAATTCAGCTAGATGGAGAGACCATGAATCTTCTTCAGATCGATGCTGCTATAAATCCTGGAAACTCTGGAGGAGGCCTATTTGATGGCCAGGGAAATCTTGTAGGTGTAGTGGTAGCTAAATCTGCAGGAACAGGAGTAGAAGGCTTAGGCTTTGCAATTCCAATAGATGATGCTAAAAAAATTATCGATGATCTTATAAATAACGGCTATGTTACTGGAAGAGTTGTTCTCGGTGTATCTGTTTATGAGATTACTGACAGGGAATCAGCTAGAAGATTTGGCACCAATTATCTTGGAGTATATGTAAATGAAGTTACTGAAGGGTCTAATGCTGCAAGAGCTGGTATCAAAAAGGGAGACAGCATAGTTTCTATTAATGGAGAGGAAATATCTACTGTGGAGGATTTAACCTCAATATTAGGGGATCACTCTGTGGGAGATACTCTTAAGATAAGAGTCCTTAGAGCTAATGAATATGTTGATTTACAGGTAGTAGCGGAGGAAACAAAGGGCCAGTAGAGCTTAGAGGTTCACACTTAATAAAAGAATTAATATAACTATATAAAGTTAAAATTAGATGCGTCAGGCTGCGACGCATCTATTTTATTCTAAGGCAATTTTAAGTTATTAATAAAGTGAGCTTTAGAATCAAATTGCAGAAAAAACTGATGTTACAAGCTTAATAACTATGATAGAATTATAGTATTATACACGAGGAAACGGAGAATGCTTAATGAAACCTAATCAGGATAATAATTTTAAAGGAAATTTGCTTTTAATAACCTATGGGCTAATATTAGCCTTTGTGCTGTTAAACATAAAAACTATATTGAATTTGTTTTCCGGTTTATTAGGAGTACTTAGTCCATTTTTAATCGGTATTGCTTTAGCTTTTGTTTTTAATATCCCCATGAAGGCAATTGAAAATAAGCTTATAAAGCCTATGTTTAAAGGGGACAAAAAGAGATTTGCTCGTCCAATAGCACTAGTTATTACTTTAATTTTGATCTTTGGGATTTTAACAGGCATTTTTGTTTATGTGGTTCCACAGCTTGTATCCAGCGGTGATACTCTTGTAAGCAACATGGACTCCTATGCTGAATCCTTAAATGATTTTATGAGTAAATACATGGGCTCAGCGGAAGTTTTAAATGAGCTCTGGCAGAAGGTTGTAGATTTGGGAGAAAATTTAGTTTCTCTTGTTGGTAGGTTTGCTGGTAACATCTTAGATCAGATACTTGGGATAACTATAAGTATTACCACGGTGATATTTAATATCTTCATGGGATTTCTTATTGCCATATATATTCTCCTCAGCAAGGAAAAGCTTAATGTTCAATCAAAAAAGCTTATATATGCATTAATGGACAAAGAAAAGGGAGATAGAGTTTTAGAAATAGCAAGGTTAAGTGAGAATAAGTTCTCTCGTTTTGTGTCCGGTCAGGTAATTGAAGCCTTCATATTAGGCTTCCTATGCTTTATCGGAATGGTTATATTTAGAATGCCCTATGCCTTACTTATAAGTGTAGTTATAGGACTGACAGCTCTTATACCTGTATTCGGAGCCCTCATAGGAACTGTACCGGGAGCCTTTATAATTCTAATGATAGAACCAAGCAAGGTGATATGGTTTATTGTACTTATTGTTGTGGTTCAGCAGATAGAAGGTAATCTGATTTATCCAATAGTAGTGGGAAATTCCATAGGACTTTCAGCCCTGTGGGTCCTTCTAGCCATAACCTTAGGAGCCGGTTATTTTGGAGTCTTAGGTATGCTCATTGGAGTACCACTTTGTGGAGTATTGTACACCTTATTTTCTATATGGATTAATAAAAGACTCAGAGAAAAGGGTATAAGCTCTGAGGAGCTAGAGGATAGATAAGGAATATTTTTTCTGCCTCCGCGAGATAATATTAACAGGAAAAAATAAGGAGTGTGGTTTGTATGAAATGGGAATATAAGACTGAGAGTCTTGACCATTTTCAGAGCAGCGGAGGAGGAAGCACAATAGAGGAGCAGCTAAATAGCTATGGCAGCGAGGGCTGGGAGCTTGTGACAATGCTTCAAGGTAATACTGCCACCGTAGGAAATCCACCGAGAATTAATGGCAGCCTGTTAGTATTTAAAAGAAGTAAATCGTAGAGCAATAGAATAGAAGTAAAGATTTAATATAAGCTGCAGATCTTTATAGTTGCAGCGGATAAATTAAATAGGATTTTGCATAATGACATGGCTTAGTTCATGTCATTTTTTTTATGTGACAAATTAAAATATTTACAAATATTCCTTGACTTGGTAATTTTACAATTGTAGAATATAATTACTACAGATGTAGAAGAGAGGGATGTATATGAAAAATCTACGCCGCCTTCCTGATGGTGAGCTGGAGGTTATGCAAATCATTTGGCATGGGGATACTCCAATGCCCCGCTCTGTAATTGAAAAGGAGCTTACGGAATCAAAGCACCTGGCCCCAACAACTATACTAACCTTTTTGACCAGGCTTTGTGATAAGGGCTACCTTACCATGGAGAAGCAGGGGAGGATTAACTATTACACGCCGCTTATTTCTGAAAAGGATTACCTAGCCTCTGAAAGCCGAAATATCTTAAATCGCCTTTATGGAGGCTCACTGTCAGCTTTTGCAGTCTCTTTAGCTGATGGTGGTGTTAGTCGTGAAGAAATAGAAGAGCTGCGCAGGCTGTTGGAAGAGGGGACATTATGATTTGGTTTCGGATAGCTTGGGCATTGTTTTTAACAATTATGGTTAATGTGGCCTTCCGACGTTCCTGGGGATGGGAGCATGGTAAGCCTGCTAGCTATATGAGTCTTAAGGAGGAAGAAGATTGTAAGGAGACGGTAATTTGGATGTCGCCCTTAATCCTTCCATTTATGATGATAGGATTTTTGGTATTGTTTATTATATTTGAGGGAGGGAAAGCAGGATTATTTCGGTTTCTTGGTTTATCCTTAGATATAGTTGTTACCTTTAGCTTTTACTATATAATTCTTTTAGCCCTGCTCCCTGTATTACGGAAATATTTCAGTGCAAGAGCCTGTGCTACACTGTGGATAATCCCAGTTTTTCTTTTATATCAAGCACATGTTATGTATCAAAGCGGATATACTCCATTTCTTGTAATTTATATTCCTGCTGTGGTGCTTAGGTGGTTTCCTTATATTTGGCTCTTAGGCTTTCTGACTGTTTTTCTTTCTAAGATAGCTCAACATATTATATTTCGACATAGGATAATGTCCTCAGCATGGAATATAGAGGATGAGGAGCTCCTAGCTATTTGGAATGAAGAGCTAGATAGAGCAAATTATATAAAACCTGTAAGACTTGTTTTTAGCAAAAATGCTTTGTCTCCTCTGTCTATGGGGAGAACAAAGAGAAGTCAGGTTACAGTAATGCCAGATAAAGAGTTCTCTCCCGAGGAGCTGCACTTTATTTTCCGTCATGAAATCCGTCATCTGCAGCGCTGTGATGTGGACACGAAAATTTTCCTGGCCTTTTGCAGCGCCTTATGCTGGTTTAATCCTTTAGTATGGATGGCGATTCGTAAGGCCTCTGAGGATCTAGAGCTTTCCTGTGACGAGATAGTATTGGAGGAGGCTGATTCTTCTACCAGGAGACGTTATGCTGAGCTTCTGCTCCAGACTGCCAGTGAAGGTCAAGGCTTTACCACCTGTCTTTCCGCAGCTGCTAGCTCTATGAGGTATCGTTTGAAAAATGTTATTACATCTCATAAACGCTGGACTGGAACAATTTTAGTCTCAACGGCAGTATTTCTATGTACTATGGCCTATGGCACCGTTGCAGTTTCCAGCAATCGCAGTACCATTGGAGATGCACTGTCATATTTATATGCTAGTGAGGGCAGGATTGAATCGGTGTATTACAGAGATAATTATAATTACTATGATAGTAATACAAAAAAATTGAACCCAGAAAAGCTTTATAAATATATTACTAGTCTGGAGGTAGAGGAGCTTAACAGTGCTAATGACCTCGTGTATGATTCTTTGCCATATATAAGTTTTTATATAAAAGTTAATGATGAAGATATAATAATAAGCATAGAAGATAAGAAGATGGATATTAGAAAAATCTTTGGAAAAGATAAAAAGTACTACATCCTTCATTCTGATATAGATTGGGAATATATTAAGTCAGTACTAGAGATTGATTAATGTAAAATTAGCTTAAAAGAGCGTAAAGGACCTCCTTATTCAACGGCTAGCATAAAATATGTAATAAAATTATAGATACTGTAAACATTTAAATAATTTGTTTGAAGTAATATTTCCTAATTTAGACTTTTATAGTAAAGTATGCTTAATACAATATTTGCATATGAGGAGGTTGAGGATTATGACATGGGAATATAAAACAATTTCTCTTGATAGCTTTCAAAGTGAGGCAGAGGGTATGAGCTTATTAGAACATCTCAACAACTTTGGCACTGAAGGCTGGGAGCTTGTTACTTTACTTAAGGGAGATACAGATACCTTAGGTATTGCTCCTTTAGTGGACAAAGACACCCTTGTATTTAAAAGAAGCAGATAATGAAATATCCCCCTAAAGACCGCTATATTTATTTTGTAGCGGTCTTATATTTTGGCGTTTTATACTACCTTTAATAGCTAAATATGTTATAATTTACAATAGGAAATCTTCGGAGGTTTGATATGAAGCTATATAATATCATGATTGTAGATGATGAGGCAGCTGTTCGAGAAGGAATGGTTAACAGGATCAAGTGGGAGGAGCTGGGCTTTAAAATAATAGCTGAAGCAGAAAATGGGGAGGAGGCTCTTGAAAAAGCGGAAGCCCTAGATATAGATTTGGTGCTTACGGATATAAAGATGCCCTTTATGGATGGGATAACCATGGCTGAGAGGCTCCTAAGGGATAAGCCTCATTTAAAGCTAATCTTTTTGACAGGCTTTGATGAGTTTGAATATGCACAGGAGGCTATAAGGCTAAAGGCTGTAGACTATATTTTAAAACCCATAAATTCCTTTGAAGTAAAGGATATGCTCATAAAGGTAAAGGGAATACTGGACAAGGAAATTGAAGAAAAGAGAAACCTACAGATTCTTGAGGAAAGATATAGAGAAAGCCTCCCCTTTATCAAAATACAGTTTCTTCATGAGGTCTTAACAGGGACACTGAGTAATGAGGAGATAGCTTCTCGCATGAAGCTCTATAATATTTCTGTTGATATAGGCAGATACAGGGCTGTGAGCTTTTTTGATATCAGCTCACCAATAAATGAGGAGGAGCTGCGATTAAAGGAGCTTATAACAGTATCTGTTAAGAATATAGTAGACGAGGCCTTTCAGGGTAAATGTAATTTTATCAGCTTTATAAGCTTATCCAGTATTATTGTTATAAGCTCCTGGCAGAAAGAGGCCTTGGGGGAGCTTATGGATATAAATAATAATGTATGTCTTACAGCTCAAAAAATCCTAAATGTTAGCGTTACCAGCGGTACTGGGAGGTTTTATAAGGAACTCACCGCTTTGAAAAAGTCATATATAGAAAGCAAGACTGCCGTTGAATATAAGGCTGTTATGGGTGAGGGCAGGGCTATATACATAAAAGACATGGAAAGCCTCAGAGGGGAAGAGTCCATATTTGATACCATGGATGAAAAAAAGCTTCTACTAGCAATTAAGTTTGGGCCTGTGAGCCATATTGAGGAAAATATAAAGGAAATCGTAGACAAGCTCACTGGGGCTGAAATCAATGAATTTACTTATAACACCTATCTTTTAGGGGTATTAAATACTTTGTTCTCCATAATTCAGAGCTATAAGCTGGATGAAAGAGAGATTTTAGGAGATAGAGAGCAGTGGTATACAGTGCTTTCTCGTGAGCTTTCAAAAGAGATGCTTATGAATAAGCTCCTTAATATATCCATTAAAATGAATACCAGCATCAGTGAGAGACGGACAACCAGTACAAAAAAAATAGTGGAAGAAGCAAAAGAATACATAAATAACCACTATCATGAGTCAGATCTTTCCGTGGACAAGGTCTGTGGAAAAATTCATATAACTCCCTCATACTTTTCTACTATTTTCAAAAAAGAAACCGGGCAAAATTATATTCAGTATTTGACAGAGGTTAGGCTTAACAAGGCAGTGGAGCTATTAAGGGGGACAGATGATAAAACCTATGTAATTGCTCAAAAGGTTGGCTATGAGGAGCCTAATTATTTCAGATATGTTTTTAAGAAAAGGTTTAAAGTATCACCTTCCAGCTTTAGATGATAAGCTTTTAGAAAATAAAAATTGACAAGGAAATTGCTATGAGCAAAATAAATTTTAAAAGAGCCTTAGAAGGGTTAAAGAATCACTTTCCCTATTTGGGTATAAGATACGCAGTTTTTCTATCCTTTACTATAACTGCAGTTCTAGCTATTACCTTAACTGCTCTTACAATCTATTTGAGGTTTTCTCATCAGATAGAAGAAACGGTGCAGAATGAGAATAGAAATCTTGTTGAGCAGGCAAAGCTGTCTCTTAACACCTATCTTAGAGATATGATTGGTGTATCAGATGCCCTTTATTATAATATTATAAAAAATAATGAATTAGAGGCTGATGAAATAGATGATAAGTTTGAGCTGATATATAATACCTACAGCAGCTATATAGATAAGCTGGTTGTTTTCTCCTCAGAGGGAGAAATACTAACCTCAGCACCAGCAGCAAGTCTTTCAAAGGATGCTGATGTAACCTCCGAGGAATGGTTTTTAAAGGCAAAGGAAAAACCTGAGAATTTTCATTTCTTCAATCCCAGGGTTGAGAGGGTCTTTGCAGGAACTGATTATAGCTATGATTGGGTGGTGTATTTAAGCTCCTCTGTGGAAATAACAAAGGAGAAGGATACGGAGCAGGGAGTTCTGCTCATAGTACTAAAATACAATGGCATATCACAGCTTTTTGAAAATATACGGCTATCCAACGACGGCTATGTTTATTTAATGGATGATAGAGGAAATATTATATATCATCCCTATCAGCAGCTCCTGGCCTCGGGGATAAAGGAAGAAAATAACCTTGAGCTAGCTGATTATAAGGATGGCAACTATGAAGATAAGCTTTTTGATGAAGAAAGGTCTGTGATAATAAATACTGTAGGTTATACAGGCTGGAGAGTAGTAGGTATAGTTTCTACGAAGGATTTAGTAACCGTAGGAGTAGATAACGTACTTTTTCTTTTGATTGTTTTACTTTTACTTCTTGAAATGCTTATCTTAGTTAACACCTATATAACAAATAAGATTACATATCCTATTAAACGCTTAGAAGAGTCTTTAAAGGGGCTAGAGGAGTATGGGAATAAAAGAGAGATATTTATTGGAGGCTACTACGAGGTTAGAAGCCTTGGGATATCTATTCAGAACATGGTTGACCGGTTGAAGCAGCTTACGGAAGAGATTGTAGAGGAGCACGTGGAGAAGCAAAAAAGTGAGCTCAACGCTCTCCAGGCTCAGATAAATCCTCATTTTTTGTATAATACCCTGGACATAATTGTATGGATGATAGAGCAGGAGGAATATGAAGGTGCTGTAAGAGCTGTAACTGCTCTAGGGAGGTTCTTCAGGATAAGTATAAGCAAGGGTAAGAACATCATAACCGTTGCCAATGAGCTGGAGCATGTGGAGAATTATCTACTAATACAGGAGTATAGGTATAAGGATAAGTTTAAATATAGAATTTCTGTGGATAAAGAGGTAATGAATATGTCCACAATAAAGCTGGCAGTTCAGCCTTTAGTGGAAAACGCCATATATCACAGCATGGATTATATGGATGGGGATGGACTAATAAATATAAGGGCTTTTATTAAGGATGGCAGGGTAAATATTGCAGTAGAGGATAATGGTATGGGAATGACAGAGGAGACTGTTACCGAGCTTCTTAAGTCAGGACCTAAGTCCTCAAAGGGCTCTGGAATTGGTCTTAGAAATGTTCATGAGCGTATAAAGCTTTATTTTGGAGAGGAGTATGGTGTAGCCATTGAAAGCAAGCCGGATCATGGTACCTGTATAACCTTGGTATTTCCAGCGATACCCTATGGAGAATTGGAGGAGAATAATTCATGGGAAAAGTAGAAAAGTTTATAAGCTTTATAATATTGCTTGTACTAATTGTTCTCCTAGCAGTGCTCTTTAAGCGGCTCTATACACCTCAGGAGGTGGTAAAAACTTATCAGGTGGCAGTTATAATGGATAATTCTGCGGAAGAATACTGGAAATATATTATGCTGGGAGCGGAAAAAGCAGGTATAGATAATAATATGGATCTGCGTTTCGTTGGTATGTATGTGGATATGACGGAGGGAGAGCAGCTATCCTATATAGAAAGAGAGATAGAGAATAAGGTGGACGCTATCGTCCTAGCCCCAATTAACAGCCAAGCCCTTGAACTGTGGTTAGAGGAAAAGAAAATATCCATTCCTATAATATCCCTGGGGGAAGAGATAAACTCTCAAAAGGTTATAAAACACATCTCCGTTGATAATTATACTATGGGGGAGCATTTGGCAGAAGTCCTGGCTAAGGATGCTCCGCAGGAAACCTCTTATATATTTTACCCCCATGGAGCAGTAGGGGGGATAGAGGAAAGATATAATGGGCTAATTAATAAGCTTAGGGAGCTTAGAATTGCTTATGAGACCGTGTATGTAAATAGAGAGGACTTAGAATATGGAAATCTTTATGCTGCTTCTATGGATCCTTCAGGAAGTGCTATTGGTTTAATCCCTGAGATTACAGAGCAGCTATCAGAAGCCTTTGGAGAGGATAGAAGAGTATATGGTGTAGGTATTACCGATAATATTTTAAGGGGTCTTGAGAAGGGGAGTATTTCAAAGGTAATAGCTCAAAGTGATTATGATGCAGGGTATTTAAGTATAAACTGGCTATACGGCTATTTAGAGGAAAAAAAGAATGAAGAGGTATTTTTGGAGATATATGAGGTGGATAAAAATAATATGTTTACCATGCCCTTAGAACAGATTTTATTTCCCATATCCTAGACAAGGCAGAGGTGAAAAAATGAAAGGATTAAAAATATTCAGTGTACTATCAGGCTTTATTATCCTTGTGGTAGCCATCTATTATGGTTATATAAGGGAGGGGGAAGAGAGCCCAGAGAAGAATAAAGTAATTAAAATTGGAGTTGCTCTTTACTCAGAGGAGGATGTTTTCATTTCCAACATCATGGCTGGTATGTGGACTAAGGCTAAGGAACTAGAGGACAGCACTGGAATTCAGAGCTATATTAACATAGCTGATTCTAAGGAGGATCAATTTGTACAGAATGATCAAATAGAAAGATTTATAGCTCTAAATTATGATGTCCTATGTGTGAATTTAGTTGATAGAACTAATGCTGCTCACATTATTGATATGGCAAGGGATGCGGATATTCCCTTAGTGTTTTTTAATAGGGAACCTGTCCAGGAGGATATGGAAAGGTGGGAAAAGGTATATTATGTGGGCACTGATGCTAGAAAGTCAGCAGAGCTGCAGGCAGATATGATAATTTATTCTTATAAGGACAACCCTGGAAGAATTGATATAAATGGAGATGGAATTATTCAATATATCATGCTGGAGGGAGAAAGCCGACATCAGGATACTCTTATTCGTACTGAGGTATCTATAAAGGCCTTAAAGGATGCGGGCCTTGAGGTGGAAAAGGTTGATGGAGCAATTGCCAATTGGGATAGAAGTCAGGCAAAGACCTTAGTAGAAAGGATATTTAAAAAGCATAAGGATGAAATAGAGCTGATAATTTCTAATAATGATGATATGGCTTTAGGAGCTGTACAGGCATTAGAGGAGCTGGGGATTAGCTTTTCAAATATAGTAGGGATTGATGGAACTGTACAAGGCTTAGAGGCTGTGCAGGAAAAAAAGTCTTAGGGACGGTAAATGTAAATATTGAAGCACAGGCAGAGGCTATTTTTAATCTGGCATATATGCTAGCTCTGGATATTAGCCCGGAAAAATCAATGAATATTGATCCTTATAAATCTGTGAGAGTGCCCATGGCCATTACAGTAAGTGATGATTAAATTCTTTTTATATGAAAAATATTCATTTCTAATTAAAAATATTATTATAGCTAATGGTATATATGAGTATTATTTCTCTTATATACCTTTTTTGATAAGGAGTTATTTACTTTGAGGTTGTTTTGTGCAATAATTTTAAGTTGAATGATGAAAATTGAATTAATGTGACATAATAATTTTAACATAAAATATTTAATAAATAGATGTTAGTGAGGGGCTAAAATGGAGATTGGATTTGATCACAAGAAGTATTTAGAAGAGCAGTCGAAGTACATACTAGAAAGAGTTAATAATTATGATAAGCTTTATTTAGAATTTGGGGGTAAGCTGCTATTTGATATGCATGCTAAGAGGGTTCTTCCTGGTTTTGATGAAAATGCTAAGATAAAGCTATTACACAAGCTGAGAGAGAAGGCTGAAATAGTTATCTGTGTTTATGCTGGTGACATTGAAAGGAATAAGATTCGTGGAGATTTTGGAATCACCTATGATATGGATGTTCTAAGACTCATCGATGATTTGAGAGCTTATGAGCTGGATGTAAATAGCGTGGTTATCACAAGATATCAGGAGCAGCCAGCTACAAATGTCTTCATTAACAAGCTGGAGAGAAGAGGAATTAAGGTCTACAAGCACAGGAGTACAAAGGGCTATCCTACGGATGTAGATACCATTGTCAGTGATGAGGGCTATGGCCAGAATCCTTACATAGAAACTACTAAGCCTATAGTAGTAGTTACTGCACCAGGACCAGGAAGCGGTAAGCTTGCTACCTGTCTAAGCCAGCTTTACCATGAATATAAGAGGGGAAGAAGTGCAGGCTATTCAAAATTTGAAACCTTCCCTGTGTGGAACATACCTTTAAAGCATCCTTTAAACATAGCTTATGAAGCTGCTACAGCAGATCTTAAGGATGTAAATATGATTGATCCCTTCCACCTGGAAAGCTATAATTTTAAGGCAGTAAACTATAATAGAGATATAGAAATGTTCCCTGTCCTAAAGAAGATTATTGAAAAAATCACCGGTGAAGAAGCGGCGTACAAGTCTCCTACTGATATGGGAGTAAACCGCGTAGGCTATGGAATAACCAATGATGAAGTGGTTCAGAAGGCTTCAAAGGATGAGGTTATTAGAAGATTCTTCAAAACTCAAGTGGAATACAAAAAAGGCTATGTAGATATAGATACCCTAAATAGAGTTAAGTTCATAATGGAAGAGCTTCAACTGAAGGAAGAGGACAGAAAGCCAGTTACTGTGGCAAGAGAATATGCTTCCAGCTATAAGGTTAAAAACTGCACAGAGCACTGCCCAGTAGTGGCCATGGAACTTCCCGACGGCACTATCCTAACAGGAAGAAGCTCAGAGCTGATGAACTCCACAGCAGCACTGATCCTCAATTCCGTTAAGCACATTGCCAAAATCTCTGATGGAATACACCTTATTTCCCCAGTGATACTGGAGCCAATACTTAACTTAAAATCAAAGAATTTAGGCATCAGAAATACTGCCTTAAACTGTGAAGAGGTGCTCATCGCCCTAAGCATATGTGCCGCCACAAACCCAACAGCCCAAGTAGCCATGGAAAAGCTATCTGAGCTAAGCGGATGCCAGGCACACTCCACTACAATTCTAAGCAGAAGCGATGAGGAGACCTTTAGAAGGTTGGGGATTGATGTAACTAGTGATCCGGAGTATCCTTCGGAGAGTTTGTATTATAATAATTAAAAGAGCAGAGATGAGCTAAGAGGTAAGAAGTAAGAGCTAAGAGTTGAAGAGCAGAGAAGAGAGAATAGAGAAAAGAGAAAAGAGAAAAGAGCTAAGAAGTAAAAGGTAAGAGCTAAGAGTTGAAGAGCAGAGAGAAGAGAAAAGAGCAAAGATAAAAGATAAAATATAGAAGCAAAGGATAAAACAGAGGATAAAGCAAAGGAAAAAGGATAGAAGTAAATAAAAGGATAAAGCAAAGGATTAAGGATAGAAGTAAATCAAAGGATAAAGTAAAAGATAAAAAATAAATTAAAAGATATAGTAACAAAGGATAAAAATAAAAAAAGTAAATCTGATAAGAAAGAGCTTGTGCGCTGATGATGGTGCAGGGCTCTTTTTGTTTGCTTGTTTGTTTTGGCAGGTGATTAGGGGAGGAGGGAAGAAATGTTTTGATGGTTATCGGTAAGTGGTTAGTTATGAAAAGATGAGAATAAAGTTAAATTAAGTGGTAAATAATGCTATAATTTGTGTATAAATAGCTATTTTTTACAAAGGCGAGGAAAGATATGGGAATTGAATTTAATGTTATTGCTATCTTTGATTGTTCGAATAAACATATACTTATGTGTAGGAGGAGAAAAAATCCTTATAAAGGGCTATATAATTTAGTAGGAGGGAAAATAGAAAAAGGAGAAGATGGGCTAGCTTCGGCTTATCGTGAGTTAGAGGAAGAGACTAGTATCTCTAAAAATGATATTAAATTGACTCATTTGATTGAGGCTACACAGCATAGAAGATGGATAAGAGTGGTCAGAGATATATATTATTATAGGCTCTATATCCATTATCTCAATTATCTACAATTTGTCCTTAAAAACCAATGAAAAATATAGTAAGGTTATAATTAGCTCTGCTTTAATGGGATTTCTTCTTTCTTGTATGTTTTCTTTAATTGATCTTGTTGTAGACCATTATAAAGTTATACAAGGAGTGCCAGATGGAAGTTTCTTGACTTTAGGAGAAACGATATCGGAGTTTTCGGATGATTTGTTTTTAATTGTTCTTATAATTATGTGTTCAGTTACTTTAATTTCATTTATAGGCACAACAATATACTCAAAGATTTTTAGGAAAATTGCATAACTCTATTGAGGGTATTTATACTAAAATATGGATTAAGGGAACTTTAAAAAGTTCCCTTAATCCATATTTGTTATTATCAACACTATTCTTTAACATGACCTTTCTTTTAAATGAAAATGCTTTGAGATCGGTTAAGAGTGTTTAAAATTTTCTGTTATAAATTTAGGGATTTGTATTTTTTTATATTAGATAATTCTTGAAGGCTATGTCCAAAATACTGTTGATTTTTGACGATAAATAGCATATAACAATATTAGGAAATAATATCTAAAAAAGGAGTTGATTGTACATGCCTACTATGAAAGACGCATTAGATATATGTATGTAAAGAATAGAGAGAGGAGTATTCTAGGATGAAAAAGCTATATGAGAAAAGTGAAATATGGTTTGCTGTATTGTGGATTATTATCTATACCCTTGTAATGGGGAATCTTAGAAATAATTTTGGAGATGCAAGTCCATATCCTTTAATAGGATTATTGGTAATTGCGATCGCTATAACAAGCTTTATTGTAAAAAATAAACTTGTGGTAAAGTATGGACTGGTTGGCTTGTCGGATGTTAAGAAATATTTATATTTCATACCGTTTGTTCTTTTAGCTACAGTGAACTTTTGGTTTGGCGTATCTATGCACTATGATTTGTTACATCAAACATTTTCAGTTATTACTATGGGACTTGTTGGCTATGTTGAAGAAATAATATTTAGAGGCTTGTTATTTAAGGCAATAGAAAAGGATAGTGTTAAAAAGGCAATTATTATATCTGCAGTTACTTTTGGTGCTGGACATATCATAAACCTTCTTACAGGACAGGCGACAGCAGATACTTTTTTTCAAATTGGTTATGCAATAGCAATCGGATTTGCATTTGTAATGGTATTCTACAAGAGTGGAAGCCTAATTCCATGTATCATTACACATAGTGTTGTTAACATTACATCGAAATTTTCAAATGCTTCATCCAATGTATGGGATTACCTTGCAGCTTTGTTTATTATCATAGTTGCAGGGGGATATGCTTTATATCTACATAAACGAGTAAAATAAGTTCTTTTGCTATAAAGTCCACCTCTCATCCCGCATCATAAGCTTAAATAAATTTATATTAAAGGTTTATCCAGATATAGTGTCTTTCTTCGGTTATTTTTTCTATTACTCCGTTATTATTTAGGGCCACTTTTATGGAGGGGGTATTGGTGTTCTTGATGGTTAATAATAGGTTGGGGATATTCATTTTCTTTGCTTCTTTTATTAGCATGTTGAGGAGGATGGTTCCGTAGCCTTTTTGTCTTTGTGATGGTCGTATGGAATAGCCTAATTGTCCGCCTTCTTCTTTTAGCTTATCAGTGAGGTAGTGGCGAAGCTTGCCGATGCCTACAGGCTGTCCGTCAGCATAAAGCCAGTAGATGGTTGTGGGTACCTTCCAGTCTGGCAGGCCTATTCCTTTAGAGGTGTTATTGCTAGATGTAAGCCAGGATTTGTATTCTTCAAAGGTTTTACCGTTTACTGAATTAATAAAGCCGTCTTCATTTCTCGGAATTTCCTGCAGCATTTCATAGATATCCATACCATCTTTTATTGTTAATTTTCTTAATTGAAAGCTCATAGGTTTCTCCTTTTAATAGAATTTTCTTTATGATATATTTCAATATTTCATTTGCTTTTATTATATAATATAATATTAAGTAATTACAAATATTTGGAAAGTCAAAGATTGAGAATTAAGTTTTTCACTATAATTAAGAGTAGTAGGGTGTATAAAAATTAATGGGAGTATGGAGGATAGGGGATTATGAAAATTATCGTTATTTATAGATCCAAAACAGGCTTTACTCAGAGCTACGCTGATATGATAGCAGAGGAGCTTAAGTGTAAGGCCGTTAACATTAACAAGCTAGCCAGTACTGAGCTCAAGGAATATGACGCAGTTATTTTTGGTGGTAGACTTAGTGCAGGGAAGATAGATGGACTAACAAAAGCAAAAGAGCTATGTAAAAATAATAATGTGAAAAATTTCATCATTTTTACTACGGGAGCTACACCTAATACAGCAGTAGAGGTGATCGACAAGGCATGGCAAGCAAATCTAACTAAGGAGGAATTAGCTTCAGTTCCTCACTTTTATATGCAGAGTGGGCTCTGCTATGAAAAAATGTCTGGTTTTGACCGTTTTATTATGAAAATCTTTGCTTATATAGTGAGCAAAAAGAAGGTAAAGGACACCACTGAAGCGGCATTAGAGCAGGCGATTCAAAGCTCACATGATATTTCCTCAAGGGAATATATTGAACCGTTAGTTAAACATGTGAAGGATACTAGAGTGTAATAGGAAACAGTAGTTTAGATTTTCTTTTACTTCAAAGGATAAAAAATAAGGGTAAGGCTGCATTCAAATAATTAGGAGGTTTGTTTAATGAAAAAGAATAAATTCTTTAAGGATGTTATTCGAAGCTTTCATGATAATAAAATGTTATTTTCAATGTGCTTTTTGGGTTTATCATCTGGATTAACACTAATGGGAAATAAGCTTGGATTATTATATTTAATCCTAGCACTTATACCTAGTTTTTTCCTAGGAATACTATTCATTGAAGAAAGAAAAATTTATAATTAAAAAATGATAAGGGAACTCAGAAGAGTTCCCTTAAAAATTTGGAGACTTTTTAATCTTGGCAAAATATTTACAGATAAATAGTAGAAATTTGCAAAAGTGCAGTAATATTCCTTTAAAAATGATATAATCATAAATATATAAAGATAGGAGTGATATAGTGGAAAGGTTAAAGTTAGAAGATTTTATAAAATACAAATATTTGTCTGGAATTAAACATTCTCCAGATGGAAAAAAATTAGCCTTTGTAGTGCAGGAAGCGGAGGAAGAAGACAATAAGTATCTATCGAATATATGGCTTATGGATGTGGAATCAGAAGATTATTATCAGCTTACAACCTTTAACAGTGAGAGAAGCTTTTTATGGTGGGATAATGAAAATATAATATTCCCTGATGTAAGGGATTCTAAAGACAAGGATGCCTTAGGAAAGGGTGAGGAGTTTACTAACTTTTATAAGATTAATATAAAGGGTGGAGAGGCCAAAAAGTTTATTAAAATACCTAAGTCTGTTGGCACTGTTAAAATAATCAATGAAGATACCCTTATTTTTACCTCAGAATATGACTTGAACGGCAAGGATGTTAATAGTTTAACAGAGGAAGAAAAGAAGGAATATTTAAAAGCTAAAAAGGAAGAGAAGGATTATGAGGTTCTGGAGGAGATACCCTTCTGGTCCAATGGTGGAGGCTTTACAAACAAGAAGAGGACAAGACTTTATCTTTATCATATAAAGGAAGAAAGAGTAGAGGAGCTTGTTTCTGGAACAATAAATATTGAAGCTATACAGCTTAATGATGAAAAGAACAAGGCAGTTGTCCTTTATACAGATTTTAAGGATAAATATCCTATAAACAATGTAATAGCTTTATTAGATTTAAAAACTAAGGAGCTTAAGGCTATAGAAGCGAAGGAACTAGATGGAAAGCCTTACCCAGAGAAGCTCAGCTATGCTTATGCGAACTTTATAGGCGATGATAAGCTTATCTTCATGGCAACGGATTGTAAAAGCTATGGTATAAACGAGAATACCAAGTGGTATACCCTGAGCTTAAAGGATTTAAAGGCAAGGCTCATAACTCCAGATTTTGATGGCTCTACTCATAATTCTGTAGGCTCAGATTCAAGGCTTGGAAGCAGTTCTTCCATAGAAAAAGTAGGCGATAAATACTATTATATCTCTACAGAAGGCTATAGCTGCTACTTAGATACTATTGATGAGGATGGTAATATTGAGAGAATTATTCATGAAGAAGGCACAGTAGATGGAATATCCGTTAATAAGGAATCGGTTATCTATGTAGCTATGAGGGATAATAAGCTGCAGGAATTGTACAAGCTCACTGGAGAGGGAGAAAAGCAGATAACCTCCTTTAATAGCTGGGTAAATGAGGAGAGATCAATAGCGTCAGTAGAGCATTTTACTTTTGAAACAGCTCCTGGCGTAATCATTGATGGCTTTGTTATGAAGCCCGTAGATTATCAGGAGGGTAAAAAGTACCCTGCTATATTGGATATTCATGGAGGGCCTAAGACTGTTTATGGAACGGTATTCTACCATGAGATGCAGCTATGGGCTAACAGGGGCTATGTAGTATTCTTCTGCAATCCTCGCGGCGGTGATGGCAAGGGGAATGAATTTGCAGATATCAGAGGAAAGTATGGAACAGTGGATTATGATGATTTAATGATATTCACCGACGAGGTTATAGCTAGATATCCTTGCGTAGATGAGACAAGACTCGGGGTAACTGGTGGCTCCTATGGTGGCTTTATGACCAACTGGATCATTGGACACACAGATAGATTTAAGGCTGCTGCCTCCCAGAGAAGCATATCCAACTGGATATCCATGTTCAATACTACAGACATAGGCTACTACTTCGCCGATGATCAAAATGGAGGAGCTACTCCATGGAGCGATAGTGATAAGCTATGGTGGCATTCACCTCTAAAATATGCCGACAAGGTGAAAACACCAACACTGTTCATTCACTCCGAGCAGGATTATCGCTGCTGGCTCACAGAAGGGCTCCAGATGTTCACAGCCCTCAAGTATCACGGTGTTGAAGCTAGGCTTTGCATGTTCCGTGAGGAAAATCACGAGCTCTCCAGAAGCGGAAAGCCAAAGCATCGTATACGACGCTTAAAGGAAATAACAGACTGGTTCGACAGCCATCTCTAAAATGTCGAAATAACACAAAACAACAGAGATGAATGGCACCATAGAACTGAGAATTTGTTCGCCTTTTGAACAAATTCTTGGTTTTTATTTTTTTGCAAATATTTATGATTTTTATGTTAAGAATTGAGTGACAATTGTTATTTGTTAATAATCTTATGCTATAATCAAGTTGAATAACACCAAAGAATAATATCCTAGGAGGTACAATTGATGAAATTAAAAGGATTATTTCTTTCACTTATGGCTGCTGCTGTAATATTTACTGGCTGTGGTTCCAATGGTGATAACACTGATAAAGATAACAATGCGGGTGAAGACACAGATGTGGTTACTAGTGCATCTGTAGCTACTGATGCAGAGTCATTAAAGACTGCAATGGGAGAAGATGGTACCTGGATAATAGTAGTACAGCAGGACTTAACTGTTGAAGAGGATTTAGTTTTAGAAGGTGAAGTTGCAAAGGAAGGCGAAGATTATACAGGCCGTAAGCTTGCACTTTATGCTCAGGATGAAGATAGAAATATAACTGATTCCTACACTCTTACTGCTCCAAAGCTAACAGTAAAGGCTGATAAAACAACACTAAAGGGTGGAGTTATTGTTGGCGATCTTTATGTAGAAGCAAATGATGTTACTTTAGATAACATGAAAATTGAGGGTAATGTTTACTTCTCCAGTGAAGAAGCAAAATCTTCCTTTACTTTAACTGAATCAGAAGTAACAGGAAATCAAGAAGTTCAATAATAATTATTAATCCTTTGGTGTTATAAATACAGAAGGTTGTCGTAAAAGCATACAGCTTTTATGGACAACCTTTTTTTGATTGTAACTCATTTATTATATCTGTTTTGATAATTCACAGAATAACTTGTTTTTTATAATGAGTTAAATTGAAATTTAGTCTACCTGCGCTTATTCTTTTCCTTAACAAGCCTTCGAGCATTCTTCATGCCTCCATAGCCACGGAACATTTCGTTAACCTTCATAGCTTCAATTTGCCGTGAGTTAAGACCGTTATATTTAGATTCTTTTTTTAGCTTTTCATAGCTTAAAAGCCTCTCATAGGAGAGAATACCTTCATTTATGGCTTTTTGCACTGCACAGCCAGGCTCTTTGGTGTGGGTGCAATCATTGAATTTGCACATGGCTGCAAGATTATCAATGTCTGAAAAGCTTTTTGATAGATCAGCACTATCTAGCCCTAGCTCTCTCATTCCTGGAGTGTCAATGATTAAGGAGCCGTCTTTTAGTAAGATGAGCTCTCTACTTGTAGTGGTATGCTTACCCTTGTCATCATTTCTTAGGCCGTTTGTAATTTGCTTATCTTCTCCCATTAAGCAATTTATGAGAGTGGACTTGCCCACACCAGAGGATCCGATAAAGGCAATTGTTTCACCCTTTTTGATATAAGGGGTTAGCTGGCGATAGCCATCCTCCTGGATAACAGAGGTTACAACTATATCTACTCCAGTAGAAACAGTATATGCTTCTCGCAGAAGCTTAGGAACATCCTCGCATAAATCTGATTTAGTCAACACTACTACAGGAATAGCTCCGCTGTCCCAACCAATGGCTAAATACCGTTCCAATCTGCGGAGATTGAAATCCTTATTCATAGACATACAAATGAAAAGTGTATCTATATTTGTGGCAACAACCTGCTCAGTCTGTGAGGTTCCAGCAGCCTTTCTGATAAAGGCACTTTTCCTGGACAGTACATGATGTATTACGGCAGTTTCTGCTTCTTCCCCGCTGAGCATAACAAAATCACCAACTGCTGGGAAATCTGAGGGTGTTTTAGCCTCATAATGAAATTTACCTGATATCTGTGCCAGTTTGTCTCCGTATTCACAGATTACTCTGTATATATTTTTAGATTGGAAAACAACTCTTCCAGGGTAGAGATTTTTATATAAGCTGGCCTCTGTGAAAAATTTATTGTTAAAGCCTAGGTTTTTTATATCGATTTTATTCAATGTGTTATCCTCCTAAAGTCATATTTATAACTTATGGGAGGTAATTGCAATATTTATTTTATGCAAACCTCCCGGCTTGCAACAATATCCATTTTGTTATATTTGAACATACAAACACATCTCCTTTCTACTATATAAATATTTTAACATAGACCTTTTGGTTAATATAGAAGTAAAGTATTTTTAAATAATATATGACTAATTAATAGGCAATTTTCATTATTAAAAAATAAATAAGTTATGGTATAATTAAGAAAAATTGTTTGGAGGCGAAGATATGGGTGATAAGAATTATTCCTTAGGTGAAGAAATATTCAGTGCGGTTACTCATGGTATTGGAGCGGTTCTTTCTGTATTGGCTTTAGTGCTTCTTATTTTCTTTTCTACAAACAAAGGTACTGTTTGGCATGTGGTCAGCTTTTCTATATATGGAGCAGCGATGGTTATTTTGTATCTTGGTTCTACCTTATATCATTCCTTCAGAGATATAAAGATTAAAAGGCTCTTTAGAAAAATAGATCATATGTCAATTTATATACTTATAGCAGGTACCTATACACCTTTCTGCTTGACAGTATTAAGAGGCCCCATAGGGTATACAATATTAGGAGTTGTATGGAGCTGCGCTGTATTTGGCATCGTTGCCAAAGCATTTAATACAGGCAAAAAAGATAAGCTATCAACGCTGCTTTATATAATTATGGGTTGGATTATAATCTTAGCTTTTAAGAGCTTATATAAAAGCATGCCATCCTCAGGGCTTATTTATTTAATTGCTGGAGGGGTTACCTATACTCTTGGAGCCTTAGTATACTTAATGAACAAGATTAAATTCAATCACGGAATATGGCATTTGTTTGTGCTGGCAGGAA